>JBPCJW010000206.1:0-9389 GCA_051004915.1 Ilumatobacteraceae bacterium
ACGCGTTCACCCGCTCCAGGCGGCGGACCGTTGACGAAAAGTCTCGCCACCAAGAGTTTCTGACGAAGGTTCATGCTGGATTTCCAGCACGATCGCGCCACGGAATGGACGGCGTGGCACGTGCTCGACGACGGCACCGGGCGGATGGACTTCGACCTGTCAGAGGTCGACAACGAGGTGCTGCGTGGGCTCGATGCCGGGGTCAACGAGATCATCCGGCATCGAGCGGACGTGCGCAGCGTCTACGTCGATGCGGACGGTGCGGCGACGGTCGCCGGACTGGTGTGCAGCCTGTCGGTCGCCCCGCCACCGACGCCGGACGGCCGGCTGCGGGTGATCGACATCGACGGTGTCAACTGCCAGGCGTGCGGTGGCACGCACCTCGCCAACACGGCCCAGTTACGCCCGTTCCGGATCACCAAGGTCGAGAGCAAGGGCAAGCGCAAACGGCCGCATCCGCTTCGCGCTCGAGCCGGGCTGAACAACATCGCGATGAGCGATGAGTGGCCAGACGGCGCACATCGCTCATCACCCGATGCGGCCACGCGACGCGATGAGCGATCTGCGTCCCATGATCACTCATCGCTCATCGCGTAGCACGGGTGAGCTTGACGGCCGGGGGTTGGCCGGGTGCAGCCTGGACGAGGTGGCCGATGATCCAGGTCTGCTCGGGGATCGCGGCCTGCACGTCGTCAGCATCACCCGTCCCGCACACCACGACCATGCCGACGCCCATGTTCAGCGTGCGGTGGCGCTCGGCGTCGTCGAGGGTCGGCGTCAGCTCGGCGACCAACCGGAACAGCGGTGGCACCGGCCACGAGCCGAGCTCGATGCGGGCGTCGACGCCTGCCGGCAACACCCGCGGCACGTTCTCCAGCAGCCCGCCACCGGTGATGTGGGCAAGGGCCGTGACTCGCCCGCCGGCGATCGCCGGGCCGAGCACCGGCAGGTAGTTGCGGTGCGGCGCGAGCAGCGCATCGGCCAGCGACCGATCGAGCCCGTCGGGCACAACGTCCATCGGCGCCCACCGAAAGACCTCGCGCAGCAGCGAGTAGCCGTTGGTGTGCGGCCCACTTGACGCCACGCCGATCAGCACGTCCCCGACGCCAAGGTCCGACTGGGGAAGCAGCGCCGCTCGCTCGGCCACCCCGACCATCGTTCCGGCCACGTCGAACGCGCCCGGCACGTAGACGCCCGGCATCTCGGCGGTCTCCCCGCCGAGCAGCGTGCACCCTGCGGCCTCGCACGCCTCGGCCATCCCCGTGACCACGGCCGCCACGAGATCGGCGTCGAGCGTGCCGGCGGCGAGATAGTCGAGGAAGAACAGCGGCGTGGCCGCCTGCACGAGCACGTCGCCGATGCAATGGTTGACGATGTCATGACCAACCCCGCCGACCCGCCCGAGCCGGGCGGCGAGCTCGACCTTCGTGCCCACGCCGTCGGTGGAGGCGACGAGCACCGGGTCGTCCATCGCCGCGATGGCCTTGGCCGAGAAGACGCCGCCGAAGCTGCCCACCCCCCGCACGACCTCGCTGCCGTGGGTCCGCTCGACGGCCGCCCGCATCTTGACCACCGCGCGGTTGCCCTCATCGATGTCGACGCCCGCTGCGGCGTAGGAGGCGAGCGCCGCGCCAGGCGCCCGCCAGCCGATGTCCCGGCGCACCTGCATCCCGGCGAACTCGATGCGAGACATGGCTTCGTACGCGACGGACCGGGCGGCGGCGAGGGTCGTGCCGACTCCGGTGACGGCCAGGACGCGACCGCCCGACGTGACGCCGTCGGTCAACCCGGCGGGGAACAGCAGCGCATCCCGCGGCAGTTCGCCAACCGTGACAGAGCCGCCCGTGACCGGCGCTCCCGGGTAGCCGGGCGCGGCGGCGACCACCGTGCAGGCCGCGCCTGCGTCGACCTCGACGGGCGTCGACGCCAGCTGGCCGCGCGCACACGCCAGCGCGAGCGCGGCGAGGTCCGAGCGCAGCAACGGCAGGACGGCCTGCGCTTCCGGATCGCCGAAGCGGACGTTGTACTCGACGAGGCGTGGCCCGTCGTCGGTGAGCATCAGCCCGGCGTACAGCACGCCGACGTACGGCGTCCCGGCGGCAGCGAGGTGATCGATGACGGGCTGCACGAACGTCGCCATCAGCTCGTCGGGCTCGACGGCGACCGGCGCCGGGGCGTACGCGCCCATCCCGCCGGTGTTGGGTCCGGTGTCGCCCTCGCCGACCCGCTTGTGGTCCTGCGCCAGCGGCAACGCCCGAGCCGTCGTGCCATCGCAGAGTGCGAGCAGCGAGCACTCCGGGCCGTGCATCCGCTCCTCGAGCAGGAACCGGCCATCCGCCGATCGGATCGCCTGCTCCGTCGCCGCGTCGCCGTCCGGCACCCTGACGCCCTTGCCGGCTGCCAGCCCGTCGAGCTTCACGACGACCGGTCGTCCGAGCGCCCGCCACCACGCCAGCGCGCCGTCGACGTCGCCGGCGGCGAACCGGGCGAAGGCCGGACCGGGGATGCCCAGCGACGCCGCAAGGTCCCGGGCCCATCCCTTCGACGACTCCAGCCGTGCCAGCGCGGCGGTCGGCCCGAAGCATGGAACGCTCCGTGCCGCACACTCGTCGGCGGCGCCGGCGACCAGCGGCGCTTCGGGACCGGGGATGACCAGGTCGACGCCGTCGAGATCGACGTCGTCCAGCGAGCCGACCACCGTCACGTCGTGGCCGTGGCCCCGACAGGCCCACGCGATCGCTTGCTCCCGTCCGCCCCCGCCGACGACGGCGACCTTCACGCCAGGACGCCCTCGAAGGACAGCTTGGCCTGGGCGTCGGCGACCTCGATCGGGTAGCGGCCCGTGAAGCAGGCGTTGCAGTACCCGGTCTCGGAACCGTCGGCCCGTCCGACGGCGCGCATCATGCCCTCCAGCGAGAGGAACTCCAGGCTGTCGGCACCCGCCCGGTCGCGGATCTCCGGGATCGTCAACCGGGCCGCGATGAGGTCGCCGTCATGGCCCATGTCGACGCCGAAGTGGCACGGGTGGATGATCGGCGGGCACGTGATGCGCACGTGCACCTCGGCCGCACCGGCGTCCCGGACGAGCTTGACGAGTGGGCCGGCCGTCGTGCCGCGGACCATCGAATCGTCGATCATCACGACCCGCTTGCCCTCCAGGTTCTCCGACAGCGCGTTGTACTTCAGCGCCACGCCACGGTCGCGGATCTCCTGCGTCGGTTCGATGAACGTACGGCCGATGTAGCGGTTCTTGATCAACCCGTCGTTGTACGGCACGCCGCTCGCCCTGGCGTACCCGATGGCAGCGGGGATGGAGGAGTCCGGCACCGGGATCACGAGGTCGGCCTCGACCGGTGACTCGCCTGCCAGTTCGGCGCCGAGCAGCTCGCGCACGTGGTGGACGCTGCGCCCGTCCCACACCGAGTCCGGGCGGGAGAAGTAGACGAACTCGAACGTGCAGCGGGCCTGCGCCTCGGCCGGCGCCATGGCTCGCCGACGGTGCAGCTCGGCACCTTGCAGCGTGATGATCTCACCCGGCTCGACCTCGCTCACGTCGATGCAGCCGAGCGTCGAGAGGGCGCACGTCTCGCTGGCCACGGCATGACCACCGTGCGGAAGGCGACCCACCGACAGCGGCCGGAAGCCCCACGGGTCACGCACTGCGACGACACGATCGGCGGCCAACAGCACCAGCGAGAAGGCGCCCTTCCACGCCGGCAGCGTGCGGTCGATGCGCTCCTCCCACGTCTTGCCGCCGGCCGCGGCGAGCATCAGCGTCATCACTTCGGAGTCGCTGGTGGCCGTCAACCCGAAGCCCTTGTGCAACAGCTCCTCGCGCAGCTCGGGGGTGTTGACGATGTTGCCGTTGTGGGCAAGGGCCAGCGGGCCGTGCATCGTCTCGACGACGAACGGTTGGATGTTGCGCTCGTTGCTCGACCCGGTCGTCGAGTACCGCGTGTGGCCGATGGCGTGGTAGCCCGCCAGCGGGGCGAGCGTGTCGTTGGTGAACACGTTGGACACCAACCCGGCCTGCTTGTGCACACGGGCCCGGTGACCGTCACTGACGGCGATGCCGGCAGCCTCCTGCCCACGGTGCTGCAGGGCGAACAGGCCGAAGAAGGCGAGCTGCGCCACCCCCTCGCCGTGCGGGGTCGAGATGCCGAGCACGCCGCACTCCTCTCGGGGGCTCTCTTTCATTCTGGTGATTCCTCTCTGTCATGCGAGCGACCGAGCGCCAGCGAGGGAGCATCCAACGACTGCCTGCGTGGCCGGGGAACGCAGTTGACGTACTCCTCTCCTCTCAAAATGGGCAATTCGCCGAGGCGGGCGGTGATGCGCTCGCCAACGGGATAGTGGCCGGGCGCGAAGGCCAGCCCGGTCAGTCGTTCGTACGCGTCGATGTAGCGCGCCGAGGTGGCCGCCCAGACATCCGAGCCGAGGTCGGGGATCGGGCCGTCGCCGCGGAACCCGGCGTCGGCCAGCGCCCGGCGCACGACCTCCTTGTCGAGGCTCTCCGGCTCGTCACCGGCGGCGAGGCGCTGCTCGTACGTCATTGCCACCCAGAACCGGGAGGAGTCGGGGGTGTGCACCTCGTCGATCAGCAGCAGCTCGTCGTCGGCAGTGAGGCCGAACTCGTACTTCGTGTCGGCGAGGAGCAGGCCGGCGGTGGCGGCGACGTCCTGGCCTCGTCGGAACAGCTCGACGGCAGCGGCTGCGACCTCGTCCCAGCGCTCTTTGCCGACCAGCTGGCGGTCGACCACCTCGGCCATCGTCAGCGGCTCGTCGTGCACCGTGGACCCGGCAGGCGGCTTCGTCGTCGGCGTGACGATGGGCGCCGGGAGGGCCGTGTTCTTGGCCAACCCGTCGGGGAACCGGTGCCCGTAGATGGTGCGCGCTCCCGCAACATACGGCGCCCACAGCGATGTGGCGGTGACCCCCGTGATGTAGCCCCGCACGACGACTTCGACGGGCAACGTCGTTGCCGACCTGGCGACGAGGACGTTGGGGTCGGGCACTGCGATGACATGGTTGGCGACGACATCGGCCGTCTGCTCGAACCACCATGCGGCGAGCTGGTTGAGCACCTGGCCCTTGTACGGCACGCCGGCGACGATGCGGTCGAACGCCGAGAGGCGATCTGTCGTGACGAACAGACGGTGGTCGGGGCCCAGCGCGTACGACGTGCGCACCTTGCCATCGCGCCGGTCGGGCAACGGCAGATCCACGTGCATGAACGGCGCCGGCGTCAGAGTGATCGGACTACTTGACATGGCGCACGGCGTTCTCGAAGAGGCGCAGCCCGAGGTGACGCATCGTGTCGGGGTCCCGCCGGTGGCGGGGGTGCTGGCGAGCGAGGACGTGGTTCTCGGGGTGCGGCATGAGACCGAGCACCACCCCGCTGGTGTCGCACACGCCGGCGATGTCGGCCACCGATCCGTTCGGGTTGGCGCCGGCGTAGCGCAGCGCCACCTGTCCCGACGCGGCCAGCGCGTCCGGGTCCGGATGGACGTACCGGCCTTCGCCGTGGGCGATCGGGCAGTGCACCGGATCGTCAAGACCGGCGGTCCACATGCATCTGGTGGCCGGCTCGGCGATCAGCTCGACCCACCGGCAGTCGAACCTGCCGCCCGCGTTGTGACCGAGCGCGCCTGGGAGCAGACCGGATCGTGTGAGCACCTGGAAGCCGTTGCAGATCCCGATCACCGGACGGCCGCCGGCGACCAACGACCGCAGTCGGTCGCCGAGGCGTCCGCCGTCGCCCGCCGTCAGGTCGAGGGCCAGCATCCGTCCGGCGCCGAGCGAGTCGCCGTAGCTGAAGCCACCGGCGACGACGACGATGCGCGCCGCATCGAGGCGACTGGGGTCGGCGATCAGCTCGCCGGCGAGGACGACGCATGGCTCAGCGCCGGCGAGGTCGAGGGCGAGCACGGCGTCGGTGTCGCGGTTGGTCCCCGGCCCGGCCACGACGAGCGCCGGCGGCCGACTCACGTGTCGCTCCCAGTGAAGGCGGCGACGAGGTCGGCGACGGCGATCGGCTCGACGCTGGGCAGCCGCAGGATCGGATCCGCGTCGGCCTGGCCCAGCAAGTGGCACTCGCCGACGATGGCGACGAACGGCGACAGGTCGGCCGGACGGACCTCGACGACGAACCGGCCGGTCGACTCCGAGAACAGCGACGCGGCGAGATCGTCGTGCGGGAGGTGCGTCACGGTCATCCCGACCCGACCGGCGATGCACAGCTCGGCCAGTGCCACGGCCAGCCCACCTTCGCTGACGTCATGGCAGGACTGCACGAGCCCGGCGCGCATCGCGGTGTGCAGGCGCCGGTACCGGGCCGGCGCGTCCGCGTCGGGCTGCGGGACGCATCCGAGCTCGGACGGCGCGCCGAGGACGAGGTCGAGGTGGCTGCCGGCGAACTCCTCGGCTGTGGTCCCGAGCAGCAGCACGACGTTGCCCGGCTCCACCAGCTCGGCGGTGACCGTGCGGCCGATGTCGGCGACGTGGGCGACGGCGGTGATCACCAGCGTCGGCGGGACGGCGTGGCGGGCACCGTCGCGGCCCGTGTACTCGTTGTTCAGCGAGTCCTTGCCCGACACGAACGGGGCGCGGTGGGCGAGCGCAGCATCGTGGCAACCCTCCACGGCGGCGACGAGCTGTCCGAGCGTCGCCGGGCGGCGGGGGTCGCCCCAGGAGAAGTTGTCGAGCAGCGCGACACGATCGGGATCGGCGCCGACGGCGACGACGTTGCGGATCGCCTCGTCGACGACAGCATGAGCCATCGCCTCGGCGTCATGCAGTCCGAACCACGGGTTGACCCCGATGCCGACGGCCAGGCCGTGGCTGTCGCGAGGATCGGCGAGAACGACGCCGTCGCCTGGTGCGTCGCCCTCCACGCCGACGAGCGGGCGGACGACCGTGCCGCCACCGATCTCGTGGTCGTATCGGTGGATGGTCGCCGCCTTGGACGCGATGTTCGGGTGGGCGAGCAGGGCGAGCAGCGCAGCGGCAGGGTCGGCGACGATGCGGCCCGACGGCACCCTCGTCGGCACCGGCAGCTCGGCGTGCAGCTCGCGCTGCGGCCGGCCGTCGTGGAGGAAGTCGGTGGCCAGGTCGAGCACGACTGCGCCGCGATCGCGCACGACCAGTCGACCGTCGCCGGTGAACGCGCCGAGGTCGGCCAGCTCGACGCCGTAGCGGTCGCAGCGGGCGCGCAGCGTGTCGAGCCGCACGGGCGGCACGGCGACGACCATCCGCTCCTGGGCCTCGGACAGCCAGACCTCCCACGGCTCGAGCCCGGCGTACTTGAGCGGCACTGCGGCCAGCTCGACGTCGGCGCCGACGCCCTCGGCCATCTCGCCGACCGCCGACGACAGCCCGCCGGCGCCGCAGTCGGTGATCGCCGACCACAGGTCGGCGGCGTCGGCGAGCACGTCGATGAGGCGCTTCTCGGTGACGGGATCGCCGATCTGCACGCTGGCGCCGGCGACGTGGCCCGTCGTGGCGTCCATGGTGAGGCTGGAGAAGGTGGCGCCGCGGATGCCGTCACGACCGGTCCGCCCGCCGAGCAGGACGACCCGGTCGCCAGGATCCGGCCCGGTCGAGGCAGGGCGCCCAGCGCCGTGACGATCCCCGGCGTGACGATCGGTGGCGAGGCCGATGCAGCCGCAGAACACCAGCGGGTTGGTAATGAAGCCGGGGTCGTAGAGGACCGCGCCGGCGATGGTCGGCAGTCCGATCTTGTTGCCGTAGTCGGCGACGCCGTCGATGACGCCATCACGGATCCGGCGCGGGTGCAGGGCGCCGCCCGGCAGCTCGGCGATCGGCAGGTCGGCCGGCCCGAAGCACAGGACGTCGGTCACGGCGACGGGGCGGTGGGCGGCACCGAGGACGTCACGGATGACACCGCCGACGCCCGTGTTGGCGCCGCCGAACGGCTCGACGGCCGAGGGGTGGTTGTGCGTCTCGGCCTTCAGCGCCACCGTCGTGCCCTCGGCGAACGACACGATGCCCGCGTTGCCGACGAATGCCGAGCGGACGAAGGAAGCGGCGATCATGTCCGTGGCGGCACGCAACCGGTCGAGCAAGCCAGGCCGGGACCGGCCGTCGGATGTCGTGATCGCCGCCCGGAAGGTCTTGTGCGAGCAATGCTCGCTCCACGTCTGGGCCAGCGTCTCCAGCTCGACGTCGGTCGGGTCGCGTCCCTCCATGTCGAAGTGCCGCTTGATGGCTTGCAGCTCGGCCGGGTCGAGGGCCATCGACCGCGCCTCGTTGAGCCCGGCGAGTCCCGCCGCGTCGAGGTTCCACAGCGGCACGGTCGTCGCCGTTGGACGGTGATCCGTGCCGGGATGGAGGTCGGGTTCCGCCGGGCCGTACGTCCAGTCCTCGATCACCGAGTTGGCGACGAGGCGGCGCAGCAGCAGCTCGACCGTGGCCTCGTCGGTGCCGGCGGGAAGCTCGATGCGCCGGCCTGTCGCCGCCGCCTCGACCGGGACGTCGAGTTGGCGGGCGGCGTCGAGCACGGCGGCGGCGGCGGTATCGGTGACGCCGGGGTGCAGCGTGATCTCGACGCCGTCACCCACCGGTGCCTGCCGCGAGGCGGTCAGCAGCAGCGGGTCGGCGAGGAACGTGCCGAGGCGGTCGAGCTGGGCTGCGTCGAGATCCCCTTCCACGAACACGAGATCGGCCACGTGGACCGGACCGTCGAGCATGACGCCGAGCGATGTGGCTCCGCTGATGATGGCCGCCGCTCGGGGGTCGTTCTCGACGGGTCGCAGAGTGAATCGGTGCATCCCCCGCACCCCCGACGCCACAGCTCGACCCTACGAGCGACGCCCGGGGCGCCTCGGCAGTTGAACGAAATGTCAGCGGCCCGGTGGGCTCGCTACCGTGCGCCGGGTGGCCGAGGAGGAGGACGCCGCCAAGCCCACCCGGGTGGTGCTCGTGCGGCATGGCGAGTCGCGGACCAGCGTGGCGCGTTCGATCGGTGGCCCGCGCACGTGCTCGGGGCTGTCCGAGCTGGGTCGGCAGCAGTGCGAGCGGCTCGCCACTCGGCTGGCCGAGACGGGCGAGCTGGCCGGGGCCGCTCTGTACGCCAGCCATTACCCCCGGGCGATCGAGACGGCCGAGATCCTCGCTCCGGCGCTCGGCGGCGTCGCGGTGCACGTCGACGACCGGTTCGGCGAGCACGATCCGGGGCCGGACTGCGACGGGTTGACCTTCGCCGACTTCATCGAGCGACACGGGATGCCGGATTGGGAGACCGACCCGTACGCCGTGACCTTTCCCGGTGGGGAAACGATCGCCGAGCTGCACCACCGGGTCGGTGTCGGGCTGAGCGAGCTGACGCAACGCCATGCCGGCGGCACGATCGTCGTCTGCTGCCACGGCGG
>JBPCJW010000207.1:0-9750 GCA_051004915.1 Ilumatobacteraceae bacterium
CACGAGATCCTCGAGCGCAACCGTGGTCTGGACGGCGTCGTCCTGCTCGGCATCCAGGTCGGTGGCGTGTGGCTGGCCGACCTCCTCGGCGCGGCGATCGCGACGATCGAACGACCGGTGCCCGTCGGCAGCATCGACGCCGCGCTGTATCGCGACGACATCGGCATGCGTCCGGTCTCGCCGGCCGCTCGCAGCGACGTTCCGGTCGACGTCGACGGCGCCACCGTGGTGCTCGTCGACGATGTGCTGTTCACCGGACGTACCGCGCGCGCCGCGCTCGACGCCGTCGCCGACTACGGGCGACCGCGCACCGTGCAGCTCGCCGTGCTCGTCGACCGCGGGCACCGGGAGTTGCCGATCCGTCCCGACTACGTCGGCAAGAACCTGCCGACGAGCGCGCACGAGGAGGTCCGAGCCACTGTCGACGGCGTCGAGATCATCGAACGACCGGCTGGTGCAGCTTGAAGCACCTCCGCTCGATCGAGGAGATCGGCACGGACGGCGTCCTGCGTCTGCTCGACCTGACCGACACGATGGTCGAGGTCAACCGGCGACCCAATCCGCGCGTCCCGGCCCTGCGTGGCAAGACGGTGTGCAACCTCTTCTTCGAAGACTCCACGCGCACCCGCCTGTCGTTCGAGACGGCGGCCAAGCGCTTGTCCGCCGACGTGATGACGTTCACGGTCAAGGACTCCAGCGTCAACAAGGGCGAGAGCCTGCGCGACACGATCGAGACGGTCGCCGCGATGGGGGTCGACGCGTTCGTCGTGCGCCACGGGTCGAGCGGTGTGCCGTGGCAGGTCAGCCGGTGGACGACGGCGAGTATCGTCAACGGCGGCGACGGCTGGCACGGGCACCCGACCCAGGCGTTGCTCGACGCCTACACGGTGCGCACCGCCCTCGGACGCACCGGTGGGTTGGACGGTCTGCGGGTGGCCATCGTCGGCGACATCCGCCACAGCCGGGTGGCCCGCAGCAACGTCGAGGTGTTCACCGCCCTCGGCGCCGACGTCACGCTCGTCGCTCCCGCCACGTTGCTCCCACCAGTCCCCCCGGCCGCAACGACGGCGGATCTGGACGAGGTCATCGAGAAGGTCGACGTGCTGTACCTGTTGCGGATGCAACGAGAGCGCATGGAGGAGGCGTTGGTGCCGAGCCTGCGCGAGTACAGCGCCCGGTTCGGTCTCACGGAGCAGCGGGCCCGCCGGCTGCCCGAACACGCACTGGTGATGCACCCGGGTCCGATGAACCGCGGCGTCGAGATCCTCGTCGACCCGGCCGAGCTGCCGGGTGCCGTCATCACGCAACAGGTGACCAACGGCGTGGCGGTCCGCATGGCGGTCCTGTTCGAGCTGCTCGGCGCCGAAGGCGACGACCGGCCGAGCGAGCGCCAGCGAGCCGGCCCGGGATGGGGGCTGGGGGTGCAGCCCCCAGAGGATGGCGGCGCTGGTCGAGACGTCCCGTCGGGGTCGATCGCATGACCGCCGGGCAGGTGCTCATCCGTGGCGGGCGGGTGATCGACCGGGCGGGGGAGCGGCGGCTCGACGTGCTGCTCGACCGCGGTCGTGTCGCCGCTGTCGGCACCGACTTCGACGACGACGCCGACGAACACAGTGGGTGCGACGTGCTGGACGCCTCCGGCTGTGTCGTCAGCCCAGGTTTCGTCGACCTCCACGCCCACCTGCGCGAGCCCGGTCGCGAGGAGGCCGAGACGATCGAGACCGGCTGCCGGGCCGCCGCGCTCGGCGGGTACACCGCAGTGGTCGCGATGCCCAACACCGAGCCGGCACAGGACGAGCGAGGTGTGGTCGAGTTCGTCCGCCGCCAGGGCGAGCGTGCCGGCCTGTGCGAGGTCCTGCCCGCCGGGTGCATCACCATCGGTCGTGCCGGCGAGGCCCTTGCGCCGTTCTTCGAGCTCGCCGCCGCCGGCGTGCGCATCTTCACCGACGACGGCAACGGGGTGCAGGACCCGCTGCTGATGCGCCGCGCGATGGAGTACTCGCTGGGGTTGGACATGGTCCTCGCTCAGCACTGCGAGGTGGCCCGCCTGACCGAGCGGGCCGTGATGCACGAGGGCCGGTGCTGCAGCGAGCTCGGGTTGCGGGGTTGGCCGGCGCTGGCCGAAGAGCTGATGGTCCACCGTGACCTCGAGCTCGCCAAGCTGACCGGGGCGCGCCTCCACCTCCTGCACCTGTCGACGGCGGGCAGCGTCGATCTCGTGCGGCGGGCCAAGGCCGACGGTGTGGCCGTGACGGCCGAGGCGGCGCCGCACCACTTCTGCCTCACCGACGAGCAGCTGCGCAGCTACGACGCCGTGTTCAAGGTCAACCCGCCGTTGCGCACGGCTGACGATGTCGCAGCGATCAAAGCCGGGCTGGCCGACGGCACGATCGATGCCATCGCCACGGATCACGCCCCGCACCCGACCGCCGAGAAGGAACGACCGCTCGACGAGGCGCCGCCCGGGATGCTCGGCCTGGAGACGGCGCTCGGTGTGGCGCTGGCCGAGCTGGACCTGCCGCTCGTCGACGTCGTCGGACTGCTGTCGTGGAAGCCGGCCGAGATCGCCGGCGTCGCCGACCGTCACGGCACGAACGTCGAGCCGGGCAACGCGGCCAACCTGGTGGTCTTCGATCCGGACGCCACGTGGTCCGTGCGCCCGGGCATGCTGGCGAGCCGCAGCCGCAACACGCCCTACGGCGGACGGGAGCTGCGTGGCAAGGTGCGCCACACCATCTTCCAGGGTGTGCCCGTGGTCCAAGATTGCACCGTGCTGTCCGGAGCGGACGTTCTGTCCGGCGCAAACAGGCCGATCCGGTCGATCGCCAGGGGCAGGACGGCATGAAACAAGGCGTGCTCGTGCTTGCGGACGGGTCCAGGTTCGACGGCGACCTCTTTGGGTCACCGGAGCCGGCCGCAGGCCAGGTCGTGTTCAACACGGCGTTGACGGGCTACCAGGAGATCCTGACGGACCCCAGCTACGCCGGGCAGATCATCACGTTCACCAACCCGCACATCGGCAACTACGGCGTCAACACAACGGATTTCGAGTCCCGGCGCCCGTTTTGTGGGGGCGGGGTGGTGCGCGAGCTCGCCCGCCGGCCGAGCAACCGCCGGTCGCAGGCCGACCTCGACGCGATGCTGCGGCGCTACGGCATCCCGGGCATCACCGGCGTCGACACCCGCCGGCTGACGAGGCTGATCCGCGAGACGGGAGCCATGGGTGGGGCGTTCGGGCCCGCCGACGACGGCGAGATCCTGACTCGAGCCGCAGCCGAGGAACCTGGGACCGACGGCGTCGACCTCGTGGCCACGGTCACGACGGCCGAGCCGTACACCGTCGGTCGGGGCGGTCGGTTCCGCATCGTGGCCTACGACTACGGCATCAAGCGCACGATCCTGCGCCATCTCAGCGGGTTGGGCGTGGTCGACGTCGTGCCGGCCTCGACACCGGCGGCCGACGCGCTGGCCCGTGAGCCCGACGGGATCTTCCTGTCCAACGGTCCGGGTGACCCGGCCGAGGTTGCCGGCGCCGCCGGCATCATCGCCGATCTGCTGGGGTCGGGGGTGCCCGTGTTCGGCATCTGCCTCGGCCACCAGTTGCTCGCCCGGGCGCTCGGCGGCGAGACGGTCGCCCTGCCGTTCGGCCACCACGGTGCCAACCACCCGGTCAAGGACCTGACGACCGGCAAGATCGAGATCACCAGCCAGAACCACAACTTCGCCGTCGACATCGACTCGCTGGCTGACGCCGCCGAGTTGACCCACGTCAACCTCAACGACGGTGTGTGCGAGGGCCTTGACGCCCGCCACGCCAACGCCTTCGGGGTCCAACACCACCCGGAGGCCGGCCCCGGCCCCCACGACGCCAGTTACCTGTTCGCCCGCTTCGCGCAACGCGTGGTCACCCATGCGGGCGGTGGGTGGGCCCCCTGCGAGGCGCGGATGCACATTCCGTCGGCAGAACCCGCGGGCCTGCCCAATCCGGTGGCGGGGGTCCGCTGATGCCACGCCGCGACGACCTGTCGTCGATCCTCGTCATCGGGTCTGGGCCGATCGTCATCGGGCAGGCCTGCGAGTTCGACTACTCCGGCACGCAAGCGTGCAGGGTGCTGCGCGACGAGGGCTACCGCGTCGTCCTTGCCAACTCCAACCCGGCGACGATCATGACCGACCCGGACTTCGCCGACCGCACCTACATCGAGCCGCTGACGACGGAGGTCCTGGCGCTGATCATCGAGCGCGAGCGGCCCGACGCCGTCCTGCCCACGCTCGGCGGACAGACGGCGCTCAACCTGGCCATGGAGCTGCACCACCGAGGCCTCATCGGCGTGCCCGGCACGCCCGAGATGATCGGGGCCGACGCCAAGGCGATCGCCACGGCGGAAGACCGCGCCCAGTTCAAGCAGGCGATGATCGAGATCGGTCTCGATGTGCCGGCTTCCGGCATCGCCCACGGGCTCGACGCGGCCAGAGCGGTGGCTGGCGAGGTCGGTCTGCCGGTGATCATCCGGCCGGCGTACATCCTCGGCGGGCGGGGGACCGGCATCGCTCACACGGCGGCCGAGCTCGACCACCTCGCCGAGGTCGGCCTCGCCGCCAGCCCGATCGGCGAGATCCTGATCGAGGAGTCGATCGCCGGCTGGAAGGAGTTCGAGCTGGAGGTGATGCGCGACCGGGCCGACAACTGCGTGATCGTCTGCTCGATCGAGAACGTCGATCCGATGGGCGTGCACACCGGTGACTCGATCACGGTGGCCCCGGTGCAGACGTTGAGTGATGTCGAGTACCAGAGGATGCGCGACGACGCCTTCGCCTGCATCCGCCGTGTCGGTGTGGAGACCGGCGGGTCGAACGTGCAGTTCGCCCTCGACCCCGTGTCCGGGCGCCAGGTGATCATCGAGATGAACCCTCGGGTCTCCCGCTCCTCCGCGCTGGCGTCGAAGGCCACGGGGTTCCCGATCGCCAAGATCGCCGCCCGCCTCGCCGTCGGCTACACGCTCGACGAGATCCCCAACGACATCACGCGGGCGACGCCCGCCTGCTTTGAACCCTCCATCGACTACGTGGTGACGAAGATCCCGCGCTGGGCGTTCGAGAAGCTGCCGGGGACATCCGGCGTGCTGGGCACGCAGATGCAGTCGGTCGGCGAGGCGATGGCGATCGGTCGGACGTTTCCCGAGAGCATGCAGAAGGCGTTGCGCTCGCTGGAGCAGGGGCGGTCCGGGCTGAACTGCGACCCGCCGGAGGACCAGCTGGCTGGGCGCGATGACGACGACCTGCTCGCCGCCATCGCCATCCCCACGCCAGACCGCGTCTTCCAGATCGCCGAGCTGCTCCGCCGCATGGTCGGCCGCCAGTCCGCCATTGACGCGGTCTCTGTCGAGCGCATCCACGAGGCCTGCCGCATCGACCCGTGGTTCCTCGATCAGCTGCTCGCCATCGTCGAGCAACGCCGCGTGCTGGAGACGTTCGATGGGCCGGATGCGCTCGACACGAGCGCGTGGCGGCGGGCCAAGCGGCTGGGCTTCAGCGACGCCCAGCTGGCTCACCTCTGGCGCACCTCCGAAGCCGACATCCGGCTCGCCCGTGAAGCGGCTGGTGTGCATCCGACGTACAAGACGGTCGACACCTGCGCCGCCGAGTTCGCCGCCGAGACGCCGTACCACTATTCGACGTGGGAGGACGAGAGCGAGGTCCGTCCGTCGGACCGGCCACGGGTCGTCATCCTGGGGTCGGGGCCCAACCGCATCGGCCAGGGCATCGAGTTCGACTACTGCTGCGTCCACGCCAGCTTCGCGCTGCGCGAGGCCGGGTTCGAGACGGTGATGGTCAACTGCAACCCAGAGACGGTGTCGACCGACTACGACACGTCGGATCGGTTGTACTTCGAGCCGCTGACGGCGGAGGACGTCCACAACGTCATCGCCGCCGAGACAGCCGCGGCAGGTGGTGTGCCGCCGAAGGTCATCGTCTCGCTCGGCGGCCAGACCCCGCTCAAGCTCGCCGCCCAGATCCCGGTCGAGCTGATCGCCGGCACGGCGCCGGCGTCGATCGACCTCGCCGAGGATCGCGAGAAGTGGAACATCGTGTGCCGCGAGCTGCACCTCCCGCAGCCCCCGGGGGGCACGGCCACCGATCTCGAGGAGGCGCTCGCCATCGTCGAGGGGATCGGGTTCCCCGTCCTCGTGCGTCCGAGCTACGTGCTCGGCGGCCGGGCCATGCAGATCGTCCACGACGTCAACCAGCTCGCCGCGGCCATGCAGGAGCTGGCCGGGTTCGGAACGCTCGGGCGGGAAGGCGGGCTGTCGGCCGAGCGCCCGGTGCTCATCGACCGGTTCCTCGAGCACGCCGTCGAGGTCGACGTCGACGCCGTGCGCGACCACACCGGCGAGGTGCTCATCGGCGGGGTGATGGAGCATGTCGAGGAAGCGGGCGTGCACTCAGGCGACTCGGCCTGCGCGATCCCGCCGCAGACGCTCTCGTCGTGGGTGGTCGAGGTGATCGAGGCCTACACGGCCGCGATCGCCGAGCGCCTGGACGTGCGCGGGTGCATCAACGTGCAGTACGCCGTGACCGGCACGACGGTGCACGTGATCGAGGCAAACCCGCGGGCCAGCCGGACCGTGCCGTTCGTGTCGAAGGCGACCGGCGTACCGCTGGCCAAGGTGGCGACGCGCGTGATGCTCGGCGCCACGCTGGCCGAGCTGCGCGCCGAGGGGCTGCTGCAGCCGTCGGTCCTGGACGGCCCGGATGGAGCCGACATCGTCGCCGTCAAGGAGGCCGTCCTGCCGTTCTCCCGATTCCCGGAGGTCGACCCGGCCCTCGGTCCGGAGATGCGCTCGACGGGCGAGGTGATGGGCATCGACCGCACCTTCGGGCGAGCCTTCTTCAAGGCCGAGCTGGCCGCCGGCACGATCCTGCCGACCTCCGGCACCGTGTTCCTGTCGCTCGCCGACTCGGACAAGCCGGCGGGCCTGGTCGTCGCCAAACGGCTGCGCGAGCTGGACCTCGGTGTCGTGGCCACGCAGGGCACGGCGGACTTCCTGGCCCGCTTCGGGCAGCGCGTCGACGAGGTGGTGGCCAAGGTCAGCGAGGGTGCCGGCAAGACCGCTGTCGACCTGATCAGCGCCGGCGCCGTGACGTTCGTCGTCAACACGCCAGAGGGCAAGGGCGGCCGCCGCGATGGCGAGCAGATCCGCACGGCGTGCACGCTGCACCGGGTCGCCTGCGTGACCACGGTCGACGCAGCGCTCGCCGCCGTCCACGGCCTCTCCGAGCAGCGCGACTCGGCGCTCGAGGTGCGCAGCCTGCAAGAGCATCATTCACGATGAGACTTCGCCTCGCGCTCGCCTTCGGGTCGCCGGACCCGAGCCGGTTCTGCGGTCGGGGGCCACAGCGGTCACCCCCGTTCCTCACGGTGTCGCACGCGCCAGCGTCGGGACGGCGGCCGGGTCGGTGACCGCCCGGATCGGACCCGTGCAGATCGGTTCGGTGACCCTGGCCAACCCGGTGATGACGGCGTCGGGGACCGCTGGCTACGGGACGGAGCTGGCGAGCTACCTCGACCTCGCCTCGCTCGGCGCGGTCGTCGTCAAGTCGCTCGCCGCCTTCGAGTGGGCAGGCAACCCGGCGCCGCGACTGCACCCGACACCACGCGGGATGCTCAACGCCGTCGGGCTGCAGGGTCCCGGCCTGCCGTACTGGCTGGAGCACGTCCTGCCCGACCTGTTGCACGCCGGCGCGACGGTCGTCGCGTCGATCTGGGGCCGCACGGTCGAGGAGTTCGGGCGCGCCGCCGAGCTGGTGGCGGCCGCACCACCGGAGGTCATCGCCGTCGAGGTCAACCTGTCGTGCCCGAACCTGCACGGCGGCCAGGCGGTGTTCGCCCACGATCCCGAACGTTCGGCGGTCGTGATCGAAGCGGCCCGGGCCTGCGGGCGTCCGCTGTGGGCCAAGCTCAGCCCGAACACCGATCGAGTCGTCGAGGTCGCCGCAGCCGTTTCCGCCGCCGGGGCGGAGGCCGTGACGTGCATCAACACGTTGCGCGGCCTCGCCTACGACCCGGCCACCGGGCGACCGGCGCTCGGCGCAGGTGGGGGAGGTCTGTCCGGGCCGGCCATCCATCCGGTCGCCGTGCGCATCGTCCACGACGTCCACGTGGCCCTCCCCGACGTGCCGATCGTCGGCGTCGGCGGTGTGGCCAGCGGGTGGGACGCGATGGAGCTGCTCCTCGCCGGTGCGACCGCCGTGCAGGTCGGCACGGCATCCTTCGCCGACCCGCGAGCTCCGGCCAAGGTCCTCGCCGCCCTCCGCCGACTGGTGGCGCGACCCGACCCCGTTCGGTGACGGCCGGGGGACGCGTGTCCCCCGTGACGGGCCCACACATCCCCCAGTGCCAGAGTTTCGCTTGCTACCGTGGCGGCATGGCTACTCCTCCGCAGTTGACCCCAGAGCAGCGTGCCTCGGCACTGGCGAAGGCCGCCGAAGCCCGCGCTGCTCGGGCCGAGATCAAGGCGCGCCTCAAGAACAGCTCCCTGTCCCTCTCCGAGGCACTTGCCTCCGATGATTCCAACGTCGGCAAGTTGAAGGTCGTGTCGCTGCTCGAAGCGCTGCCCAAGGTCGGCAAGGTGAAGGCCCGCCAGGTGATGTCGGATATCGGCATCGCCGACAACCGGCGCGTCCAGGGCCTCGGATCACAGCAGCGCCAGGCGCTGCTCGGCGATCCTCGCTTGCACAACGGGTGAGCGCCGGCCCGCCCGGCCGACCACGACTGACCATCATCGTCTCCGGACCGGGCGGGGTCGGCAAGGGAACGATCGTCGACGCGTTGATGCGGCGCGACCCCGGCCTCTGGCTCAGCCGCAGTTGGACCACCCGCCCCCGGCGCCCTGGTGAACCACCCGAGGCGTACGTCTTCACCGATCCTGCGATGTTCGACAGGCATGTCGAGGCCGGCGACTTCCTCGAGTGGACGAACTTCCTCGGCCACTGCTACGGCACGCCGATGCCTGAGCCACCGGCCGACGCCGACGTCGTGTTGGAGATCGAGGTGGATGGAGCCAGCCAGGTCAAGACCCGGCGCCCCGACGCCCTCCTGATCTTCGTGCTTCCGCCGTCGCGCGCCGAGCAGGAGCGCCGCCTGCGTGGTCGTGGCGACGACATCGCCAAGGTCCTCGCCCGGTTGCGCAAGGCGGAGGACGAAGAGCCGATCGGGTTGTCGCTCGCCGACCACGTCGTCGTCAACGACGACCTCGAGACGACCATCGAGGAGATGCTGCGGATCATCGCAGCAGCACGGGAGGGAGCTCCCAGCCGGTAAGATTGCCCGGTTGTCCGTGCTCGCACGGTTCCCCATATTGGAGCAACGATGGAACGCGCCCACGACACGATGATGAACCCGCCGATCGAAGAGCTGCTCGATCGCGTCGACTCGAAGTTCGGGTTGGTCACGCTCGCCGCCCGCCGAGCCCGCAACATCAACGCCTACTTCAACCAGCTCGGCGAGGGACTCGGCCACATGGTGCCGCCGCAGGTCTCCTCGGTGGCCCGCAAACCCTTGAGCATCGGCTTCGAAGAGATCGCCGCCGACAAGATCCGCTGGACCGACGCCCCCGAGCCGGAGGAGGAGGCGGAGCTCGTCGAAGGCGAGGAGCTCGTCGACGACACGACTGACGACTGAGCGACCAGCGTGCTGGCCGGATCACGTGTCGTGCTCGGGGTGAGCGGCGGCATCGCCGCGTACAAGGC
>JBPCJW010000208.1:0-8840 GCA_051004915.1 Ilumatobacteraceae bacterium
AACAGCGTGCTCTTGCCCACGTTCGCCCGACCGACGATGACGACCGTCGGCAGCGCAGTCTCGACGATCGCGGTCATGCCGGTTCCAACGCCGCCCGCAACGCCGAGCCGTCGGTTGCGACGACCTCGACCGGGCAGGGCAGATCGCCGACCCGCCCCCCGTCGAGAAAGCGGCCGTCGTCGGACAGGCACACGTCGGGCAGGAGGTAGCGGTGCCCCTCCGGCTGATCGGCGAGCACCCGGGTCAGGTCGGCGCCGGTGAGCAGACCCGTCACGCCGGTGTTGCCGCCGAAGAAGTCGTTGCGCACCGGCAGGATGCGCACATCAGTCCGGCGGAGCGTGGCGACCAGTGGGGCGAGGACGTGTCCGCCGAGCTCGCCGGTGAGGATGGCGACCGGTGCTCGGCTGCTCGGCCGCAGCTGCACCGTGGTGATCGAGGTCGACCGCAGCCCCGTGTACGCCGCGGGGTTGGGCGGCAACCCGCACGCACCGCCACCGCCCGTGTCGGCGGCGGCGAAGAACCCGCGCTGCACGCCCGTCGTGCTCTGTGCCATCCGCGTGAACTCCAGCTCGAACGTGCGCGCCATGCCGATGCCGTCCTCGTGCATCGTGAAGCCCTCGTAGCGCTCGGCGCTCGGGAACGGTCGGTCGGCGAGCAGGTAGTACTCGTCGGCGGCGTGGACCAGCCGCCGACCGAGCGTCGACAGGTAGACGTCCTGCCAGTCCTCGACGGCGTCGACGACGGCGGCCGCCTCGGCCGGCGAGTGGGCGCGCATGCCGGGCTCCGGGTTGAACTGCGAGATGCCGAGCGGGACCACGGCCAGCGTCGACAGGTCGGGGTACTCGTCGAGGACGCCGGCCAGCGTGTCATCCAACGCCGCCCCGTCGTTGACGCCGGGGCACACCACGACCTGCCCGCGCACGTCGATCCCGTGATCCAGCAGGGCGCGCAGCCAGCGCAGGCTCGTCGCGCCGCGTGGGTTGCGCAGCATCCGTGCCCGCAGGTCACGGTCCGTCGTGTGCATGCTGACGTGCAAGGGGGACAGCCCCTCGGTGACGACCCGCTCGAGGTCGGCCTCCGTGAACCGCGTGAGCGTCGTGAAGTTCCCGTACAGGAAGCTCAAGCGGTAATCGTCGTCCTTCAGGTACAGGCTGCGGCGCAGGCCCTTCGGCAGTTGGTAGATGAAGCAGAACTCGCAGTGGTTGTCGCAGGTTCGGACACGATCGAAGACGGCACTCGAGACGTCGACCCCGAGCAACTGGCCGGCCCGCTTGGAGACCTCCACCTCGAACGTCAGGCCGTTGCGGTCGATGTCCAACGTGGGGTCCGCCTCGTCCGTCCACAGTCGCCACTCGATGACGTCACGCGGAACACGGCCGTCGATCCGCCGCACCACGTCCCCGGCGCGCAGACCGGCGAGGTCGGCAGGTGAGCCGGCGAACACGGCGTCGACGCGCGGTGGGGTCTCGGTGGCGTTCACGTCTTCACCATGGCCGCACCAGGCTATGGGCGGGTGGGGAGGACGCCTGAGAGGGTCGCAGACCCACCGGTAGCCTGAGCCCACGATGGCCGTCGAACGGGTCCTCCTGGCCGAGCCGAGGGGTTTCTGCGCCGGAGTCGAGATGGCGATCAAGGCCCTGGCGTGGCTGGTGCGCAGCTTCGAGCCGCCCGTGTACTGCTACCACGAGATCGTCCACAACAAGCTGATCGTCGAGCGCTTCGAACGGCAGGGAGTGGTGTTCGTCGACGACATCGCCGACGTGCCGGAGGGCCGGCCGATCATGCTGTCCGCCCACGGATCGGCACCCGAGGTGGTGACCGCGGCCAGGGCGCGTGGCAGCTACGTGGTCGACTCGGTGTGCCCGCTCGTGACGAAGGTCCACCACGAGGTGAAGGTGCGGGCGGGCAAGGGGTACCGCATCGTGTACGTCGGCCACGAGGGCCACGAGGAGGCCGTCGGGACGATGGCGGTCGCGCCCGATGCGATCAGCCGGGTCGAGACGGTGGACGACGTCGGGTCGCTCCCAGTGTTCGACGAGCCGGTGGCGTTGCTGGCGCAGACGACCCTGTCGCACCGCGACTGGGGCGATGTGGCCGTCGCCGTGCGGGAGCGGTTCCCCGAGGTGTGGATGCCCGGGCGCAGCGACCTGTGCTTCGCCACCACCAACCGCCAGTCGGCGCTGATGGAGCTGGCCACCCGCTGCGACGCCGTCGTCGTGATCGGGTCGGCCAACTCGTCGAACACTAGGGCCCTCGAGAAGCTGGCGCGGGAGTCCGGGTGCTCGATCGTGGCGCGGGTCAACAATGCCACCGAGCTGCCGCCGGACGTGCTGGCCTCGCGCATCGTCGGCGTGACAGCGGGCGCGTCGGCGCCCAACGAGCTGGTCGAGGAGGTCATCGCCGCGCTCGGACCACGCGATGGCGTGGAGATCGTCAAGGTCACCGACGAGGACGAGTACTTCCCGCCACCCCGCAACCTGCGCGAGCTGCAGCAGGCGGTGGAGACGGCGGCGACCGTGACGCTCGGGGGGTCGGTCAGCGGTCGTCGCCGTCTGGACGACCTCACGCTCAGCGCCAGCGCCGTCCTCGAATCGCTGGCCCAGCCCTGAGGTCCGAGGGTTTCAGGGATCGGAGGGTTTCCGGCCCGGGTGGGGCGCAGGAAACCCTCGGATGCCGTCAAAGCCTCGGATCAGCAGCACGTCAGTTGCGGGGAACCTGGCTCCAGGGGATCTCGCGGTCGACGCGGACGTCGCCGGGGAGGCCGAGCACGCGCTCGCCGAGGATGTTCTTCATCACCTCGGTCGTGCCGCCCTCGATCGAGTTCGCCCGGCTGCGCAGGAACGCCTTCTGCATCGTCTCGAAGCCCATCGCCGTCTCCGGGCGGACCATGGCGTAGCTGCCATACAGCAGGCCCTCGGCGCCGAGCAGGTCCATCACCTTGTCGTAGATGTCCTTGTTCAGGTCGGCGGAGGCCATCTTGCCGATCGACCCCTCGGGGCCCGGGTCACCCATCTTGCGCATCTGGTTGGCCCGGATGTTGGTCAGCCGCAGCACCTCGGCGCGGATCCACAGCTTCGTCACGTCGTCCAGGGTCGCCGGGTCCTTGCGGTCGGCGGGCAGGCCCTGCCACGTCGTGACCAGCGAGGCGATCGTGCCCGAGCCCTTGGGTGGGATCGTCCCGCCGATCGACACCCTCTCGTTCATCAGCGTGGTCAGCGAGACCCGCCAGCCGTCGCCGGGCTCCCCCAATCGCTCGGCGTCGGCGATGCGGGTGTCGGTGAAGAACACCTCGTTGAACTCGGCCTCGCCGGTGATCTGGCGCAGCGGCTTGATCTCGACGGTCGCGTCCCGCATGTCGACCACGAAGGCGGTCAGCCCGGCGTGCTTGACCGCATCGGGGGCGGTGCGGACCACGAGCAGGCCCCACTTCGACAGGTGGGCCAGCGTCGTCCAGACCTTCTGGCCGTTGACGACCCACTCGTCGCCGTCCTTGATCCCGCGTGACGACAGCCCGGCGAAGTCCGAGCCAGACCCGGGTTCGGAGAAGAGTTGGCACCAGATCTCCTCGCCGGTGAACAGCGGGCGCAGGTAGCGCTGCTTCTGCTCCTCGCTCCCCCACACGACGACGGTCGGACCGCACATGCCGTACCCGATCGGGTTGCGGTACGCCGCGTTCGGCCCACCGGCGGCGAGGACCCGCTCGTTGACCGCCTTCTGCAGCTTGGGCGAGACGCCGAGCCCGCCGTGGCCCTCCGGGAAGTGCACCCAGGCCAGGCCACAGTCGAACTGCTCGCCGAGGAACTGCCTGGGGTCGGTGTGGGGCGGTGGGAACTGCTCGAGCAGGTCGTCGAGCAGTCCGTCGACGCGCTGTTCATCAGTCGCCACGCCCTCGAGTCGTGTCGTGTCGGTCAGCGTCATGCGGCGAACGGTATCTGGTCGGTACGCCGCGGTGAGAGGTGGTCAATTGAACGGGGCGAGCACCCGTGGCGCGAAGACCGCTTCGGAGGACAGCTCGGGGATGCGCCAGCGCATCGACGCGACCATGGCCTGGCGACCGAGGTCACGGCGCCGACCGTAGCTGGCCGACAGGTTGGCCAGCATCCGCACGATGATCGCCCGCGCCGGCACCGGGTCGAGGTAGTCGTCGTCCCACCCCAGGCGCCCGGCGGCGAGCATCTCGAACCGCGCCTGGGCGCCGTGGCGATCGAGCGCCTCTCCGGTGAAGGGATCGACCAACGCATCCGGGTCGCGCGGGTCGCCGACCAGGAAGTGCATCGGCATGCCGATGCCGATCACACCGATGTTCGCTCGGCGCCCGACCTCGATCATCACGCTGGCGAGCAGGATCGGGAGGCCAAGACGCCGTTGCAGCACGACGTCGAGAAACGAGTTCGCCGGATCGTCGTATGTCGCCTCGTCACCGCGCAGACCGACGTCGTCGAACAGATGGCGGCGCAGTCCCTCGAAGGTCCGCTCGGGCACGTCGGCTGCCAACTCATCGAGCGTCGCCAGCGCACCGTCGACGTCCGTCGACGCGCGGAGGACACCGGCCAACGCCAGGGCCGCCTGGTCGAGCGGGACGAGGACGGGATCGCCGGCGACGAGCTGACCGAAGCGCTCCAGCCGCTGCCGGGCAACGTCGTCCATCGATCGACCGTACCGTCGAACCGACGGGCCGCCGGAGCTTGTTGCGCCGCAAAGGTCCGATACCTTGCGGCCGATGTACCCCGGCGCCCATCTGTCGACCGATGCCAACAAGCCGGCCGTGATCATGGCGTCGACCGGGGCGGTGCAGACGTACGGCGAGCTCGACGCCGCGGCCAACCGACTGTCCCGCCTGCTGCGGGCTGCCGGCGTGCAGCCCGGCGACCACGTCGCGTTCTGCATGGAGAACCACCGTCGCTACCTGGAGGTGGCCTTCGGCTGCCGGTACGCCGGCGCCATCTACACGGCCGCGTCGTCTCGCCTGACCAGCGGCGAGCTGACCTACATCCTTCGGGACTGCGGGGCCAAGGTCTTCATCACGTCGAACTGCAAGGCCGACCAGGCGGCCGAGGTGCTGACCGAAGCGCCCGGTGTCACGACGTGGCTGATGATCGACGGCGTGATCGACGGCTACGGGTCGTATGAGGACGCCGTGGCCGGCCAGTCCGCCGAGCCGTTGGACGACCGGGTCGCAGGACAGGACATGCTGTACTCCTCGGGGACGACCGGACTGCCGAAGGGCGTCGCCGCGCCGTTCGTGCCCGAGCCGCTGGAGACGACGGGCGGTTCGGTCCTCGGCCTGCTGCAACTCCTGTTCGGCATGTCGGCCGAGGCCGTGTACCTGTCGCCGGCGCCGCTGTACCACGCCGCCCCGTTGCGCTTCTCGATGAGCAGCATCGGCCTCGGGGCGACGGTGGTCGTGATGGAGCACTTCGACGCCGAGGACTACCTGCGGCTGATCGAGCGCTACCGGATCACCCACTCGCAGGTCGTGCCGACGATGTTCGTCCGCCTGCTCAAGTTGCCGCCGGAGGTGCGCCAGCGGTACGACGTGTCGTCGCTGGAGTGCGTCATCCACGCCGCCGCGCCGTGCCCCGTGCCGGTCAAGCAGGAGATGATCGAGTGGTTCGGCCCGGTGATCCACGAGTACTACGCGGGGACCGAGGGCAACGGGTTCGTGTACTGCAACAGCGAGCAGTGGTTGGCCCACCCCGGCACGGTCGGTCTTCCGCTCAACTGCACGGTGCACATCGTCGGCGACGACGGCGAGGAGGTGGCGCAGGGCGAGAGCGGCACGATCTACTTCGAGGGCGGCGCTGCGTTCGAGTACCACAACGACCCGGACAAGACCAGGTCGTCACGCCACGCCAAAGGCTGGAGCACGCTCGGCGACGTCGGGTACCTCGACGCCGACGGCTTCCTCTACCTCACCGATCGCAAGGCGTACATGATCATCTCGGGCGGGGTGAACATCTACCCGCAGGAAGCCGAGAACGTGCTCGTCACCCATCCGCAGGTGGTCGACGTCGCCGTGTTCGGCGTGCCCAACGAGGACTTCGGCGAGGAGGTCAAGGCCGTCGTGCACCCGGTCGAGATGCCGGTCGACGACGCAGCGGCCGACGCGCTCGCCGCCGAGTTGATCCGCTTCTGCCGATCGCAGCTGGCCGACCTCAAGTGCCCGCGCTCGATCGACTTTCGTGAGGCGCTCCCCCGCCACCCCACCGGCAAGCTCGACAAACGCCTGCTCAAGGAGGAGTATTGGGCGGCCGTACCCGGCGCTGGCGCCAGCGCCTGACGCGTCGATGGCCTCGCGCGCTGCGAAGACTCCGCTCACTTGCGATGCGACGCGCCGAACTGCCGTCAGCTCGCTCCGCTCGCCAAGTCGGACAAGGCCGACCTGACCGAACCGTTGCGGCACGAACGCCCGGGACCGCTCGACTGTCATCGATCGTTGGCGATGTCGGGGGGTGCCGACAGGGGGCCGATGTTCGTGCCCAGCTCGGCGTCGGCGAAGCGCCAGAAGTCGACGGCCCGCTGACCGACGCTCGGGCCAACGGGCGTGTGTGTCGCGTTGAAGACGGCGCGGGCGAACCCGCTGGCGGCGACGACCGTGGCGTCGGCGGCGTCGGACTCCATGTCCTCCTCGGCCCAGCGCCACGCGCCGTCCGTGTAGCAGGCGTCGCGACCGTCGAACTCGACGGGGGTGTCAACGTGCAGCTGCCACGTGCCGCCGCCGCGGTTGGCGTCAGCCGCCTCGAGCAGCTCGGCCTCCAGCTCGGCGGCCGAGATGTCGAGCGCCACGCCAGCGACGACGAGGTCGAGCACGAGCAGCAGCGGCAGGACGTCGAGCCCCCTCGTGATCACGTTCAGCCCCGCTCCGAAGCGGGGGTTGACCTCGGTCGGGCGGAACCCGTCGACCGTCGCCACACCGTCGAGCGTGAAGGCGCCTCGATAGTCGACCTCGCGACGCAGCTGCTCGCCGACGCGCCGGGCCGCCTCGCGCATGTGGTCGCGCACGTCCTGCGGTGGGTCCCAGAACGTGGCGCAGCCGGAGTACCGAAGGTCGTGGCCGCGGCGCAGCGTGACCAGCTCGACCGGACGCAACGCAGCAACGCCATCGGGGAGCACGATGCCGTGCACTGACGTGGCGATGCCGTCGAGGAACGGCATGATCCGCACGGCGTCGCAGTACAAGCGCAATTCGTCCGTCGCCGCGATCGCCTCGGCGTCGTCGGTCACCCACCTGGTGCGCGCCGCGCCACCGTGGTAGCCGTCGCGGGCGTCGGCCGACCACACCGTGCCCATCCCGACGTCCTGCGCGCGCCACCGCGCAGCGGCGTGCTCGACGGGCACCACCGCGGACGGTGCCCGCATCACGTCGGCGCGATCGAGCAGGGCATCGACGATGACCTTGTCCTCCAGCGCCACCCACTCCGGGCGGCGA
This sequence comes from Ilumatobacteraceae bacterium, assembly GCA_051004915.1. GTDB lineage: Bacteria > Actinomycetota > Acidimicrobiia > Acidimicrobiales > Ilumatobacteraceae > JALZMG01. The sequence continues at coordinate 7,430 of JBPCJW010000208.1, forward strand.
TGGGCGACCAGCGCCCGGCCGACGAAGCTGGGCGACTCGCCGAGGAAGACGCCGAGCACGACGGCCCTGCGGTCGGCGTCGAACCTCTCGACGGCATCGACCAGCGATGGCGGTGGATCGGCCATGAGTGCCAGCGACGACCGCAACTGCGCCATGTGGTCGTCTCCACGGGCGGCCTCCACGGCGGCGACCTGGCAGTCCGGCTGCGGACCGGCACCGGTCCCGTCCGTCGCGGCGACGAGCACGTCGGTCGCCCCGAGCTGGCGCAGCACCGGCACGGTCGGCGTCCACCCGGCGGCCACGCCGCCGGCCAGGATCACCCGCCGCCCGCCGACCAGTTCGCCCAAGGGTCGCCGCCACCATTCCATTCGACGACCGTAGACATCCGCGCTCGCGATTGTTCTGGCGGTTTTGGGTCACTGGTGACCACTGAAAACGCTTGAGAACCGTCTTCAGGGGGTGGTGAGGGCGTGGAGATGGTCTTCGAGGTGGGCGAGGCGGATGGAGTCGGTCGGGGTCCAGGCCGGGTCGGCGTCGCCCTCGGCCTCGACGACGAAGTCGGCGATCATCCGTTCGTACGAGTTGGCGCCGACGTAGGGCACCTCGTCCCGGCTGCCGTCCGGTCGCAGGATGGTGATGTCGCCGGCCCGCTCGGGTCCCGGGAAGTGCGGGTCGAGGACGACCGTGCCGGCGGTGGCGATGACCACCTGCACCCGCCGCAGGGGCGCCTCGAACGACACGGTGAACGAGGCGCTCGTGCCGGGCTCGACCTCGAGCCAGCCGGACATAGAGGTGTCGACGCCGGCCTCGTTGCGTACGGCAGTCGCGGCGACCGCGCCGACGCCCCGACCCGACAGCACCAGTGCCGGCCCGAGGCAGTAGATGCCGGTGTCGAACAACACGCCGCCACCTCTCGCGTCGAGCCGATGGTCGTCGGCGCGATCCAGCGGAAAGGTGAACGTCGCCTGGTGCTCGATCAGCCGGCCGATCTCGCCGGCGGCGACGAGCTCACACAGACGGCGAGCGCGCGGGTGGTGCGGCCACATGTAGGCCTCCGACAGCCACCGCCCACACCCCTGCGCCACGGCGTACAACCGGTCGGTCTCCTCGCCCGACATCGTCAGCGGCTTCTCGCACAGCACGTGCTTGCCCGACTCCAGCGCCTGTTGGATCACGTCGGCGTGGAGGAAGTTGGGCAGCGGGATGTACACCGCGTCGACGTCCGGGTCGGTGAGCACCTCTCGGTACGGCGCCAGGTCGTCGCCCCGTCGCGACGCCTCCGCGACGATGCGCTCGCCTGCGAGGCCGAAGGCAGGACGCAGCCGTTGGCGGTGGATGCGCGATGTCGCGCCGACCACACCCCACCGCATGCCGGGACCTCAGCGCCGCCCGCAGTGGCGGTGTCGGCACA
>JBPCJW010000209.1:0-4494 GCA_051004915.1 Ilumatobacteraceae bacterium
CCACGATCCCCGCCGTCTCGAACGTCACCCGTGTCGCTCGGGTCGCTCATCTCGTCCCCACTCCCAGTCGGCGTTCCAGTCGTTGGCTCTCGCGGCTCATCGTGATGCAGCCGACCCAGAACAGGAACATGACAAACGTCAGCGTCTCGGCGGTCAACTGCTGACCTCGGAAATCGCCCTGCGCCGTCACGACCGTCCCGACTTGCAGCACGTCGAGGAAGGTCATGGCTGCACCCACCAGCGTCGTGTCCTTGAACAGGCTGATGAACTGGCCGACGAGACCGGGGATCACGTTGCGCAAGGCCTGCGGCAGCACGATCGTGGCGGTGATCCCGATCGGCTGCATCCCGAGCGCCTCCGCCGCCTCGGTCTGCCCCTTGGGTAGCGATTGCAGCCCGCCGCGCACGATCTCCGCGACGTAGGCGGCGGTGAACAGCGTCAGCGCAACGACCGCCCGCACGACGAGCCCGGGCGCCTCGAGCCACGTCGGGATGAAGAACCCGAGTGCGAGGTACGACAGGAGCAGCAACACATAGAGCGGCACGCCGCGGAACAGCTCGATGTAACCGACCGAGATGGCCCGCACCAGCGGCAGGCTCGATCGACGACCGAGTTGCCACCCCGTCAGGGCCAGGAGCGCGGAGATGGCGACGATGATCAGCGTGCCCACCGAAGCGATCGTGACGGACCCTGTCATCGCGATGTAGAGCACGATCGGCAGGAGACCCAGCACGATTGCCGAGAGCACGGCGTTGAACCTGCTGCCGGCGCTCCTGCCGGCCGAGCGTCCGAGTGCCAGCAGCACCCCGATCGGAAAGCACAACGTGATCGCGGCGGCGGCGAGGAAGGCGTTGAGCATCAGCCCGCCCCAGTCGTCCCAGCCGCTCGGCCGGGTCAGGAACCACACGAGGCCGACGCCGACCGCAACGACGCCGACGACGAGCCACGCGGTGGAGCGCAGCGGCAGCCGTGCACCGAGGAGGCGCCCGCCGACCGCCGCGACGACCATGCCTGCTACGACGAGCCACGGGCCGATCGTCCCCGAGAGGGCGAGCAGTACGGCGATGCCGACGATCAGCGGCCACACGCGACCGACGAGATCGAGACGGGTGCGCCACCAGGGTGCAGACGACGGCTCGTCCCGACCCGTCAGGATGCGCCGGCGGGCGGCGAACCCGCCGATCAGGCCGCCGCCGAAGGCGATCACCGACACCGCCACGGCGATCCGCCACAGCTGGTCGTCCGGGTAGCGGCCGACCATGAACAGCTTGAGGTTGACCCGCACGATGTCCCAGCGCCCGGTGACGAACACGTACCGCACGAGGCGCACCAGCACGTAACCGGCGATCACACCCGAGATCACGGTGACCACGCCGTCGACGGGGGAGCGGAACAGGTTGCGGCGGATCCAGTCGCCCGGTCCGCTGGCCGGGGGCCGCGGCAGTTCGGGCGGCGGGATCGCCATCGTCTCGGTCAGCACCGTGTCGGTCATGGGGTTGGTCTCATCGTTCGACGATGGCCAGGCGGCGGTTGGCGAGGTTGACGAGCAGGGAGATGACGAGGGACACCACGAGGTAGATGGCAAGGAGCAGGGCGAACGACGGTACGGCGGGCGAGCGGTTGGCAACCGCCAACTGGGTGACCTTGGTCAGCTCCGGGAAGCTGATCACCGCGGCCAGCGACGAGTTCTTCGTCAGGTTGAGGTACTGGTTGCCGATGGGTGGCACACCGATGCGCATGGCCTGGGGGAGCACGACGTACCACATGCGCTGGAACCCGGACAGCGCGACGGCGTTGGCTGCCTCGCTCTGCCCGGTCGGCACGGCCTGGATCGAGCCGCGCACGATCTCGGCGACGTGGCTGGCCGTGTAGATCACGAGCGCAGCGAGCGCGGCGAAGTACTCCGGCGTCATCGTGATGCCGCCGGCGACCCGGCGCCCGTTCAGCTCCGGTGACGTTGCACCAAGGCCGAGCACGACCCAGGCGACGGCGAGGACGATGACGGTGGCGACGCCGGCGAACAGCCCGGAGCGGGCCGGGCGGCCGGTGCGATCGGCAACGCTGCGCCGCCAGCGAGCGACGAGCCATGCCGCCACGGCGGCAAAGGCGAGCGCGACGAGGAACGCCGCGTTGCCACCCTCGAACCAGAAGATGCTGGCGCCACGCACGTTGAGCACGGCGAGCGGCCCGAGCTCCCACGAGTCGTTCGGCGCGGGGAACGCGCTGAGGACGACGGCGATGTAGATCAGCACGACAAGCACCAACAGGGGGACGTTGCGCACGAACTCGACGTACACCCGCGCCGCGCTGCGCAGGATGAAGTTCCCCGACAGCCGGGCGACGCCGATCAAGACGCCGAGCAGCGTGGCCAGGACGATGCCGGTGATGGCCAGGCGGAGCGTGTTGAGCAAGCCCTCGACGAGCGCGTCCTGGACGGTCTGGGTCGGTCGGAAGCTGCTCGACGGGATCGGGAAGCCGGCCGGCTGTTCGAGGTAGTCGTAGTTCGTCGGCAGGTTGAGCCGCTGGCTGTTGGCCTGGAAGTTGTCCCACAACCACACCACGACGGCGACCACCAGGGCCAAGACCCCGAGCTGGAACGCCCACGCCAGGACGCGGACGTCGCGCCACAGGGGTGGCCGAGCGGCGGTCGCCGCCGACGGAGCGGGTGTCGGCGTGGTGCTCAGCGGTAGGGCGGCGAGTACTGGAGGCCGGGCTCCTCGGCGTTCCACAGCGCGTTGAGACCCCGCTCGATGCCGATCGGCTCGAGGTGCTCGGCGAACAGCTCACCGTAGTTGCCTACCTGCAAGACGACCTGCAGGGCGAAGTCGGTCGGCAGGCCGAGGCCCGGGTCGGCGACGGTGCCGTCCTCGTTGGGACCGCCGAGGAACGTCACGACGCTCGGGTTCTCGCTGGTCAGGCCTTCCTCGACGTTGGCCGTCGTCAGCTCGAACTCCTCGGCCTGCACGGTGGCGAGGATCGCCCAGTTGACGGCTGCGGCCCAGCGCGAGTCACCGTCGATGACGGCAGGGGCCAGCGGCTCCTTGGAGAAGACATCCTCGAAGATCGTCAGAGCTTCCGGTCCCTCCGGGTAGGCCGAACGCAACGACGCCAGCTGGCTTCCGTCGCTCGACCAGCCGTCGCAGCGGTCGGCGATGAACGCCTCCTGCAGCAGGTCGACGTCCTCGAACGACTGGACCTCGACGCCCAGCCCGCGACGCGCGAACTCGGCGGCGACGTTGCCCTCGGTCGTCGTGCCGGCGGCCACGCAGATGACCGTGTCGGCCATGTCGTCGATGCTGGCGAATCCCGAGTCGGCGGCGACCATCATCTGCTGGCCGTCGTAGAACGTGGGGTGCAGGAACGTCGCGCCCTCGGTGCCGTCGCGGCTGGCCGTCCACGTGGTGTTGCGCGAGAGGACGTCGATCTCGCCGGCCTGCAGGGCGGTGAACCGGGCCTCTGTCTCGACGGGAATGAACTCGACGGCCTCGGCGTCGCCAAGCACGGCTGCCGCGATGACCCGGCAGAAGTCGGCATCGAAGCCGACGTACTCACCGGCATCATCCAAGCTGGAAAACCCCGGCAGGTCGTCGCGAACGCCGCAGCGCACGGTGCCGGCCTCCTGCACGCTGTCGAGGAGCGACTCGCCGGTCTGCACCTCGTCGGCCGAGCCGGGCGAGCTCCCGCCGGCCTCGGTGTCACCAGTCGTCCCGCCGGTGGTCTCGCCGGTGGTCGTGTCGGCGGCCGAACCGCCGCTGACGATCGAGTCGTCACCGCCACCGGCGGTCGTCGAGGCACCGGGCAGCGTCGGCTCGTTCTCGCCACCTCCGCTGTCGCCGGAGTCCGAACACGCGGCGAACGTGAGCAGTGCCACCGGCACCAGGTACTGGATGGACGAACGTCGCATGAAGCCTCCCCACTCGATTGCCCGCTGACGGCGACCTTAGCCGGGGCAGCCGATCGGGTGTTGAAGATCGCGTGGGGCGGCCAGCACCAAGGCGACCTCGGCCGCCGTCACGCTGTAGCCGACGTCGCTCATTCGGTCGTCGAGGACGACGATGCCGAGGACCCGCTGCTGCTCGTCGACCAGCGGTGCGCCACTCGTGCCGGCGGGGACTCCGGGCATGAAGCGGTGCACCTGGCGTTCGTGGCGGACGTCATCGGTCACGTCGTGGACGATCAGTGGCCCGGTGGACAGGATCGTCACGTCGAGGCCGCCATCCGGCGAGACGACGGTGGCGGCCGGTCCGGGCGTGGGGTCGGTGAGGTCGGCCGGCGCTCGGTCGGCGGTCTCCGCGGCGAGCAGCGCGAGATCGGTGCGCAGGTCGATCGAGAGCACGGTCGCCGGCGCGCCGTCGACGGTCAGCGACCGGAGGTCGTCGTCCACCGTGTGGGCGGCCGTCGCGACGACATCCTCGTCGAGCACCACCCCCAACCCGAGCGCCCGGTTCGGGGTGCGGCACGGCTGCGCCGCCACCCGGACGACTGACACGTCGG
>JBPCJW010000210.1:0-21208 GCA_051004915.1 Ilumatobacteraceae bacterium
AAACAGGCTTTCGACGCGGCGGACATCCCGGCTCCCCATCCCCGTTCGATGTGGCCGCCCGGCCGCCCGTGAGGAGCCCGGGTTCTGACGACGGTTCGTACTGGATTTCCAGTACGAACCTTCGTCAGAACCCGGGCTCCTCACGGGCGGCCGGCGGCCACATCGAACGGGGAGGGGGAGCCGGGATGTCCGCCGCGTCGAAGGCCTGCTTCACGGCTTCGCGCAGCGCCCGCTGCAGGCGGAACTGCTCCCCGGCCGTCGTCTTGACCGTCAGGCGCAGGAGCACGCCGTCGGCCGACGTCGATTCGACACCGAGCAGTTCAGGCGCAGCCAGCACGTCACGGGCGTACTCGTGCTGTAGGACGAGCTCGGCCGCAGTCTGCTCGAAGATCCGGCTGGCCTGCTGGACGTCGGCGTCGTAGCCGACGACGACGTCGATGACGGCGACCGACCACAGTTGCGATCGATTGCCGACGCGCACGACTTCGCCGTTGGGAACGTGCCACACGGTCCCATCGAGGCCACGCAGGACCGTGGCGCGCAGCGAGATCCGCTCGACCGTGCCGGCGGCCTCACCGAGATCGACTACGTCGCCGATGCCGAACTGGTCCTCGATGAGCATGAACAGGCCGGTCAGGCAGTCCTTGACGATGCTCTGCGCGCCGAAGCCCAGGGCGACCCCGGCGATGCCGGCGCCGGCGATCAAAGGCGCCAGGTCGATGTCCAGCTCGCCGAGCACGAGCAGCAGGGCGAGCACCCAGATGATCACGCTGACCGAGGACGCGACGACCTGCGAGATGGAGTTCGCCCGCGCAATCCTGCGCGGCGCGTCGAGCTCGGACGCCGGGTCCGCCGAGCTCGCGCCGGCGACCGGTGCCATCCGCTGCAAGGCCCGCGCCGCCGATTGACGATCTGTCACCATGACCCGGTAGACGGTTCGTCGCACCGCCCGCCCAACGAGCTTCGAGACGATCAAGGCGACGAGCAGGATGAGGACGATGGCCAGCGGCTTGCCGATGAACCAGTCGGCGATCTCGGTGATCCGTTCGTTGCCGGTCCAGTCCCACACCGCCTCGCACACGGTGTTGGGCGTCGCGCCGCACGCCTCGACGAGGTCCGGGTCGAGCGGTTCGACAGGCGCGGCGAGGGGCATCGGCGTCAAGGTAACTCGGGTCGTCCTGCGACCTGCAGGGCACCGAGGCGCTCGGCATCGTCGGGGCGCTGGAGGCGCGGCACCACTAACTTCTGCGCCATGGCGCGGATCGCGATCGTCGGCACCGGGTACGTCGGCTTGACGACGGGGGCGTGCTTCGCCCACCTCGGTCACGAAGTGATCTGCGCCGATGTCGACGCCGCCAAGGTCGACCGGCTGTCACGCGGTGAGATCCCGATCGTCGAGCACGGCCTGGATCGACTGGTCGAGGAGGGGCTGCGCTCAGGCCGGCTGCGGTTCGTCGTCGGCGCCGCCAACGCGGTGACCGATTGCGACATCGCGTTCTTGTGCGTGCCGACGCCGCAGAGCGCCGACGGCAGCGCCGACCTCTCGTACATCGAGCAGGCGGCGCGAGAGATCGCGCCCGTGATGCCGTACGAGAGCGTGGTGGTCAACAAGTCGACCGTTCCGGTCGGCTCGGCACGCGTCGTCGAGCGGGTGCTCGACCGGCCGGACATCAAGGTCGTGTCCAACCCCGAGTTCCTGCGCGAAGGGTCGGCGGTGCAGGACTTCCTCAAGCCCGACCGCATCGTCGTCGGCAGCACGGATCAGGCGGCGGCGATCAAGGTGTCGTCGCTGTACCTCGGGGTCGCCGCGCCGGTGATCGTCACCGACCCCGCATCGGCGGAGACGATCAAGTACGCCGCCAACGCGTTCCTGGCGACCAAGCTGTCGTTCGTCAACGCCGTGGCGGCCATCTGCGAGGGCGTCGGCGCCGACGTCAACGACGTGGTGCTCGGACTCGGCTACGACAAGCGGATCGGCCAGGACTTCCTGCGCCCCGGTCCCGGATGGGGTGGGAGTTGCTTCCGTGGCGACGAGACGCTGCTCGTGCGCGATGTCCACGGCGTCCGCTTGATCCGGTTCGACCAGCTGCAGCGTGAGATGGAGCGTGCGGCGCGCTGGGGGCTCGAAGCACTGAGCTGGTCGCCGGACGGGGCCCCTGCCCCGGAGTTCCAGCGGGTGCTCGTAGCCACGGCTCGGCCGTACATCGGCGAGGTGACGACCGTGCGCACGACAATGGGTCGCCGGTTGACGATCACCGCCGACCACCCGATGATCGTCCGCCGATCAGGCGCCGAACCGATAGTGCTCACGTCCGGAGAACTGACGACGGAGGACTGGCTGCCGATCGCCCTCGGCAATGCCGTCCTGCCTCCCGTCGCGCTCATCGCGACATCATCCCGGCGGGATCCATACATGGGCAGGATCCGTCTCGACAGTTGGGACGATCCCCGCCCAGAAACCGATCCCGCCCAGTTGTCGGTCGATGATGCGGTGTGGTCGGCGAACGACGACACCCGCCAGGCGGTCCTGCGCCGCATCTGGTCGCGCCACGGGACGTGGTCGGTGCGAGAACCCGACAGGTCCGTTGTGCTCGAGCTCGGTGCGGCCCCTCGCCAGTTCGCCGATTCCATCGCCCGCCTCCTCGGCTCGTTCGGCGTGCTCGCCGACGTCGAACGGGATCCCACCACCGGCTCCCATCGGCTGTCGATCTCGGGAGCCGACGAGGTCGAGGGTGCGCTGTGGTTGCTCGAACCTGAGGCACGCAAGGTCGTCGCTCAGTCGCTGGCTCGGCAGTCCAAGCGCATCGCTCCAACGGGGTACCGCCCCGACGGCAAAGGTACGGCGTGGGTGCGCGTCGTCGACGTCGAGCGAACGCACGCCGAGCTGACCGTGTACTCGGCCGAGGTCGAGCGGACGCACACGATCGTCACGTCGTTCGGCCTCGTCGCTCACAATTGTTTTCCGAAGGACACACGCGCCCTGCTCAAGATCGCCACCGACGCCGGGTACGAGTTCGATCTCCTCGACGGCGTGGTGGCCGTCAACGACGAGCAGTTTGAGCGGGTCACCGGCAAGATCCGGGACGCCGCAGGCGGCGACCTCGCGGGCAAGTGCATCGGGGTGTGGGGGCTGACGTTCAAGGCCCGCACCGATGATCTGCGCGAGTCGCCGTCGCTGTCGATCATCGACCGGTTGCTCAGTGACGGTGCGACGGTGCGCGCCCACGACCCGACCGTCGACGGGCCGAAGTCGGGGGTTCCCGCTGAGGTCGAGGTGTGCGCCGACGCCTATGCCGCCTGCGAGGGCGCCGACGTCCTCGCCGTGCTGACCGAGTGGGACGACTATCGCTGGCTCGACGCCAGCAAGGTGGCGGCGGCGATGCGTGGTGCTGCAGTGGTCGACGCTCGGAACCTGCTCGACCGCAGCGAGTGGCGCAGAGCCGGGTTCGAGTACCTCGGCATCGGCCGGTAGCGGTCGTGGCCCGCATCGTCATCACCGGCGGCGCCGGGTTCCTCGGCTCGCACCTGTGCCGGGCGCTGCTTGCGCGTGGCGATCAGGTCATCGCCGTCGACAACCTGGTCACCGGTTCGGTCGCCAACATCGAGGAGCTCTTCGGGGTTCGCGGCTTCACGTTCCTCGAGCACGACGTGAGCCAGTACGTGTGGGTGCCGGGGCCGGTCGACCGGGTGATGCACTTCGCCAGCCCCGCCTCGCCCGCCGACTTCGAGCGCATCCCGATCCAGATCCTCAAGGTCGGCAGCCTCGGCACGCACAACTGCCTCGGGCTGGCCAAGGCCAAGGGTGCCCGGTTCTTCCTCGCCTCGACGAGCGAGGTCTACGGCGATCCACAGGTGCACCCGCAGCCCGAGTCGTACTGGGGTCACGTCAACCCGATCGGTCCGCGAGGGGTGTACGACGAGGCGAAGCGCTTCGCCGAGGCGATGACGATGGCCTACCATCGCCACCACGGGCTTGACGTGCGGATCGTGAGGATCTTCAACACGTATGGGACGCGGCAGCGGCTCGACGACGGGCGGGCGGTGTCCAACTTCCTCGTCCAGGCGTTGCGCGGCGAGCCACTGACGATCTTCGGGGACGGGTCGCAGACGCGGTCGTTCTGCTACGTCGACGACGAGGTGCGCGGGTTCCTCGCGCTGCTCGACGGCGACATCACCGGACCGTGCAACATCGGCAACCCGGGGGAGTACACGATTCGCCAGCTCGCCGAGATGGTCTTGGATGTCACGGGCTCGCCGTCCGAGCTCGTCTTCCGGCCACTCCCCGTCGACGACCCGACCCAGCGCAGGCCCGACCTCACACTGGCCCGCTCGGCGCTCGGTTGGGAGCCGGAGATCCCGCTGCGCACCGGGCTGGAGCGGACGGCGGAGTACTTCCGGGGCGTGCTCGGGCGGTAGCCGCGCCCTACCGTGCCGGCGATGCCTACCGTGCCGGCGATGACGGCGATCCGCAGTCCGCTGCAGGGCACGGTCGTCGCCGTCGAGGTCGAGGCCGGCGACCAGGTGCGCGCCGGCCAGGGGATCCTCCTCCTCGAGTCGATGAAGATGCACCACGACGTGGCCACCCCGGACGCCGGCCGCGTCGACGAGTTGCTCGTCGGCGTCGGCGACGCCGTCATGGCCGGCGACCTGCTCGCCCACATCGAGCCGTCCGTGTCAGCACCAACGACCGATGCAATCGCTTCGGCTGACACCCCGCCGGAGGTTGCGGCGGCGAAAATCGCGCGGCCGGACCTGGCAGAGGCGGCCGAGCGCCACCGGGTCGGTCTGGACGCGGCCCGGCCGGACGCCGTCGCCCGCCGTCGGGCGAGGGGGCGACGGACCACCCGGGAGAACGTCGCCGACCTCGTTGACGCCGGTTCGTTCGTCGAGTACGGCCCGCTCGTCATCGCCGCCCAGCGCCGGCGCCGTCAGCTCGAGGACCTCATCGCCAACACCCCCGCCGACGGTCTGGTCGGCGGCATCGGCACGGTCAACGGCGACCTGTTCGCCGGCCGCGCTGCCCGGTGCATCGCGGTGTCCTACGACTACACCGTGTTGGCGGGCACGCAGGGCCTGCAGAACCATCGCAAGAAGGACCGCCTGTTCGACCTCGCCGAGCGGCTGCGCCTGCCGATCGTGTTCTTCACCGAGGGGGGTGGCGGGCGGCCAGGCGACACCGACGGCACGGGTCCGTCCGGCCTCGACTGCCTGGCGTTCCTGTGGCTCGCCGAGCTGTCCGGGCTCGTGCCGCTCGTCGGCGTCAACGCCGGGTACTGCTTCGCCGGCAATGCCGCCATCCTCGGTTGCTGCGACGTCGTCATTGCCACCGCTGACTCGAACATCGGGATGGGCGGCCCGGCGATGATCGAAGGCGGCGGCCTCGGCGTCTTCGAACCGACGGCGGTCGGTCCGATCGACGTGCAGCGCGCCAACGGTGTGGTCGACCTCGTCGCCGCCGACGAGGCCGAAGCAGTCGAGCTCGCCAAGCGCTACCTGTCCTATTTCCAGGGCGCGATCGCCGACTGGACCTGCTCCGACCAGGACACGCTGCGCCACGTCGTGCCCGTCGACCGACTGCGCAGCTACGACGTTCGGCGAGCGGTCGAGCTGATCTTCGACTCGCGATCGGTGCTCGAGCTGCGACGGGACTTCGGGCTTGGAATGATCACCGCGCTGGCCCGCATCGCGGGCCGGCCGGTCGGTGTGATCGCCAACAACCCGACCCACCTGGCCGGCGCGATCGACTCCCCAGCGGCCGACAAGGCGGCTCGGTTCCTCCAGCTGTGCGACGCCTTCGACCTGCCCGTCATCACGCTGTGCGACACGCCAGGGATGATGGTCGGCCCGGATGTCGAGGCCACCGCGCTCGTGCGCCACTGCAGTCGGCTGTTCGTCACCGGCGCCAACCTCACGGTCCCGACGGTCACGATCGTGCTGCGCAAGGCGTACGGGCTGGGCGCCCAGGCGATGATGGGCGGGTCGACCAAGGCGCCGCTGGCGTGCGTCGCCTGGCCGACCGGCGAGTTCGGCGGGATGGGTCTCGAGGGCGCCGTCCGGCTCGGCTACCGGCGCGAGCTGGAGGCAGTCGACGGCGACGAGCGAGAGCGCTTGTTCCGGGAGCTCGTCGATCGGATGTACGAGGTCGGCAAGGCGATCAGCACTGCCTCGTACTTCGAGATCGACGACGTGATCGACCCGGCCGACACTCGTCGGTGGATCATGTCGCTGCTCGAGTCGGCGCCCGCCCCGGCCCTCCGTCCCGGCAAGAAGCGCCCGAACATCGACACCTGGTGAACGTCGCCGAGTACGTCGGCGTTGCCGCGGTGGTCGCCGTCGCCGCCTCGGTGCAGCTGGCGGCCGGGTTCGGCTTCGGGCTGGCGGCTGTGCCGCTGCTGGCGATCGTGCTCGACCCGCACGAGGCCGTCGTCGTCGCCCTCGGCCTGGCCACGTTCACGAACGGCTACCAGGCGTGGACCGGCCGACGCCACACCGATCGGGCAGTCGTCACGCGATTGCTGGCTGGCGCGGTGGTCGGTCTCCCACTTGGTCTGCTCGTGTTCGTCGCCGTCGACGACCAGGTGCTCGGCATCGTCATCGGCATGGTCGTGCTGGTCGCCGTGGTCGTCATCGCCGCCGGCCTCGATCTACGCCACGCCGGTCCGGGGCTCGATGTCGGCGGCGGACTGCTGTCGGGCGCCATGACGATGTCCGCCGGCGTCAACGGTCCACCGCTCGTGTTCGTGCTGCAGGCCAGGCACTTCCCACCCGATCGGTTCCGGTCGACGATCACGACCGTCTTCGCCACGCTCGACGTGATCAGCGTCATCGTGTTCGCCGCCACCGGCGACCTGCGCGGCTCGGTGCTGCTGGCCATCGCCGTTGCCCTGCCCGGGTTGGCGCTCGGCGCGACGGTCGGCGTGGCGATGCGCCGGCACCTCGACCCACCGCGCTTCCGCCGCCTCGTGCTCGCCCTGCTCACCGTCGCCGGCATCTCTGCCGTCGTCTCCGCCCTCGTGTGATCTGGGCGGGTTCTGTCTCAGCCCGCGGGACGGATCATGCCCAGAGACGGATCACGCCCAGATGGGGAGCGCCGCTCAGCCTCCGGAGAACATCTTCAGCCACTGCTCCTTGGTGCTCGGGCGGTAGACGTAGTTCTGCTCGCAGATCGCCTCGATCGACGCGCTGGACGGCAGCGAGTAGCGGTGGCCGGGGAACACGATGGTGTCGCCGGGCAGCGTGGCCAGCCGCTGCAGGCTGTCGTACATCTGGCCGGCGTCGCTGCCGGGCAGGTCGGTGCGCCCGCAACCGTCGAGGAACAGCGTGTCGCCCGAGACGAGTCTGCCGTCGACGAGGAAGCACTGGCTGCCTGGTGTGTGCCCAGGCGTGTGCACCAGCTCGATGTCGACGGCGCCGACCGCCACGTGATCGCCCGGCTCGTGGGCGGCCAGCTCGCTCTCGGCGACGCCCGTCGTACGAGTCACCCACGGCACCTCGGCCTGCTGTACGTGCACCGGGCAGCTCACCCGTTCGAGCAGCCTGGCCAGGCCCTGGATCGTGTGGCCCATCATCGACCCGCCGACGTGATCCGGGTGGTAGTGCGTCACGAGCACGCCACCGACGATCATCCCGTCAGCCTCCACCGTGTCGACCAGGTCGTCGACCGCGTAGGTGGGGTCGACGAGCAGGCATTCGCCGGTCGCCCGGTCGCCGATGGCGTAGACGAAGTTGACCATCTGGCCGGCGACCGGGTCGTCGACGGCGAAATCCCGTCCCGACAGCAACTGGCGGAAGTACATCCGCGACGGCGTCTCCATGCCGCGCCACGGTATCCAAGGCCGCCCCGACGGAGGCCGCCGGCCGTCGGCTCGTACGCTGACCCGTCGTGACGACGGAGGTGCCCGAGGTCGCGGCCGACGCCGGCAGCGGGCGCGACGTCCGCTACGGCGTCATCGGCACCGGGATGATGGGCATCGAGCACATCAGCAACCTGCTCGCCATCGACGGCGCCACCGTCACCGCGGTCGCTGACCCGGACGACGGGTCGCGGGACTGGGCGCAGCTCGCCGTCGGCCTCGACACCCGGCTGGCTCGCTTCACCGACCACCGCGACCTGCTGGCGTCACGGCAGTGCGATGCCGTCGTCATCGCCAGCCCCAACCACACCCACCGCGCCATCCTGTGCGACGTCCTGGAGACCCCGCTGCACGTGCTCGTCGAGAAGCCGCTGTGCACCACCGTCGCCGACTGCCAGGAGGTGATGCAGCGGGCAGCCGCCGGTCCGCCCGGGCGCATCGTGTGGATGGGCCTCGAATACAGGTACATGCCACCGACGCGGCTGCTGCTCGACGAGGTGCGCAGCGGCACGGTCGGCAACGTCCGCATGGTGGCGATCAGAGAGCACCGCTTCCCATTTCTGCCAAAGGTCGACAACTGGAACCGGTTCAACCGCAACACCGGCGGCACGCTCGTCGAGAAGTGCTGCCACTACTTCGACTTGATGAACCTCTTCATCGGGCGACGGCCGGTGCGCGTCATGGCGTCTGGCGCCCAGGACGTCAACCACCTGGATGAGCGGTACGACGGCAAGGTGCCCGACATCATCGACAACGCCTTCGTCGTGGTCGAGTACGGCGATGGCGGGCGAGCGGTGCTCGACCTGTGCATGTTCGCCGAGGCGAGCAAGAACGAGCAGGAGCTGATCGTGACCGGTGACGAGGGGAAGGTCGAAGCCCTGGTCCCCGAAGGCGTGGTGCGGATCGGGCGCCGAGCCGACGGGATCGGTGCCGTGACCGAGGTCCAGGTGACCGACGATCGAATCGCGTTCCAAGGCTTCCACCACGGTGCCAGCTTCCTCGAGCACGTCGACTTCCTCCACGCCATCCGGACGGAGACGCCGCCGGCCGTGACGTTGGACGACGGGCTCTGGGCGGTCGCGATCGGCGAGGCGGGGCAGCGCTCGATCGAGGAGCGCCGATGGGTCGAGGTGGCTGAGTTGTTCTTGGGCGGCACTTCGTGACGGCGCGCCTGGAACGGCTGGAGGAGGGCCAGCCGGTCGTCGTCGGCGGCGACCGCGTCGAGCTGGTCTCCGCCGAGTTGGCGGACGCGTTCCGCCCCGGCGACCAGTTGCTCGTCGTCCAGGAGACGGGCAGGATGCTCCACGTCCCCGCCGCCGAGCACGAGGTGGCGACCGCCGCGGTGACCGTCGCGGCGACGGCGTTCGCGCAGCTCGGCGCGTGCAGCGACGAGGCGATCAGCGAGCTCTTCGATCAGTTCGCCGGCCGGCTGGCCGACCACACCTCGGCCGGGAAGATCCTCGCCGCCAACGCCACCGACGTCGAACGGGCCAGGGCCGCCGGACGCTCCACCGCCCGCCTCGTCATGACCGACCGGATGCGCGACGACATGATCGCCGGGCTCCACGCTTGGCGTGATTCCGACCTGCGTCGCGATCAGCCTCTCGACCGCGTCGACCATGCCGGGTGGTCGGTGCAAGCGCGTCGGGCGCCCCTCGGGGTGATCGGGTTCGTCTTCGAGAGCCGGCCGAACGTCTTCGCCGACGCAACGGGTGTCGTGCGCACGGGCAACACGGTGGTGATGCGCATCGGCTCTGATGCGCTGGCGACGGCCGAAGCGATCATGGAACACGCCCTCGAACCAGCGCGGCGCGACGCCGGGCTCCCGGACGGGACGGTCAGCCTGGTGCGCTCGCCGGCCAGATCGGCCGGCTGGGCGTTGTTCGCCGATCGTCGTCTGGCGCTCGCCGTGGCGAGGGGTTCCGGTGCCGCGGTGACCGAGCTGGGCGCCGTCGCCAGACAAGCTGGCACGCCGGTCAGCGCCCACGGCACGGGTGGAGCGTGGCTGTTCGCGGGGAGATCGGCCGACGCCGAACGGTTCCGGGCGAGTGTCCTGCACTCCCTCGACCGCAAGGTGTGCAACACGCTCAACGTGTGCTGCCTGCCCGCCGATCGGCCCGACCTCGTCGGTGTCCTGCTCGCCGGCTTGGACGAAGCGGCGAACGAGCGCGGCGCTTTCGCCCGGCTGCACGTCGAGACGGCGTCGCAGTGGGCGGTGCCGGCGGAGCGGTTCGCCCGGGAGGTCAAGGTGCGCCGTGCCGACGGCGATCACGTCGAGCCCGCCGCGTCGCTGATCACGTCGGCCGAGCTGGGCCGAGAATGGGAGTGGGAGGCGTCGCCAGAGATCTCACTCGTCGTCACGGCGGACGTCATCGAGGCGATCGAGCTGTTCAACCGCCACAGCCCGCGCTTCATCGCCTCGCTGATCAGCTCGGATGACGAGGAGCACCGGCGGTTCTACACCAACGTCGACGCCCCCTTCGTCGGCGACGGATTCACCCGCTGGGTCGATGGCCAATACGCCTTCGACACTCCAGAGCTCGGCCTGTCGAACTGGCAGACCGGGCGGTTGCTCGCCCGCGGCGGCGTCGTGTCCGGCGCCTCCGTGCACACGGTCCGGCACCTCGCCCACATCGACGATCTCGGGGTCAGGCGATGAAGCGGCTCGCCCTGCTGCTCGTCTCGCTCGCGGCGTGCAGCCCGCCGGGCGTGCGCTCCGAGTCGGCTGCTCAGCAGACGACTCCGACCACTGCGACAACGCCACCTGCGACCACCGAACCACTGCCGCCCGAGACCACGCAACGGCCCCCGATCACGATCCCGTTCCTGCCGACCGAGCCGAGCCTGCCGACCGAGCCGAGCCTGACGACCGAGCCAAGTCCGCCGGCGGAGCCGACCGAGCCGGACGAGCCGGACGAGGGTGACGCGACGACGTCGACGGAGGTCGCGGCAGGGGACCAGGAGACGATCGGCGACTCGCTGTTCCCCGAGCTCGGCACGGACGACCTCGACGTGCAGAGCTACGACGTTCGCCTGCGGTACGACCAGGAGACGCGCCTCATCGACGGCGCGGTCACGGTCAGCGCGATGACCATCGGCTCGGTCGATCGACTCGTCCTCGATGCCAAGGGTCTCGACGTCGAGGCGGTCACCGTCGACGCCGTGACGAGCGACTTCGCCCTGGTCGGCGACGAGCTCGCCATCACCCTGCCGGCCGACGTCCCGGCGGGTGCCCCGGTGGCGATCGACGTGACCTATTCCGCCGAGGCCGCGTCGATGTCGTCGCCCGACCAGGACGAGGGCTGGTTCGCGACCTCCCAGGGCTCGTACGTGATCAACGAGCCCGACGGCGCGAGGACATGGCTGCCGAGCAACGACCACCCGTCCGACAAGGCCACGTGGCGGTTCGAGCTGACGGTGCCGACCGGTACCACGGCCGTCGCCAACGGCGCATTGGTCGACGAGCGTTCCCGGCCGGACGGCGACACCTTCGTGTGGGAACAGCTCCAGCCGATGGCCACCTACCTCGTGCAGATCCTCACCGGGGACTACGAGGTGCTCGACCGAGGAGTGGTCGGCGGGGTGGCGATCGTGGACGTCGCGCTGGCCGAGGATGTCGAGCGGATGGCGCCGTACTTCGCGCTGACGGACGACCAGCTGGCGTTCTTCGAGCCGCTGTTCGGTCCGTTCCCACTCGACCGCTACGGGCTGGCGTTCGCCGACAGCTTTCCCGGGCTGGCGATGGAGACGCAGGGCCGCTCGCTGTTCTCACGCGACGACTTCCCCGGCGGCGAACCCGGCCAGATCGAGCACCTCCTGTTGTCGCACGAGCTGGCCCACCAGTGGTTCGGCGACGCCGTCACACCCGCCGACTGGAGCGACCTCTGGCTGAACGAGTCGTTCGCCACCTACGGGCAGTGGCTGTGGCTGGACCACACCGGGCTGATCCCAATCGAGGCGCAGGCCGACACGAACCTGGCGTTCCGCCAGGACTTCCCCGGGTCGACGGGCGAGCCGACGCTGGACGACCTGTTCGGCTACGAGCGCTACGACGGTGGGGCGGTCGTCCTCCATGCTCTGCGGCTGGAGATCGGCGACGACGAGTTCTTCACACTGCTCCAACGCTGGGTCGCCGAGAACAACGGGACGTCGCGCCGCACTGAGGACTTCATCGCGCTGGCCAACGAGGTGGCCGGGCGCGACCTGACGGCGTTCTTCGACACCTGGCTGTTCGCCACCGACATCCCCGACCAGTACCCCGGCTGAGCCGCTTCCCGTTTCGCCTTCTGAGCGCGGACGTTCCCGCGTTCGTGCCCACGTCTGTCGAAGAGCCCTTGAAGGTGGAGGTGTCCGATCAGGGCGACGCGACCCGGCCGATCTGGGCGCGAATCGTTGCAATCCGCGCCCAGTGAGCCGAAGGTCACCTGTCACCGACCCGTGAGCCGGGTGAGGATCCGGCCCCAGCGGTGGGCTTGCGCTGCGGCGCGCGGTCCTGAGCCGCGCTCGGCGGCGTCGGCGTGGGCCGCCGCCTGCCGGCCGAGGTTGATGCCGAGCCAGCGCAGCGGTTCCGGCTCCCAACGACGGGTCGAACGACCGACCCAGGGCAGCGTCGTGAGGTCCGAGCTCTGCCCGGTGATCAGGTCGGCCAGCGTGCGACCCGCCACGTTGGTCGTCGACACTCCGTCGCCGACGTAGCCGCCGGCCCACGCCGTTGCGGCCTGGCGGTCAAACCCCACCGTCCATTGCCAGTCCCGCGGGACGCCGAGCGGACCGCCCCAGTGGACAGGGAACTCGACATCGGCGAGCACCGGGAACAGTTCCCGCACGGCGTCGACGAGCAGACCGCGGACCGTCTGCGACGTGTCGAAGCGAGGGTCGATGCGCGACCCGAAGTGGTACGGCGCCCCGCGGCCGCCGAAGGCGATGCGACCGTCGGCGGTCCGCTGCCCGTAGATGATCAGGTGCCGGGCATCGTGGAACGTCTCGCGCCGCGCGAGGCCGATGCGTTCCCACTGCGCATCGTTGAGCGGCTCCGTGCCGACCATCAACGAGTAGAGCGGCGCGATCTCCCGGCGCCGTCCGGGCCAGGTCGCCGTCCACGCCTCTGTCGCCAGCACGACGACCTCCGCCCGCACCCGGCCCCGGCTGGTGGTCGCGCTGCCACGCTGGTGGCTCAGCACCTCGGTGCCGCCGTGGATCGTCACGCCCCTGCGAGCGGCTGCTCGGGCGACGGCGTGGACCAGCCGCAGCGGGTGCAGCGCTGCGCAGTGCGGCGTGTACAGCGCGGCGCGTACGTCGGTCATGCGGCAGCGGGCATCCAGCTCGTCCGGCTCCAGCCAGCGCAGGTCGTCTGTCGTCAGGCCATGGGTCCGGGCCTCCAGCAGTTCCGCGAACAGCCGGCCGTGCTGCTCCGGTGTCCGGGCCGCGGTGATCGTCCCGCCCTTGGCGAAGTCGGCGTCGAGGTCCTCGCGCCCGAGGATGCGGCCGACCTCTTCGACGGCATCGTGCATGACCCGCTGCATGGCGATCGCCGACTGTCGGCCGTATCTCGCCGCCAGGACGCCGAGTCCGTTGGCGAGCAGGCCGGAGCACCAACCCCCGTTGCGCCCGCTGGCTCCGAACCCGATGCCGTGGCGGTCGACGACGGCGATGCGCAGCCCGGCGTCGGCCAGCGACAGGTAGTACGCGGTCCAGAGGCCGGTCAGACCGGCGCCGACGATCAGGACGTCGACGTCGGCGTCACCGTCGAGGGGCGGCGCCGGCATGCGCTCGCTCGCCGGCATGGTCAGCTCCCACAGCGATGTCGGCATGCCGGCATCGTCGCGGATCAGTACGCTGCCGGCGTGTCTTCGGTCGCCGTCGCGAGCTGTTGACCACCCTTCGCCCACCGTCACGGCTTTCGCCGCCGACCGGCATCCAGGCCGGCTGGTACCCGGACCCGCACGGCTACCCACTGATGCGGTACTACGACGGACGGGCGTGGACCGCCAGGACCACGGGCGTGCTGACCGCCAGGCCGGACCTCGGACAGCACCCGGTCCTGCCCGTCGGCGTGGCGGTCGGCGCGGTCGTCGTACTCATTGCGTCGTTGATCGCCAGCCGGTTCCTGCTCGATGCGCTGATCGAGCTGGAGTGGCCGATCCTCGTCTACGCCTTGATCTCGATGGTCGCCGGCTACGGGCCGTCGCTCTGGTGGTGCTGGTACGCCAGCCGGCGATGGGGGACCGGCCGGCCGGCCCAGGACTTGGGCCTGCGCTTCCGCTGGGTGGACGCCGGATGGGGCCCCGTCGTGTGGATCAGCGCGTTCGGCTGCCAGGTGGTGATGGTCCTGCTCGTCGAGGCGACCGGCATCCCGCTGGTCGGCAACACCGAGGCCATCGGCGAGCTCGACGTCGATCGCGCCTACGTGATCGCACTGCTCATCTCTGCGGTGGTCGCCGCGCCGTTCGTCGAAGAGGTGGTCTTCCGCGGGCTGATGATGCGCGGGTTGCTCAGTCGCCTCGCCGTCGTGCCCGCCGTCGCCGTGCAGGGAGCGCTGTTCGGGTTGGCCCACGTCGATCCGGTGCGTGGCACCGGCAACATCGGGCTGGCGTTGATCCTGTCGGCGGTCGGCGTGGCGTTCGGCGGCGCGGCCTACCTGTTGCGCCGGCTCGGGCCGGTGATCATCGCCCACGCCATCTTCAACGGCGCCGTGATGCTGATCGTCCTGCTGAGTTAGTGGCGAGTTAGTGGCTCGCTCCGCTCGCTGCGTCGGGCAAGGCCGACCTCACCGTCCATGCTCACTGCGCTGCGAACGCTCGGGAACCGGGCGCGTCAACAGTGGACCTCTGGATGAGGAGAAACGTCGGCAGGCCGGCATGTTCGCTCACGCAGAGGCGGGAGGCGCCTCCCACGGCCGCACGACGCGTGACTCGTGGTGACCGTCCGTTCGGATCACGTGCTCGACAACGCCGCAGCACGGGTCGCCGCCAATCGCGGCGTCGCCTTCGAGGGTCAAGGATGGCGCCCACACGGCGCGGCCGAATCGAGCCGCCGCATGGCGATGGCCGGAGGCGATGACGCGCAGGTCGGCGCCGTCGACCGCTAGCTCGAACGTCTGTCGAGCGGCGGGCGGCATCTCCCAGCCGTCACACGGGTCGCCCTCCAGCGGCTGGTGGATGAACGCGAGCACGGGCCGCGGGACCCTGGCGACGCGGCGCAGCCACGCGTCGTGTTCCTCGTCGCCGAGCAGGTAGGCGTCCACACCGATCACCCGCCAACCGACCAAGTCGTCGGCGAACCGGTCGTCACCCCACGTCTCGCGAAACGTCGCCACGCGCCGAGCGCGCGGGCCATCGTCGCCGTACATGCCGACGTCGTGGTTGCCGGGGATGCAGTGCAGCGGCGCTGGTAGCGCTGTCAGAAGTCGGCGGGCGAAGTCCCGGTCAGCATCGTCGTCGGGGTCCTCGAGCACGATGTCGCCACTGTGGACCACGAGATCGGGTGGGTCCTCGCGCAGCCAACGCAGCGTCGCCGGCCACTGCGCAGGGACCCCGGCCGCCGCCGAGAAGTGCGTGTCGGTGAGCTGCACGATCCTGGCTGCCTTCAACGTCACTCCCATCGTCACCTCCACCGGCACCTCGCCATGGTGGCAGTACCCTCCGGCGCGTGCTGCAGCGTGCGCCCGGCGGTCCGCTGACCGTCCGCCGGCGGGTGGTCACCGCCGCCCGGCGTGCCACCAGCGACGCCCTCAACCGCGGTTGGGAGGGACTGGTCGAGCTCGGCGCGATCGGGCCGGAGACCCGGCGCGGGCGGCGGTTCGGCGCGTTCGGCGAGCGCAGCGTGATCTGCTTCCCCGCGACGGCGATCGTCAACGAGCGCTACATCTGGATCGGATCGGGCACCATCATCGGCCCGCACGTGGCACTGTCGGCCGGCATGGTGCCGGGGCAGGTGTGCGTGACCGATCCGGTCGTGCGCATCGGCGACCGCTGCCTCCTCGGACGCGGCAGCGGCATCGTCGGTCACCTGTCGATCGAGATCGGTGACGACGTCTGGACCGGCCACCACGTCTACATCACGGACCAGAACCACGGGTACGGCGATCTCGACGTGCCGATCTCGCAGCAGATGATGCCCGAGCGTCCCGTGCGCATCGGCGACGGCTCGTGGCTGGGCCACGGCACGGTGGTGCTGCCCGGCGCGACGATCGGCCGCCACGTCGTGATCGGCGCCAACAGCGTCGTGCGCGGCGAGATCCCCGACGATTGCGTCGCCGCCGGCAACCCGGCCAAGCTCGTCAAGCGGCTCTGCTGACGCCGTTCGATCAGAGGTCGATGGGGGGTGCGCAGGCCGGCATCTCGTTGTCACCGGCGAAGCGTTCGAGCTTGTCGCTGATCGGGATGCCGTCGACGGCAGTCTCGGTGAACGCCACGTTGTTCCCGGTGCGCAGCACGCCGGCGAACTCGCGGCGGTCCGCGAGGTAGGTGCGGTAGTCCTGCTCCCACAGCGGCACGAGCGCCAGACCCTTGTCGTCGGTCGGCGACACGGCGACCACGTCGTCGAGCATCGCCTCGACGACGTCGGTCGCCCGGTCGACGAGGTCGCCGCGCTCGGCGACCATCCCGGGCTCGGCCTCGTCGACTCGACGCAGGTCGGCCAGCGCCTCACGCCGCAGCTCGGCCTCGGCGCAGACCCCCTCCGCCCGCTGCGCCCACGCGCGGTCGCCGATCTTGTTGATCGATTCCTTGGAGGCGAAGAACAGCGCCCAGATCCAGAACGCCGCGAAGGCCACGACGACGACGAGCAGCAGGGCGCGCCACACACCGCCTCGGCCCCTGGCCGGCGCGGGCGCCGGTACAGCCGGCCCGGTCGTGATCACGTGGTGATCACGTCGTGGTCGGCGGCGGTCGATAGCAGACGGCGAGCTGGGCGATCGCGCCGCCGACGCCGAGGACGCCCGCCAGCACGGCGCCGATCCAGCCCTCCCAGCCATCCCAGTCGAGGCCGACGGCGTGGTCGAGCGACAGCTCACCGGGGCCGATCGTGGCGACGGCGAAGGCGACGACGGCGATCGACACCGTGTACTCCCAGCCCTCGCCCTTGTGGAAGATGAAGAACCCGTTGTGGCGATGGGCGGCCCAGGCGGCCACGAGCATGACGCCGATCATCCCGGCCGCCGCCACCGGGGTGAGCAGGCCGACGGCGAAGAGCAGGCCGGAGCCGATCTCGGTGGTAGCTGCGAGCCGGGCCTGCAGTGCCGGCCAGCGCATGCCGAGGGAGCCGAACCACCGTGCCGTTCCATCCAGGCCGCCTCCACCGAACACCTTGTTGTAGCCGTGGTAGGCCAGGCCGAGACCGAACATCAGGCGGACGACCAGCAGCGCGAGGTCGGCCGGATCCATCGCGCGCAGGGTACCGCTCGGCCGGAACACGACGGCCGGGACGATCGGCACGGCGGTTCCCGGGCGTTCGTATCGCAGCGCGCGGCTGCGTGAGGTCGGCCTTGTCCGGCCAGCCGAGGAGCGGAGTCTTCGGAGCGAGCGAGGCCATCGATACGGTTCCCGAGCGTTCGTATCGCAGCGCGCGCCTGCGGTGAGGTCGGCGCCGAGCCCGGTAGAACGGTCAGGTGGGCGAGCAGGAGCAACGTCTTGGGCGCGCCCGCGAGAGCGTGGCCATGCTCAAGGCCCAGCTGCGGCTGCACCCGCGGCCGTTCATCATCGCCGTGCTCGGCGCATCGATGTTCGCCCTCGGCACGGTCGGGTCGAGCATCGCCGTCGAGTGGATCACCGACAACGTGATCCTGCCGCGCTTCGAGCGCGGCGAGGTGGCCACCGGCACCGTCGTCGCCGGCGTGACGCTGATCCTCGCCATCGGCTTCATCCGCGCCGGAGGCGTCGTCATCCGGCGCACGTGGGCAGGCAAGACGCAGTGGCGGATCGCCGGCTCGCTGAGCAACGGGGTGATCGATCGCCTCGTCCGGCAGCCGATGTCGTGGCACCAGCGCCGACCGGACGGGGACCTCGTCGCCCGCGCCGGCGTCGACACCGATGCCGCCGTGTCCGTGCTCGCCCCGATCCCGTTCGCCACCGGCACGGTGCTGCTGATCGCCGTGTCGACGGTGTGGCTGCTGGCCACCGACGTCGTCCTGGGCGCTGCCGCGGTGGCCGTGTTCCCGCTGCTGATCGGGCTCAACATCCACTACCAGCGGCGGGTCGAGACGTTCTACGACGCCGCCCAGAACCACCTCGGCGACCTGTCGGCCGGTGTCCACGAGAGCTTCGACGGCGTGGCGTTGATCAAGGCGTACGGCGCCGAGCAGCGCGAGACCGAGCGACTGGCGACGTTGGCCGGCTACCTGCGCACGGCACGCGTCTCCGCCGTGCGCCTGCGCGGCACGTTCGAGGCGCTGCTCGACGTCCTCCCGTCGCTGGCCAACGTGGCGCTCGTCGTGATCGGCGCGATGCGCGTCGAGGCCGGGGTGGTGACGATCGGCGAGCTGTCGAGCTTCATCTACCTGTTCACCCTCCTCGTGTTCCCGCTGCGCCTCATCGGCTACGCGCTGTCCGAGCTGCCACACTCGCTGGCGGGGTGGCGACGGGTGAAGGCGGTGCTCGACGAACCGATCGAGCCCGACCCGCGCGCCGCCATCGGGCCGGCCCCGGACGGCATCGCCGTGCAGCTGACGTCGGTGCGCTTCGCCTTCCCCGGTGAGACCGTCGCGAACATCGAGGACGTCGAGCTGACCGTCGACGCTGGGCGGATCGTCGCAGTGGTCGGGCCGACTGGCGCCGGGAAGAGCACGCTCGTCGAGCTGGTCGCAGGGCTGGTCGCGCCGACGGCCGGGCACATCGAGCTCGGCCCGGGATCGCATGCCATCGTGTTCCAAGAGGCATTCCTGTTCTCGGGGACGATCCGCGACAACCTCGAGCTTGGGCAGCACATCGACGAGACCGACCTGTGGGATGCGCTGCGCATGGCCCGGGCCGACGACTTCGTCGCCGACACACCGCGGTCGTTGGACACGGTGGTCGGCGAGCGCGGCGTCACGTTGAGCGGTGGTCAGCGCCAGCGCATCGCGCTGGCCAGGGCCCTGGTGCGACGGCCGGCCCTGCTGCTCCTCGATGACACCACCTCCGCCCTCGACCCGACGACGGAGGCGGCGGTGCTCGTCAACCTGCGCCGCGGCTTGTCCGGCACGACGGTGGTGATGGTCGCCTCGCGACCCTCGACCATCCGCCTCGCCGACGAGGTCGTGTACCTCGCCGGTGGGCGGGTCGTCGACCACGGCACGCACGACGAGCTGATGGACCGCCGCCCCGGCTACCGCGCCCTCGTCGAGGCGTTCGAGACCGACCGGGCGACGGACGGCGAGCT
The DNA here is from genome assembly GCA_051004915.1 of Ilumatobacteraceae bacterium. Taxonomy (GTDB): domain Bacteria; phylum Actinomycetota; class Acidimicrobiia; order Acidimicrobiales; family Ilumatobacteraceae; genus JALZMG01. Next base: position 19,209 of record JBPCJW010000210.1, read on the forward strand.
GGTGGCGGGAGGTGGCGCGGCGTGAACGAACCGATCGGGCGCTTCGCCGCCGTGCACACGATCAATCGCGGGCTGCACGAGGCGCCGGTGCTGCGCCAGGGATTGGCGCTGACGTGGGCGCTGGCCGCGATCGGGGCGACCGGGCGGGTGGTCGTGCCGATCCTGCTGCAGCAGGCCATCGACGGCGGCATCGTCACCGACGAGGGGGTGCGAGTCGGGTTCGTCGTCGTGCTTGCGGTGATTGCCGCCGTCGCGCTGATCATCGCCGGCGTCGCCCAGCGCCAGGCCGTCGTTCGCCTCGGGCAGCGTTCGGAGCAGGCGCTGTACGACTTGCGCATCCGCCTCATCGCCCACATCCACCGGATCAGCCTGGCCGACCACAACGAGGAGCGCCGCGGCGCCCTGGTCGCACGGGTCACCAGTGACATCGAGACGCTCGCCCAGTTCTTCCAATGGGGTGGCCTGGCGTGGTTGCTCGACGGCCCACTGATCCTCATGGTCTCGGGCGTCATGCTGGCCTACGACTGGATCTTGGCCCTCGTCGCCTTTGCCGTCGCCGCGCCGCTGGCCCTCGTGCTGCGCATCGTGCAACGCCACCTCGTCGCCGCCTACGAGCAGGCTCGCGAGCGCAACGGCGAGATGCTCTCGTCGGTCACCGAGATCGTCACCGGTGCCGAGACGATGCGGGCATACGACGCCGGCGAGGCGCTCGGTGCCGAGGCCTCCAAGTCCGTCGACAGCCGAGTGCGGTCACAGGTGCGGGCCAACGTCATCGGCGCGTTCCTGTTCCCATCGGGCGAGGTGTTCTCGGTGCTCACCGTGGCCTCCGTGATCGTGATCGGGGTGGTCAGGGGACCCGGTAGCGGGCTGACGGCCGGGGCGATGATCGGCTTCATCTTCCTCACGTACCGCTTCCTCGAACCGATCGGCGAGTTCACCGAAGTGCTCGATCAGACCCAGACGGCGGTCGCCGGTCTCCGCCGCGTCATCGGCGTGCTCGACCTGCCCGTCGGCCCGCCGCCACCCGACGATCCGTTGGCGCTGCCCGAGGGTGGCCTCGACATCGACGTGCGCGACGTCACGTTCTCGTACCCGACGCGCGGGGAGATGACCTCGTCGGACGACGCGGTGCTGCGCCACGTGTCAGCGCACATCCCGGCTGGCCAGCAAGTGGCGCTGGTCGGTGCGACAGGCTCCGGCAAGACGACGCTCGGCCGGCTGATCGCCCGGTTCGCCGATCCGACGGTCGGTGAGATCCGCGTCGGCGGCATCCCGCTGCGGAGGGTCTCGAACGACGAGCTGCGCCGGCGACTCGTCGTCGTCTCGCAGGAACCGTTCCTGTTCAGTGCCACGATCGCCGCCAACGTGGGATTCGCCCGACCTGGCACGTCGCTCGACGACATCGAGGCGATGGTCGGGCACCTCGACCTCGACGACTGGATCGACAGCCTGCCGGACGGGACGCTGACCGACGTCGGCGAGCGGGGCGAGCAGCTGTCGGCGGGGGAGCGCCAGCTCGTCGCCCTGCTGCGGGCGGGCATCGCCGACCCCGACGTGCTGGTGCTCGATGAGGCAACGTCGTCGGTCGACGCGCTGACCGAGGTGCGCATCTCGAGGGCGCTGCAGCGGTTGGCCGAGGGTCGCACGACGATCGCCATCGCCCACCGCATGTCGACGGCGGCGCGCGCCGACCGGGTCCTGGTGCTCAGTGACGGCGAGCTGGTCGAGGATGGCCACCACGATGAGCTGGTGCGCGCCGATGGCGCGTACGCCCGCCTCTACGCGGCCTGGATGGCCGCCACCGCCGTGCTGTGAGGCACGGGAACTGGCCGGGGCAAGCGACGGCATGTCGTCCGTGACCGTTTCGGCCCCCAACCGCAGCGAGCTCACTTGGTCAGGTCGAGCGTCAGCGAGACGCGCGCCGCTTCGGCGCCACCGGCATGCGGTTCGTGGCCATTTCGGCCCCCAACCGCAGCGAACCCAATTGGTCAGGTCGAGCG
>JBPCJW010000211.1:0-20629 GCA_051004915.1 Ilumatobacteraceae bacterium
CATCGCCAGGGCGGCCTTCGAGTACTCGCTGGAGTACGCCAAGGAGCGCAAGGCGTTCGGCCGGGCGATCATCATGAACCAGGCGATCGCGTTCAAGCTGGCCAACATGATCACCGAGATCGATGCGGCGAGGTTGCTCATCTGGCGGGCGGCGTGGGTGGCCCGCAACGGCGGGTACGTCAACGCCGAGGGCTCGATGAGCAAGTATAAGGCGAGCGAGGTGGCGGTCAGGGTGACCGAGGAGGCGATCCAGATCCTCGGCGGCTACGGCTACACCAGGGAGTACCCGGTCGAGCGCTGGCACCGCGATGCCAAGATCCACACGATCTTCGAAGGCACGAGCGAGATCCAGCAACTGGTCATCGCAAGGGCGATCTCAGGCCTGCGCATCGAGTAGATCGCAGGTGGGCCGACCACCCGGCAGGCGTGGCATAACAGAGTAATAGGGATTCCGTCCCTAAGATCTGGGCAAGATCTGGACTACGGTGTCGCCCATGGCGACGCTGCGGGAAAGGAAGCCAGGCGTCTGGGAGATCCGTGTGTTCACGGGTTCCGATAGCCGCGGCCGGCCGACCCAGCTCTCGAAGACCATCCACGGTGGCAAGCGCGAGGCGCAGCGCGTTGCCGCCGAGATGGAGGCGGGCGGCCGAGTGTCATCGGGCGGTCGCCTGATCTCCGACGTGCTTGACGCCTGGGTGGCGCAGAGCCTCGACACCTGGGCGCCGTCGTCGGCGCGCGACCAGGAGAGCCGAGTCCGCACCATCAAGAAGGATCAGATCGCTCGCCTGCCGGTGGCTCGACTGTCCGTCGGTGATGTGGAGCGGTGGCACACCCGCGTGCGCCGGGCCGGGATGGGTGACGCCGGCGTGAAGAACTTGCACGGCGTCCTCCGTGCGGCCTTGGCGCAGGCGGTCCGCTGGGGGTGGGTGAGCGCCAACGTCGCCGGCATGGCGCGGCTGCGCTCGACCAAGACGCCACATCGGACGGTCATGACGCTGGGAGAGGTGCGCGCCGTGCTGGACGCCGCGGCGACGATCGACCCGGCCGCGGCACTGATGTTGCGCGTCGCTGCCGTGTCCGGCGCCCGACGGGCGGAGCTTGCGGCGCTGCAGTGGACGGACCTGCGCGATGGGATGCTGACCATCGACTCGGCGATCGAGATCGTGTCCTGCGGCGAGGGTGTGCGCGAGTTCCGCGACGCCGCCACGAAGACGGCGAACACACGGACCGTGACCCTTGACTCGGACACGGTGACGGCGATCGAGGCCCTGCGGGTGCAGCGTGAGCAGTACGGGCCGTGGATGTTCGGGCTCGGCCCCGACCTCGTCAGCCCGGACCGGATCGGGTGGTGGTGGAAGCGTGCCCGCACGCTCGCAGGGATCGCCGACAAGTGGAGGCTGCACGACCTGCGCCACTGGTCGGCCACCGTGGTCATCGGTCAGGGACACGACGTGCGCACGGTCGCCGGCCGGCTCGGTCACGCCAACCCGGCGATGACGCTGCGTGTCTACGCTCACGCCTTCGCCGCCGCCGATCAAGCCGTCGCCGCCGGTCTCGGTGAGCTCCTGAAGGCTCCTGCGCCCGAGGCCGACGCTTGAGGCCGATCAGGCTCCGCGACGAGGACCCGCCCGACGACACCATCGTCGTCGTGCGCGGCGGCGAGATGAACGGCGCCACGGTCCGCCGCACCGCGACCGACGCGTTCGACGAGTTCGGCATCTATGCCGTCTCGGTCTTCCTGACCCTCGACACCCCGTTCGATGAGCTGTGCCGCGCCCGGCCCTAGCTCGAGCTCTACGGCAAGGTCCGGCTCTCGACCGCCGGTCGCCTGCGCTCGCTGGGCTTCGCCCTTATCCCAACGCTCGACCGCCCGCACTACGACGTCGTGCTTTCGACCTGGCCGACGCCACCCTCGACCGGCTCGAGATCGGGTTCGACCGTCCGATCCCCAACCCAGCCCGCCAGTAGGTTGTCGCTATGCCGTCGTGGGATCTGTGGATCGACTACCACCGGCGCGACGCCGACGGGCTGACCCACGGCAACACCCGGAACGCCCGCGCCGGCTTGGCGCTCACGCCCGGCGCGCACGTCGTCGTCGGCAACGAGGACGCCGACCCGGCCGTCGCTGAGGTTGTAGGCGTCGACGAGGACGGCATCGTCCTCGTCCGCGTGCTGCCCGGCACGATCGACGACGATCGTCACGTTCTCGGCCCCGCCTCAGTCGTTCGCTGAGGACCCCCGGCTGGGTCGGCCCGCGTCCGACGAGGCGCCGGCGGCTACTTGATCGCCAGTGGGTTGATCGGGGAGCCGACGGCGTTGGTGAACTTGATGGGGGGCGCCGTCGTGAAGAACTCCCAGACCCCGTCGGACTCGCAGTCGTCGGCCAGCTCGTCGAGATCGAGGATCTCGCCGAGCGTCATGCCCATGTCCCGGATGAGGACCATGTGCACGTCGAGCAGCTCCGACGGGTTCTCGCCGGGCAGCACCTCGATGGCCCAGTTGTCGGAGGCCACGACGGCGACCTCCTTGTCGTGCAGCCACTGGGCGCAGGCCAGGCCGAGGCCCGGCTCACCGGCCATGAACTCGGCGGCGTTGGCCTCCTGCTTGAACTTCGTGCGCCAGCCGGTGCGGAAGAACAGGATGTCGCCCGAGCGCACCTCGACGCCCTGGCGCTCGGCAGCGACGTCGAGGTCGTCGGGTGTGATGACCTCCCCGGCCTGCATCCAGTCGACACCCTTCGACCGGGCGATGTCGAGGAGCACGCCGCGCCCGACGATGCCCTTCGCCATCTTGTCGATGGAGCAGTGCAGGGCGCCGTGCGGGCCGACGTCGCTGGCCGGGAAGCCGTTGTACATCTGGTCGTCGTAGAACACGTGGGCCAGCCCGTCCCACTGCGACGCCGCCTGCAACGGCATGAACACGTAGTCGTCGGCGTAGTGGAACGCGCCGGGGAACTCCTGGTGCTGGCCGGTCTCCGACATCAGGTGGACCGGGTTGATGCGCCCGCCGCCGGGCTGCGGACCGGCGCCGTCGAACGGGATGCCGAGATCGAAGACGGCTCCGCGCCTGACGAGCTGGCTGGCCGCCACGACGCACTCCGGCGTGATCAGGTTGACGGTGCCCCGCTCGTCGTCGTCGCCCCAGCGACCCCAGTTGCTGAGACTGGCGCCGATCTCCCGAAAGTCCGGCATGACGATCTCCCTTGTCGTTCCCCCTGCCCGCGGCGCCCCGAGTTGTAACCTAAGATGACGAACCCGTCAACTAGTGATCGACGGCCGGGCAGGCGACGATTTGACACCGCCGACGCCAGGAAGTTGGATGGCGGGCGCGACAGATGGGGGCCTATCGGGGTCGGACACGACGAGCCGGGGTCTGCTGCCCTCGGACGGGTCACCGGCGTCGCGCCCCATCGCCCGACGTCGCGATCAAGCCCGAACACCACCCATCCGGAGGCTCCTATGCCCGATCTCGTCGAAGTGGCCAGCGGCCTGGCCTTCCCGGAGGGTCCGATCGCCATGCCCGACGGCACGGTCGTGCTCGTCGAGATGTTCGGGCCCCGTCTCACCCGCGTCCGCCCCGACGGGTCCAAGGAGACGATCGCCGACGTACCGGGCGGGCCGAACGGCGCCGCCATGGGGCCCGGAGGGCTGATCTACCTGTGCAACAACGGGGGCCGGTTCACGGAGGCCGACATGGACGGGCTGACGTTCCCCGGTGGGTGCACGATGGCCAATTACCTCGGGGGGCGCATCCAGACCGTCGACCCGGCCACCGGCAAGGTCGAGGACCTCTACACCGAGTGCAACGGCAACCCACTCTGGGCCCCCAATGACCTGGTGTTCGACGCCCACGGCGGGTTCTACTTCACCGACCACGGCATGGTCGACGACGCCGCCCGCATCCACCACCTGTCGGGCATCTACTACGCCCAGGCCGACGGCTCCGCCATCACCGAGCTGGTGTTCCCGGCCGACGACCCCAACGGCATCGGTCTCTCCCCCGACGGCACCACCCTGTACTGGGCCGAGACGTGGCGGGGACGCATCATGCAGCGCACCGTGCTGGGACCGGGCCAGCTCTCCGAGCCGGGACTCGTCGACACCAGCCAGTGCCTCTACGGCTTCCCCGGGTTCCAGCTCCTCGACTCCCTCGCCGTCGACAGCGACGGCAACGTCTGCGTCGCGACGATCGTCAACGGGGGCGTGTCGGTGGTGTCGCCGGCCGGCGAGCTGGTCGACTTCGTCGAGACCGGCGACCTCATCACGACCAACGTCTGCTTCGGCGGCGACGACCTCTCGACCGCGTACATCACGCTGTCCACGACCGGCCGGCTGGTGAAGACCGCCTGGCCCCGCCCCGGCGCCAAGCTCCACCACCTCAACGAGTGAGCGCCCGGGCCAGTTGATACTACGGTCAACCACGGTTTGCCTCTCCCCCCCGGCCGGACTAGCTTGCCCGCAAGGGGAAGTCGTCAACGCCAGGGGGGCACGCGCACGCTCGTTCGGCGAGCGAGCGTTCTCAGGGCCCGGATCTCCACGGTCATCGACACGACGGCGCGAGCCAGCTACCAGTAGGGGGATCAGCTGATGGGTGACAACAAGGTGACCTGGGAGACGGTGCACGAGGGGCGGATCACCCGCCGGCGGATGCTCTTCGGTGCCGCCGGGGCCATCGGGACCGCTGCGTTCCTCGCCGCCTGTGGAGACGACGACGACGGCGACTCCGGTTCGAGCGCCACCGACGCCGAGGGCACGACGGCCGGCACGGGCAGCGGCGCGACCGCCAGCGCCGAAACGACCGGTGGCGCCGCGGCCACCGGTGATGTCGCCGGGATCGCTGCACTGCTCGGCGTCGAGGAGGCCAGCGCCGGCGCCGGCAAGACGATCGAGCTCGGCGCCGTCCTGGCGCTGACCGGCACCGGATCGTTCTACGGCAAGACGATGAGCCGCGGCCTCGATCTGGCGGCCAAGCACATCGCCGCCAACGGTGGGCCGACGTTCACCTACAACTACTTCGACCACAAGTCGGGCGACGCCGCTGCGGGCGTGCAAGCGATGGCCGAGCTCGTGGCCAAGGGCGTGCAGGTCAAGTTTGCGTCGTACGTCGACGACCTCGGCGCGATGCTGTCGGCCACCGCCGAGAGCAAGATGTTCACGCTCGACGGCGGCGGGGGCACCAGCATCTTCGGCCAGAGCCAGCCGTACTTCTGGGGCACCCGGGCGATCACGCCCAACGACCCCATGCCCGGACTCTTCCAGTGGTTCAAGGAGACCTACCCCGACAAGAAGACCGTCGGTCTGTGCGGGTGGGACATCGGCGAGCCGAACAACGGCATCATCCGCGAGGACATCCTCAAGCGGATCGCCGACGCCGGTCTCGAGTTCAACGACCTGTATGAACTGGTGCCCGTGGGCGGTCAGGACTTCTCCCAGGTGCTGCCCAAGATCAAGGCCAACGAGCCCGACCTCCTGCTTGTCAGCCTCTACGGCCAGGATCCCGGCTCCTTCGCCAACCAGGCGGCCACGGCCGGGTTGACGTCGGTTCGCATCGGCTTCGAGTTCACCCCCGATGGCCTCAACGCCTCCAAGGGCACGTACGACTCGGAGGGGTACACGTTCGCCTACGACTACTTCGACGCCAACAACCCCGTCAGCCCACTCGCCAAGACGTTCGTCGCCGAGTTCAACGCCGAGTACGGCGAGAATCCCGACTTCTATGCCGCCAACTTCTACGAGAACGCGTTCGTGATGTGGGAGGTGATGCGCCGCATCTGGGCCACCGATCCGGAGGCCGAGATCACCGGGGTGGCGCTCGACGCCGCGCTGCGCGAGAACCTGACGGTCGTCAGCGTGTACGGCGGTGACGAGTCGACGGTCGGCTCCTACACGCTCGACGAGACGACCCAGTCGGTGCGCAAGCGGGTCATGGGCGTGTTCGAGTACAAGGGCGGCACGGTGACGCCGAAAGCCTTCTTCGACATCGACGGCGCCGACTACAAGACCGCCTGACCGGCCCTCGCCTCCGAGACACGAACCGAGAGCCGAGCAGCCGCCGCGTGCTGGCGATCAGTGCGGAGACCTTCCGCCAACTCACCGTGGACGGGTTCTTCCGCGGGTGCAGCTACGGGTTGCTGGGCGTGGGCTTCGCGCTGATCCTCGGGGTCACCGGACGATTCCACTTCGCCTACGGCTTCACCTACACGCTGGCCGCCTACCTCGCCTTCACGTTCACGTTCCGCGTCAACTGGCCGTTCTGGCCGTCGGCGTTGATCGGCGTGCTGCTGACAGCGGTGCTCGGCGCCCTGATCGAGGCCAAGGTGTACCGGCCGCTGGCCGCCAACGCCGGCCCCACCGCGCTGTTGGCCGTGTTCGTGGCCGCGCTCGGCATCGGCATCGCCGGCGAGAACCTGATCCGATTGCTCTGGGGGTCCGAGACACAGGCCTACTTCGGGCCGGTCAAGACGTCCTACACGCTGTGGGACGCCACGTTCCTCAACTTCGACGTGTGGCAGGGCGCCAGCGCGATCGCCGTCACGCTGGCGCTGGCCGCCATGCTGCGCTACACGGCGCTCGGGCGGCGGATCAAGGCCACCCGGATCAACCCCGACCTGGCCCGCACGATCGGCATCGACGCCAACCGCACCTACGTGATCTGCTTCTTCCTCGGTACGATCTGCGTGGGCGTGGCTGCCATCTGGTACGGCCTCAAGTACACGGTCGACCCGGGCATGGGCACGCTGCCGGTGGTGTACGCCTTCGTCGTCGCCTTCCTCGGGGGGACGGCGAGTTCACCGATCCGCGTGTTCCTCATGGGCATCGTGGTGGCGCTGATCGAGCAGTACTCCTCGATCTGGCTGTCCGTGCGCTACACGCAGACCGCCGTCTTCGTCGTGCTCGTCGGGTACCTGACGTACCTCGCCATCAAGTCCAGTGCGTTCACGGCCCGGTTCAAGCGGATGAAGGCCGCCGGAGCCTGACATGTCACTGTGGATCAACTACCTCGACCAGATCCTGCTGTACGCCGCGCTGGCGCTGTCGCTGAACCTGCTGCTGGGCTACGCCGGCCAGGTCTCGGTGGCCCACGCCGCGTTCGGTGCCGTCGGCGGGTACACGATGGCGTACACGGCACAGGCCCACGGCTGGAACTTCCTGCTCGGCACCCTCCTCGGCATGGTCCTCGCTTTCGTCATCGGCACGCTCGTCGCCCTGCCGGCGCTCAAGCTCTCGGTCGAGTTCCTCATCCTGCTGACGCTGGCCGTGTCGTCGGTGATCCTCGGGTTGCTCGTCGCCATCCCCGAGATGGGCGGGACGTTCGGCCTGATCAACCTCGCGCCGGCCAACCTGTTCGGCTGGCACCTGCAACAACCGGAGGACTGGTTGCTGCCGGCGTTCGCCGCAATGGCCATCGTGTACTTCATCTGCCATCGGGTCGGTGAATCACCGATCGGCCGGGTGCTCAAGGGCATCCGCGAGGATCCAGTCGCCACCCAGGCGCTCGGCAAGAACGTGCTCGGCTACAAGGTCGCCGTGTTCGGCCTGACCTCCGCGCTCGCCGCCTTCGCCGGGGCCATGCTCGCCGGCTGGCTGCGCCTGGCGACGCCGGGCGTTTTCGGCTTCAGCTTCTCCCTGACCATCTTCGCCGTTGTCATCTTCGGTGGCATGGGCAACCTGGCCGGCTCGGTGCTCGGTGCGGCGATCGTCGTGCTGCTGGAGCCCGTGTTGCGGCGAGTGGTGCGGCTGGAGGCCGCCCGGGCCAGCCTCGTGCAGCTCATCGTGTACGGCCTCGCGCTGGCGATCCTCATGCGGCTACGCCCCCAGGGAGCGCTGCCCGAGGGCTTCTCGCCGTGGCGCTGGTTGCGCGGCCAGCGGGCAGCGACCGCCCGGGTCGAGATGGTGGCCGACTGGGTGCCTTCGACGGTGCAGCACGTCGGCGAGCACGAGTACACCGAGCTGCCCATCGCCGAGGAGGTCCGGCGCGAACGGGCCTGGCACGACGCCCCGGTGGTGCTCCGCACGACGGGCATCAGCAAGCGCTTCGGCGGGATCATCGCCGCCAGGGATCTCGACATCGAGCTGCGCCGGGGGACGATCACCGCCCTCGTCGGCCCCAACGGCGCCGGCAAGACGACGGTGTTCAACCTGCTCACCGGCGCCATCGCGCCGGAAACGGGATCGATCCTCCTCGGCGACGAGGAGCTGGTCGGCCTCAACCCGGCCCAGGTCGCCCGCAAGGGCATGGTCCGCTCGTTCCAGGACGTTCGACTGTTCAACCGCCTGTCGTGCATGCAGAACGTCATGCTGGCGGTCCAGGAGCAGCCGGGGGAGAACTTCGCCACCCTGGCCGTGGCCCACCGCCGCGTCGTGCAGGCCGAGGCCGCCACGCACGCCAAGGCACTCGACTGGTTGAGCTTCGTCGGCATGGCCGAGTTCGCCGACATCCCGGCCGGCGCGCTGTCCTACGGCCAGACCAAGCTGATCTCGCTGGCCAGGGTCCTGGCCACGGAAGCCGACGTCCTGCTGCTCGACGAACCGGCGTCGGGCATCGACACCAAGTGGGTCGACACCATGCTCGACCTCATCGAGCAGGTGCGCGACCAGGGCCGCACGGTCTGCGTCGTCGAGCACAACCTCCACGTCGTGGGCCGGCTGGCCGACCACACCTACTTCATGGAGCTCGGCGAGATCACGGCCCAGGGCACGATCGCCGAGCTCACCAACACGCCGCGGCTGGCGGAGGTCTACTTTGGAACCGGCTGACGCCGTCCCCGCGGCGGCCCCCTCGGTGAACGGTGACCGTGAGGCACCGATGCTCACGGTCGACCAACTGCAGGCCGGCTACGGACGCAAGCAAGTCGTCTTCGACGTCGACCTCAGGGTCGACGAGGGCGAGATCCTCGGCGTGCTGGGCCACAACGGCAGTGGCAAGAGCACCACCATCCGCACCATCCTCGGCATCAACAAGGCGTTCGGCGGGCGCATCACGTTCGACGGCCGTGACGTCACGAACGCCAGCTCTCGCGCGAACGTCAAGGCGGGGATGGCGATGATCCCGTCCGAGCGTTTCGTGTTCGCCGACCTGTCGGTGACCGACAACCTGCTGCTCGGCGGGGCCAACGACCACGACGAGGATCGGCGGGCCAGACGCTTCGAGCTCGTGCGGGAGCTGTTCCCGATACTCGTCGACCGGTCCAACCAGGCCGCCGGCACGATGTCGGGCGGGCAGCAGCGGATGGTCAGCCTCGGCATGGCGTTGATGGCCAGCCCCAAGCTGCTCATGCTCGACGAGCCGTCGCTCGGCCTGGCCCCCGCCGTCGTCCAGCAGATCTTCGGCACAGTGCGGCGCCTCGCCGATACCGATGGTCTCGCCGTCCTCTTGCTCGAGCAGAACGTCGGCCAGGCCCTGAACATCGTCGACCGGTGCTCCGTGATGCGCTCGGGCCGGGTCATCCTCGAGGAGTCGGTGGACGAGATGCGGGCGCGCGAGTCGTACTGGGAGCTGTTCTGAGTGGTCTCGTTCGCTCGAAGCTCGCTCACTCGACCGTGTCTCGCTGCGGCTGGCGCCGCCGCCCAAAGCGGGCCGACGCTCGACCTGACGAGCCACGCTCGCTGCGGTTGGGGGGCGAAGGGTCCCTGTCTCCCTCACGCGCCCCGCTCATCCCGCTTTCATTGGAGGTTCGCTTTCATGCCGCAGTTGAGTGAGTCGGAGGTCTCGGCCTTCTTGGAGGAGCCGGGGCACCTTTTGCGGGTGGGGACGGTCGACGACGACGGGTTCCCGCGGGTCGTGCCGATCTGGTTCATCCGCCGCGACGACGAGATCCTCTTCACACCGCGCGGCCCGTCGGTCTTCTTGGCCAACATCCGTCGCGATCCGCGCGTCGGGTTGTCGATCGACGAGGACCCGCTGCCGTACCGCAAGGTGACCGTGCGCGGGACGGCCCGCATCGTCCACGACGTCGGCAACGACGACGAATGGCGCGACCTGTACCGGGACATCGCCAAGCGGTACGTGCCGGCCGAGGCCGCCGACGCCTACGTCGACGACACCATCGATCAGCCGCGCGCCCTGATCGGCGTTCCGCTCGGCAACGGCTCCCGCACTACGACGTGGCGGATGCCCGTCGGCGAGGAGGACGGCACCGGCATCTGGCATCGCCGCTACTACCTCGTCGGCACCCACATGGCCGAGCTCGCCGATACCGGCGCCGGCCGTGATGCCTACGTCCCAGATCCCTGAACCACGTACCACCGAGGAGCACCAATGAGCACCACCGAGCAGGACCAGATCTCCGTCAAGGAGCTGTTGAAGGACGCCCCGAAGAACTGGGGGAAGTGGGGCGATGACGACGAGGTCGGCAGCCTCAACTACCTCACACCAGAGGTCGTGATGCAAGCCGCCACCTCGATCAAGTCCGGGAAGGTCTTCACGCTGCAGGTGAAGATGGCCAATCCGGACGGTGACCCGGTGTGGCCCGGCCGCAGCGGGGCGGTGCGAACGATGGTCATCGACGAGGGCCAGTACATCGCCGGCAAGGGGCCCAACTTCGCCGGCGGCGCCCACTACGCCGACGACTACATGACGTGCTTCCTGCAGGGCAGCACGCAGTACGACGCGCTCGGCCACGTCTGGTACGACGACCAGATCTGGAACGGCTACGACGCCAAGACGACGATCGGCGGCCTGGCCAAGGCCAGCGTCCTGGCCATCGCCGAGAAGGGCGTCGTCGGCCGCGGGATCCTGCTCGACATGGCCCGCTTCCGGGGCAAGGAGGTCCTCGACGTCGCCGAGACGTTCACCCACGAGGACCTCATGGCGTGCGCCGAGGCGCAGGGCACCAAGATCGAGCCCCACGACATCTTGATCATCCGCACCGGCTGGATCGCCAAGTTCTACAAGGTGTCGCGCGAGGAGTTCTACGGGAACTTCGTGGAGCCGGGCCTCACCTACAGCCCCGAGCTGGTGCAGTGGTTCCACGACATGGAGATCCCCAACCTGGTGACGGACACGATCGCCAACGAGGTCACCGCCGACCCGGTGTCGGGCGTCGTCCTCCCGCTGCACAACGCGCTGATGCGCAACCTCGGCGTCACGCTCACCGAGATCTGCTGGCTCGACGACCTCGCCGACGATTGTGCCGAAGACGGGCAGTACACGTTCCTGTACACGGCCGCCCCACTCAAGGTCGTCAGCGGCACCGGCTCGCCGGTCAACCCCGTCGTCATCAAGTAGCAGGCGTCCGATGACCGACGAACGGCCGTGGCTGGCGCGCTATCGCGCCGAGACACCATCCGACATCCCTGTGAGTGGCGAGGGCGGCTTCGAGTCCGCCCTCGCCATGTTCCAGGCCTCCGTCGCGGCCCACCCTGACGCCGCATTGATCCACTACGTCGGCACGACGATGTCGGTCGCCGAGGTCGACCGGGCCAGCGACGCACTGGCAGTGGCGCTCGTCGCCGACGGCGTGGCACCCGGTGACCGCGTGGCCGTGTACCTCCAGAACGTGCCCCAGTACGTGCTCACGGTGCTGGCCACATGGAAGGCCGGCGGCATCGTCGTGCCGGTCAACCCGATGAACAAGGAGCGCGAGCTCACGTACGCCATCGAGGACTCGGGGGCCTCGGTGCTCGTCACGCTGGAGGCGCTGTACCGCGACGTCGTCAGCAAGGTCGACGCCGCCGGCCTGCGCTCCGTCATCACCACCAGCGAGCTCGACCTCGTGGGCGACGACACCCTGCCGAGCATCCTCGCCGGGTCCGTACGCAACCGGCCGGCCCACACCGCCGACCTGCTGGAGCTCGTCGCCGCCCACGACGGCGAGCGCCCACCACCCGTCACGCTCGGGCTCGACGACGTCGCGTTCCTGACCTACACCTCCGGCACCACCGGCGTACCGAAGGGCGCGATGAACACGCACGGCAACGTCGTGTTCAACTCCGAGGCGTACCGCCGATGGATGTCGTTGACGCCCGACGACATCGTGCTCGGGATTGCCCCGCTCTTCCACATCACCGGCCTCATCGCCCACCTCACCGTCAGCCTGCTGGTGCCGATACCGCTCGTGCTCGGCTTCCGGTTCGAACCGGCCAACGTGCTCGATCTCATCGAGCGCTACCGGCCGACGTTCACCGTCGGGGCGATCACGGCGTTCACCGCGCTGATGAACGACCCCTCGTGGGGCGGCCGGGACCTCACGTCGCTGACCAAGGTGTACAGCGGCGGTGCACCGATCGCGCCGAGCACTGTCGAACGCTTCCAGCGCGAGGCCGGCGCCTACATCCACAACATCTACGGGCTCACTGAGACGACCTCACCGTCGCACGGCGTGCCGATGGGTGCGGTGGCCCCGGTCGACCCCAACTCGGGCGCGCTGTCGGTCGGCGTGCCGATCTTCAACACCCTGGTCACGGTCGTCGACGAGGATGGCAAGGAGGTCCCCGTCGGCGAGGTCGGCGAGTTCGTGACGAGCGGGCCGCAGGTCGTCGCCGGCTACTGGAACAAGCCGGACGAGACCGAGCACGCTCTCCCCGACCGCCACCTGCACACGGGCGACGTCGGCTTCATGGACGCCGACGGCTGGTTCTACCTCGTCGACCGCAAGAAGGACATGATCATCGCGTCGGGCTACAAGGTGTGGCCGCGCGAGGTCGAGAACGTGCTGTACCAGCATCCCGCGGTGCACGAGGCCGCGGTCGTCGGCGTCGCCGACGAGTACCGCGGCGAGACGGTCAAGGCGTTCGTCAGCTTCCGCCCCGGCGAGCAGGCGACGGAGGCCGAGCTGATCGCGTTCTGCAAGGAGCGGATGGCCGCCTACAAGTACCCCCGATCCATCGAGTTCGTCGACGAGCTCCCCAAGACCGTCACGGGCAAGATCCTGCATCGTGAGCTGCGCGCCGTAGTCACAGGTGCCTCTTGATCGGCGAGCACTGATCGGGGTGGACGAGTCGCTGACGCGTTCAGCGCAGCTGCTCGGACCACTCCGTCTCCTTGCGCAGCACCGGCTTGAGCACCTTGCCACCGGCGTTGCGGGGCAGCGGTTCGGTCCGGAACGTGATGAACTGCGGCGCCTTGAAGTCGGCGATACGCGCCAGGACGAAGGCACGGATCTCCGCGACGTCGGGCTCGACGCCCGGTCGGGGCACGATCACCGCGCCGACCTTCTCTCCCATCATCGCGTCGGGCACGCCGAGCACGGCGACCTCGAACACGGCGGGGTGCTCGACGAGCGCGTTCTCGACCTCGACGCAGTAGACGTTCTCGCCGCCGCGATTGACCATGTCCTTGAGGCGGTCGACGATCTGGACGAAGCCGTCGTCGTCGACGCGTGCCAGGTCGCCGGTGTGCAGCCAGCCGTCGACGAACGTCTGAGCCGTCTGCTCGGGCTTGTTCCAATAGCCGGCGACGACGTTCTGGCCCCGGATCAGCAGCTCGCCGACACCCGAGCTGGCATCGGGCTCGAGCAGGTCGACCTCGACGGGCGGCGCCGTGAACCCAACCGTCTCCGGTCGCTTCTCGGCGTACTCGTCGGGCAGGAACGTCGACACCGACGACGTCTCGGTGAGGCCGAACCCGTTGCCGAGTCGGGCGTTCGGGAACGACGCGCGCAGCTTGGCCACGACGTCCGGCGCCGTCGGGGCGCCGCCGTAGGTGACCCAACCGATGCCGGACATGTCGGCGTCGGCGAAGTTGGGCTGGCTCATGGCGAGCCAATAGATGGCCGGCACCGACGTCAGGATGTTGATCCGCTCGTCCTCGATCGCCTTGAGGAACGCCTGGACATCGAACGCCGGCATGACGACCGTGGTGCCGCCCATCTGCGTCGTGATGATCAGCTGGCTGTTGCAGCCGGTGACGTGGAAGAGGGGGACCGAGACCAGGTTGCGGAGGTGCTCGTCGTCAGGGAACTGCATGATCCGCCGGCACGTCTCGCTGTTGGACAGGAAGTTCTCGTGCGTCGTCATGGCACCCTTGGGGAAGCCCGTCGTGCCGCTGGTGTAGAAGATGGCTGCCAGCGTCTCGTGATCGACGTCGTCGACCACCAGCGGTTCGCCGTCGGGGAGCGGGGCGTCGGGGAGCAGCACGTAGCGGGCGCCGGAGTCGGTGACGACGTAGTCGATCTCGGACTCCGAGAAGCGGGTGTTGACGGGCACCACGACGGCTCCGGCCATCAACGAGCCCCAGAACCCGAGGCACCAGTCGAGCGTGTTGCCGTGGCGGTTGGCGACCCGATCACCGCGACCGACGCCAGCGGCGACGAGGCCTCCCGCCACCCGCGCCGACCTGTCCCACACGTCCCGGTAGCTGACGCGCTCCCCGCCGATGATGACGATGCACTCCCGGTCGGGGGTGCGGTCGACGGACTCCCTGAACATGTGCAGCAGCGACCGGGCCAATCCGGTGTACCGCAGCACACCGTCGCTCGTCCGTTCGATGTCGCTCATGTCGAACGGCATGATCGACGGTGTCCGTCCCGCCTTGACGATGTCGTGTCCCGAGCCCATGGTCGCCCCCGTTCGCCGGTGCGACCATCCCCCGACGGCCGCCGGAGAAGCGTAACGGCGATCCTCCGAGGGCGCCAGACGACCGACGGACCCGTCAACTCCCGGCTGGCGACATGACCCCGGCCGACGTGCCTCGGCTGGCCCGGGTCAGGGCCGGCAGCTCCACGGTGACCCCGCCGCTGACCGCGCGCGGCGCCCGCACGCGCGCCGCGCTGGTCAAGGCGGCGCGGGGCCTGTTCGAACGGCACGGGTACGTCGAGACGAGCGTCGGCGACATCGCCAAGCGGGCCCGCGTGGCCCACGGCACGTTCTACACGTACTTCCAGTCCAAGGAGGAGATCTTCGCCGAAGTCGCCGATGCCCTCCAGGCCGATCTCCTGCGGGCCGCCGAGGCCGAGCCGCACCTTCCGGCGGGCAGCCCGCTCTCCGAGCGCATCGAACGGGCCAACCGGGGGTACCTGCGGGGGTACGAGGAGAACGCCCGGATGATGGGCGTGCTCGAGCAGGTCGCCACGTTCAACCCGCGCCTGGCCGCGACCCGTCGGTTCAGCCGCCGGTTCTACGTCCAGCGCAACGCGTCGTCGATCCGCCGGTGGCAGCAGGAGGGGCTCGTCGACGCGCGCATCGATGCGGCGTACGCGGCGAGCGCGCTCGGTTCGATGATCGACCGCTCGGCCTACGTCTGGCTCGTGCTGGGCGAACCGTTCGACCTCGACGAGGCCGTCGTGCAGCTCACCCGCCTCTACTGCAACGCCCTCGGTCTGCCGTACCACCGCGACGTCGAGGAGTCGGCGGCCCGTCGGAGCCGCACGACATGAACTCGATACTGTCGTCAACTACTGTCGGAGCCTCGGCAACGAGACGGGGGGTCCATGTTCCTCAATGACGTCGTGCGCCTGAACGGCCGCAAGTACCCCGACCGCCCGGCCATCGTGACCGGCGACCGGACGATCACGTTCGGCGAGCTGCGGGACACGTCGTGGCAGGTCGCCAACGCCATGCACGAGCTCGGCCGACCCGGTGACCGCGTCGGCATCCTCGCCGAGAACCTGCCCGAATACGTCGAGTGCTACTACGGCGTGCCGGCGGCCGGAATGGCGTTGACGTTCCTCAACTACCGCCTCCACCCCAAGGAGTGGGCGTGGATCCTGAACAACGCCGAGGCCAGCGTCCTGCTCGTGCAGGCCAAGTTCCTCGAGCAGCTCGAGCCCCTGCTGGCCGAGTCGGCACCGACGATCGAGCACATCATCGTCATCGACGACGGCACCGTCATCACGAACGGCCACCCGCGCTACCGCGACGTGGTCGGGGGGGCATCGACGGATGAGCCTCCTCGTGCGATCGACGAGGACGCCACGGCGTGGCTGCTGTACACGAGCGGCACGACCGGGTTCCCAAAGGGCGCCATGCTCACCCACCGCAACCTCACGGTGGCGATGCTCGAGTCGGTCATCGAGTACGAGCCCCAGCCCGACGAGGTCAACCTCGTCGCCTTCCCGCTCTGCCACGTCGCCGGCTACTCCGTGCCCGTCACGCACACCCGCGGCGGGTGCATCGTGCTGACCCCGATGTTCGAGCCCGAGCTGTGGATGCAACTCGTCGACCACCACGGGATCACCGGCACGGCGTTGGCCCCGACGATGCTTAACATGATCCTCCAGCATCCCAAGATCAACGACTACAAGCTCGACTCGCTGCGCAGCATCGGCTACGGGGCGGCGGCGATGCCGGTCGAGGTCCTCCGGGCGGCCATCAACCGGTTCGGGCCGATCGTCTACTCCGGCTTCGGCATGACCGAGCTGGGTGGCAACGTCCTGACGTTCCCGAAGTCGGACCACGAGCGGGCCGTGAACGGCGACGAGTACCTCCTCGCCTCGTGTGGAACGCCGATGTGCCTGGCCGATGTCAAGGTCGTCGATGAGCAGATGGTCGAGTGCCCGCCCGGCGTCGTCGGTGAGATCGTCATTCGCGGCGAACAGGTGCTCAAGGGGTACTTCCGCAACGAGGAGGGCACGGCCAAGGCGTTCCACGACGGGTGGTTCCGCACCGGCGACATGGCCCGTCGTGACGAGGAGGGCTTCTTCTACATCGTCGACCGGATGAAGGACATGATCATCACCGGCGGCGAGAACGTCTACAGCCGCGAGGTCGAGGAGGTGCTCTACACCCACCCTGCGGTGTCGGAGGCCGCCGTCGTCGGGCTGCCCGACCCGAAGTGGGGGGAGAACGTCACTGCCGTGATCGTGCTGCGCGAGGGCATGACCGCGACGGAGGCGGAGATCATCGCCACCGCTCGGGACCGCCTGGCCGGGTTCAAGAAGCCCAAGCGGGTGATCTTCCTCGACGAGCTGCCCAAGACCGTGAGCGGCAAGATCATCAAGCGCGAGCTGCGTGACCGATTCACCGACGAGGCGACCCCGACGATCTGACGGCGTCCCTGTCAGCCGCTCGGCGAGGGCAAGATCTTGCGCTCGATCAGCTTGCGCAGCCAGTACCGGAACGTCTCCTCGGTGTCGTGCACCTCGCCGAAGCCCGCCTGCTTGATCTTCACGGTGCTGACGAACGCGGACGGCCCCGGCCCGTCGTTCCCGTAGCCGAAGCAGAAGTCGGCGTAGTGGTGCGACTCCCCGACCAGCTCCTTCATCGGCACCGCCCGCAGACCGTGGCGGCTGACGATCTCGTCCCACGCGTCGGCCTTGGACGGCAGGTACGTCGCCAGCTGCACCGGTTCGTCGGGACCGACCTCCACGCCCAGCTCGTCGGCCATCGCGGGCCACAGGTCGCGCCACTCGAAGACCTCGCCGTTGGTCAGGTTGAACGTCTCGCCCACGGCGTTCGGCGACGTTGCTCCCCAGACCAGTGCGTTGGCGACGAGGCGCGTGTCGACGGCCTCCCAGACCCACGGCGTCCCGCCCGGGAAGCTGAACGGCAGCCCCTCCTCACGCCGGACAGCGGCGTAGGCGCCGATGATCGGTGGAAGGTTCATCACGACGCCGTAGTTCGGTCCGACGATGAGCTGCGGTCGCCAGATGCTGAAGGCCCAACCGTCGCCAGCCGCGGCGTCGCTGATGTAATCCTCCTGGAGCCAGTAGAAGTTGTCGTGCTTGTCTCGCGGCTGGCGTTCCCGTCCCGGGATCCTCATGGGGTGCAGATGGATCCCGTACGCCTTGGTCCCCTGCAGCAGGCTGACGTGCTGGAGCCCGGCGGCGCTGCGCCTGAGCGGCTCCATCAGGTTCCGCAGCATGGCCAGGTTGGTCTCCATCTGGTCGGGTTCGCTCCAACCGGGGATCAACCCCGGCTTCTCGTACACCGCGGTGTAGACGACATGTGTGACCGCCGCGAGATCCTTCGCCGCGTCCTCGCAGGCGGCCTCGTCGCGCAGATCGAGCGGCAGGTGGCGGAACGGCCGTGCGTCGTCGACCTCCGGCATGCGACGGGAGGCAGCGATCACGTCATACCCCGCGACGAGGAAACTCTCGACGGCGGCCGTGCCCACCAAACCGCTTGCGCCTGCGATCAAGACCGTGCCGGCCATGGTGCCCTCGTCGTTCGTGCGTGACAGCGCCCCACAGTAGTGGGTCCGCCGCCGCCCCTGGCCATGGCCCGCGCGAGCATGCGGTCGTGACCCGGCTGCCCCGTCGCCCGCTGCTGCTCGAGCACGGCGGCCCGGTCGGGTGCACGGTCCCGCAGCGCTGGCGACCGGCGAGATCAAGGAGTACCCGCCCCTGGTGCCGTTCGACGCCGCGCTGGAGCGGGTGATCAGCAACGTGGCGATGGATCACCATCGTCCGTTCAGCTTCGAGGCGCCGCTCGTCGACGTGCAGCTCGCCCCACATCTGCGCTTCCACGGCCAGGGGTTCGACGTGGTGTCGCGACCGGCGATCTTCATCCGGGTCCACCGGGTGCTCGGCGCAACGATCGACGAGATGGTTGCGGGCGGGTCGATGTCTGCCGGGCTCGGCTACTTCCTGCAGACAGTCGTGCCGGAGGCACGGCTGCCGGTGGCGTTCACCGGTGTGCAGGGCTCCGGCAAGACGACGATGCTGCGAGCAGCGCTGCTGGCCTATCCCGACACGACGCGGATGGTCACGGTGGAAACCGACTTCGAGCTGGGCATGGTCGGGCTCGGGCGACGCTGGACCCAGGAGATGCAGGCCCGGCTACCGGTGACGTCGAAATGGCGAGGGATCTCGACCGGTGAGCTGATGCCGCACATGTTGCGTACCCGCGCCGACCTGATCGTCATTGGTGAGGTCCGAGGCGAGGAAGGGCCGGCCGCTATCCGGGCAGCAGGCATCGGGCAGGGGACTATGTGTACCGTACATGGCATCTCGGCCCAGGCCGGATTGGAGCAGTTCGTCGACCGGATGGGCGAGTCCGGCACGCCAGAGGAGATCGCCCGGCGCATGGTATATGGCGCGTTCGACGTGGTCGTGCACTGCGAGATGAACCCGAACAACCGGCTGCGCTGGGTCAGCGAGGTCGTTGCCGCGTTGCTCGAGGGCGGTGAACCGAAGATCCATCACCTGTGGGACCCGTCACCCCACGCCGGTGACCTGCGAGGTCGGGCCTCCAAGGTGGTCTGGCCGGCGATGCTGTCTCAGCGGATCCGCAGCTACTTCCCCGACTTCGACGAGGCACGGGCTCGCGACGACACCTACGCCCCACACACCCGCGTCGGGGTGCCAGACTCGGCGCGCAACGGACACGGGGCCCACGCATGACCGGCGCTGAAGGCTTCCTCATCGCCTTCGTCGCCGCGGCGTTGCTTGCCGCCGCGGCCTGGTGCGTTGCGACGGCGTTCCGACCGGCGCAACCTCGGCGCGTCGCCATCCGCCGCACACGGTCACCCATCTCTCCGCCGATGGCGATGGCCGCAACGCTCCTGCCGCTTGAGGTTGCTTCCTCCACCTGACAACGCTCGGCCAGACGCGCCGAAGCCGTGTCCGAGAACAACGGGGATATTGCTGGGGCTGTGTGTCCTGTACCGCCGGCGATCCGCCACTTACGCACCCGGGGATTCCACGCTTCCGGGGGATGCTCGGACCGGAACTAGCGTGGCTTCGATGCCCGACTACATGGTCAAGCCGTTGGACTTGGAGACGTGGCCCGACTTCGCTCGCCTCGTGGAACGGCACAACGGTGTGTGGGGCGGTTGCTGGTGTCTTGAGTTCCATCCGGAAGGGTCCCAGAAGGTGTCGACCGCCGCGCGCTCAAGGAGCGCCGCGTCGGGGACCACCGCGCTCATGCGGCGCTGGTGTTCGACGCTGACGTCTGTGTCGGCTGGTGCCAGTTCGGCGGCCCCGACGAGCTGCCCCGAATCAAGTTCGGGCGTGCATATCGCGAGGCCGCAGGTGACCCACCAGATTGGCGCATCACCTGCTTCTTCGTCGACAAGCGGTATCGGCACAAGGGTGTGGCGGTGGCCGCCCTGAAGGGTGCCCTACACGAGATCGGGCGACTCGGTGGCGGGACGGTGGAGAGTTCGCCGGAGGATGTCGAGGGACGGAAGGTCTCCAACTCGTTCCTCTACAACGCGACCGTGTCGATGTTCGAGCGGGAGGGGTTCCGCCGCACCCGTCAGCTCGGCGAGAACAACTGGCTGGTCACCAAGACGGTGCGTCCGAAACGCAGCGCTGGCTGACGCGCCGGCCGACGGAGTCGCCGCACCGAACTTGCCGCCGGGTATCCGATATCCGCGTCCGGTAATCGCGGCCTGCCGCGTCCGGGAACGCCGGTATCCGACAGTGCGAAGGCGGACCGAGTCGCCTTCGTTGCCGTCCGGATAACACGGTCGCGAGCCCCGACCGTGCGGCACCTTGCGGTCGACCCGAGATGCCGTTCGGGCGCGTCGTGGATGGCGCCACGGACGTCGTTCGGTGTGAAGGTTCGGGCGCGGGCCCGGTGTCCACTGACCGCATGACCGTTGTCGCGCCCGATCGCCGATTCAAGCGTGCTCACGATTGCAAGCACCGGGGGGCCGACGGTCGCTGCAAAGTTGCGTCGACCCGGCGGTCTCGGACTCGGGCGGTTCGGGAGGGTGCCTGGGTTACTCGGATGCCGCCGATCGGGCCGGCTCGTGTGGGCGCAGCTCGGTCCCGTCTGGAAGGTAGAGCGGATGGCGGGGCTGACCG
>JBPCJW010000212.1:0-4228 GCA_051004915.1 Ilumatobacteraceae bacterium
GCCGTGACCTGCGTCTACGGGGCCAGTCGCTCGATGGCCCAACCACCGTCGGTCGCGCGCCGGTAGCGGACTCGGTCGTGGAGGCGGCTGGGTCGGCCCTGCCAGAACTCGACCTCGTCGTAACCGAGGCACCAGCCGCCCCAGAACCCGGGTCGGTCGACGGCGCGGCCCTCGAACTCCACCTCGGTCACGGCGATGCGCTGATCGAGGTCGGCGCGGTCGGTGAGCACGGCGCTCTGCGGTGACGCCCACGCCCCGAGCTGGCTGTCGCGCGGGCGCGAGTCGAAGTACTCGTCGCTCTCCTCGCGCCCGACGCGTGAGATCGGACCGCGGATGCGCACTTGCCGGTGCAAGCCGAGCCACGTGAACACGCCGGCGGCGAACGGCAACGCCGTGGCCTGGCGGCTCTTGGCGCTGTCGTAGTTCGTGTGGAAGACGAACCCCCGCGCATCGACCGTTCGCACCAGCACGTAACGGGCGTCCGGGTGGCCGTCGCCGCCCGTCGTCGCCAGCACCATCGCGTTCGGCTCGATCAAGCGAGCCTCCGCCGCGTCGTCGTACCACCGCCGCCACTGAGCGATCGGGTCGTTGACGACATCGGCGACATCGAGCCCTGACGTCTCGTACTGCACGCGCCGCGACCACAGGTGCTCGTCGACCGCCTCCCGCCAATCCGTCATGCCGGCCCGCCGATCTGGGTGGTGCCGCGCATGTACGGGTGCAACACATCCGGCACGACGACGGAGCCGTCCTCCTGGCGGTAGTTCTCGACGATCGCCGCCCACACCCTCGGCACGGCGAGCGCCGAGCCGTTCAGCGTGTGCGCCAGCACGGTGCCCTTCTGCGGCCGGCCGTCCACGGGCGCCCGCCGGTATCGCACGTTGGCGCGACGGGCCTGGTAGTCGGCGAACCAGCTGATCGACGACACCTCCAGCCACGTGCCGACCCCCGGCGCGTACACCTCGATGTCAAGGCTGCGGTGGTGACTCTGGCCGAGCGCACCGGCGCAGATCTCGATCGTCCGCCACGGCAGCCCCAGCGCGTCGATCGCCGCCTCCGCCCGGGCGACCATGTCGGCCAACACGGCCGGCGCCTGCTCCGGCGTGGCCAGGGCGAGCAACTCGGTCTTGTCGAACTCGTGCGAGCGCAGCATCCCTCTCGTGTCGCGACCCGCCGCGCCCGCCTCGCGGCGGTAGCACGCAGTGGCCGCCATCATCCGCACCGGCAGCGCCTCTTCGTCGAGCACCTCGTCGCGATAGATCGACGTCAGCGGCACCTCGGCCGTCGGGATGCACCACAGGTCGTCCCGCGTCACGGCGAACGCATCGTCGGCAAACTTCGGCAACTGCCCGCTGGCCGTCAGCGTCGCCGTCGACACGAGCGACGGCGGGCGCACCTCCTCGTACACATCGGCGTTGCGGTCAAGGGCGAGCTGGCACAGTGCCCGGCCCAGCGTCGCGCCGGCCCCCCGCGTCATCACGAACATCGAGCCGCTGATCTTGATCGCCCGTCCGAGGTCGAGGATGCCGAGCGCGGCCCCGGTCTCCCAGTGCGGGAAACGCTGGTGGGCGGGAAAGTCGCTCGGGAGGCGATGCGGGCCGTTGACGACCGGGTTGTCGTCGTCCGACGCGCCGTCCGGGGCGTCGGCGTGGATGAGGTTGGGAAACCCCAGGAGCAGGTCGCGCAGCGCCGACGAAGCGTCGTCGTGAGCGGCGGCCAACCGTCGCTCCGTCGCGCCGAACTGGCGGCTCTCGTCCTGCTTCGCCTCGGCCGCGGTGACGTCCCCCGCGCGGCGCAGCGCGCCGACCTCCTGCGACAGGTCGTTGATGCGCGACCGCACCTCGTCGCGCTCGGCCGTGATCGCCCGCAACCGGGCGTCGAGCTCGACGGCCTCGTCCAGCTGGCCGAGCAGCGCCGGGTCGCCGCGCCGCTCGGTCGCCGCCCGCACACCGTCGGGATCGGTGCGCAGCAGGCGGACGTCGATCACAGTCCGACGTCCATCACAGCCAGACGTCGATCATTGCCAGACGTCGATCATGACGGCGAAGCTACCGGTCGGGCCGTGCCCGGTCCGGCTCGGTGGTCGCCGGGTTGCGGGCGAACTCACGCTCCACGTCGTCGTAGGTCAGTGGGTCCTCGTCGTGGCCGACGATCTCCGCCGACGGCATCAACCGGCCGCGCCGGTACTGGTGCTCGTCCTGGTACGAGCTGGCGAAGCGCCGGAACCACAGCACCACGATGATCGTCCACAGGAAGACGGAGCCGCCGAGCTTCATCACCGCGCCGGCCAGCTGCTGGTCGTCGGTGACCGACAGGCCCCACACCCGCACCGGCCCGTCGTAGGCGTCGTACACGCTGCCCTCGGCGAACGTCAACCAGCCCGCCGGCACCGTCGGCAGCACCGACTGCAAGAAGAGGTAGATCATCTTCCCGCCGGTCCCCATCTGCAGCTCGCGGAACGGACCGCAGACCGGCATCCACATCAGCAGCGACGCCGACACGACCATCAGGTGCAGG
Source organism: Ilumatobacteraceae bacterium (assembly GCA_051004915.1). GTDB lineage: Bacteria > Actinomycetota > Acidimicrobiia > Acidimicrobiales > Ilumatobacteraceae > JALZMG01. The sequence continues at coordinate 2,518 of JBPCJW010000212.1, forward strand.
CCGTAGTGCAGCGCTGCGCTGTCGCTGGTGACGGAGGCGTTGACCACACCGGGGATGTGGGTGATGACGATGGCGAGGTTGAAGATCAGGCCGGCGACCACCGGCTTGCACAGCCAGCGCAGGACCCCGTACAGGCGTCCCCTGCCGATCAGCGTGCGCAAGAGCCACTCGGGCGTGGCGAACAGGGCGAGCGGCGGGAGGAAGAACATCAGCATCATGTGCTGGAACATGTGCACCGAGTAGAGGTAGCCCTCGCCGAGGTCGTGGATCGGCCAGTCGCTCGCCACCCAGAGCATTGCCATCGCCGCGCCGAAGGCGACGACGTTGCTCCGTGTGACGACCGGCTGGCCGGCGACGACGGCGTGCGGTCCGACCGCCTTGACCATGTACACGTACGCGCCGGTCAGGCCGGCGACCAGCAGCCACACGTCGGCGTGCGCCTGGAAGGCGAAGGGATCGATCGCCACCTGGGCCAGCATGGTCACCGCCTCAGCGGCTGAAGAACTGGAACGTGGCCAGGGCGACGCAGTACACGAAGATCGCCAGGGTCAGCCCGAGGTAGAAGAGGAACGTGAAGATCCTGTTGTCGAACTTCAGGTGCATGAAGTAGCTGACGACGGTGACGAACTTGGCGACCATCATGATCAACAGGGCCGGCAGGAAGATCGGCCCGACGTCGATGTAGCTGATCGACACCTCGGCCGCCGTGATGGCGGCGAGGATCAGGGCGATGATGATGTACTGCTTGTCGGTCGCCCCGTGCTGGTGTTCGCCGTACTCGTCGGCTGCCAGGTCCTCGCCGACGGGAGGATGCTCGACCGTGCTCATGCTGGGATCAGGTAGACGAGGGTGAAGATGACGATCCAGACGATGTCGACGAAGTGCCAGTAGAGGCCGACCAGCTCGACGACCTCTGAGCGATCACCCGTGACCCGGTTGCGCGAGACCACGCCGACGAGCGCCAGCAGCATGATGATGCCGACGGTGACGTGGACACCGTGGAAGCCCGTCAGCGTGTAGAAGCTCGAGGAGAACAGGCTGTCGGTGAAGCCGAGACCCTCGCGGTAGAACGACGTGAACTCGTACACCTGGCCGCCGACGAACGTGGCGCCGAGCAGCGCCGTGATGCACAACCACACCTTGGTGTTGCGGATGTCGCCACGAGCCACTGACGACACGGCGAGGACCATCGTCAGCGAGCTCATCAACAGCACGAAGCTCGACACCGACGTGAACGGGATGTCGTAGATCTGGTCCGGCCCGGCGCTGCCCGAGTGGCGGCCCCGGTACAACATGTACGTGCTGATCAGCCCGCCGAAGAGCAGGCACTCGGAACCGAGGAACAGCCACATCGCCAGCTTGTTGTTGGAGATGCCGGTGGTGCCGGCGTCACCGCCGTGGGCGTCGCGCTCGGCCGTCTCCTCCGGCATGTCGGTGAGGTGGGTGCGCTCCTCGCCCGTGTCGACGACCGGTGCAGCACCCGGCTCGGGCACGCCACCCATCGGGATCTCGTCGATCGTCTCCGTGACGGTGTTGCCAGCTTCTTCGCCCGCCGTGTCAGTCGGCTCGTTGCCGAGATCGGGCGCGCCGTCCCCGGGCGTCTTCTCATCCGCCGGACGGCCCACCCCGGCCTCGCCGCCGCCGTCGCTCATGTCAGAACCTCACCGTGGGCGGTGACGCCGGACAGGAGCGCAACAAGTACTCGGCCATG
>JBPCJW010000213.1:0-9318 GCA_051004915.1 Ilumatobacteraceae bacterium
GCGCCTCCCTCGATCTGTCGGCGACTCGCCGGCGATGATCGTCGCGCGTCAGCGACCACGGGCGCAGATCGACACGTCGACGACGGCGGCTGCGTGGACCGCCGAGCCGCCCGTGCGGGTCAGCGCGTTTCGGCGCGGATGCAGATGATCTGGTCGTCGCGCGTCGAGGCGAGCGCCGTGACGAGGTAGTCCTGTCCGCCACTCGTCACCGATCCCAGCGCCCAGCCGGTTGTCGCCGATTCACCGGCGCCGAGGATCTCCAGGTGGTCGACGTCCAGCCCGGCGGACTCCGCTTCGGCCCGCCACAGGTGGACGAGGCCGCAGCGCAGGTCGGGGTCGTCGATCAGGTCGCGACCGTGGAGGTGCAACGTGACGTTGGTGATCGACACCGGTTCGAGCTGGTCCAGGTCGACCACGTCGCCGCGCAGCTCGCCGTCGAGCATCACCATCACCGGCCCCAACTCGCCTGCAACGCCTCCGACGAACCCGTAGCGCACGATCGGTAAGCCGCCATCGCCGGTTGTCGCCCAGCGCACCCGGTCGCCGAGGCAGAACGTCACGACGTGCTCGTCAACTCGGCCACGACGGCGTCTGACAGAGCTGGCCAACAGCGCATGGCCTCGACGGACCAGTCGTCGAACTGTCGGTCGGTCAACGCGACGACGGCTGCACCGGCGGCCGGGTCGACCCAGGCCATCGTGCCAGCACCACCGAAGTGACCGTGCGTCGACGGACTGTTGTGGCGTCCCGTCCAGTGCGGTGACTTCTCGCCGCGGATCTCGAAGCCCAAGCCCCACGGGCACGGATCGAAGCGCCCCACGCCCGGCACGATACCCGCGAGGTCGGCGAACTGCGGACGGACAGCGTCGGCGGCGGTGGCTGCGCTGAGCAGCGTCGGGCGCTGCACTTCGGCCAGGAACCGGCCGACGTCGGCCGCGCTGGAGTGCACGGCGTAGGCCGGCGAACCGGCAAGGCGTGAATCGACCATCTGCAGTGGCTCGAGGACGGCTTCGCACAGATAGTCGGCGAACGGCATCTCGGCCCGTTCGGTCACCGCGTCGGCAGCCAGCTCGATGCCCGTGTTGGAGTAGATGCGCCGCCGGGCGGGCGCCGCGATCGGGTCGCCGCCATCGAAGGGATAACCGCCAGCGTGGGCCAGCAGGTGACGCAAGGTGCAGCCGGGCTGGCCAACCGCGTCGTCAAGCGCCAGCACCCCTTCCTCGACGGCGACGAGCACCGCCCAGGCGGTGAGCATCTTGGAGAGCGACGCAAGTCGGAACGATCGCCGCGTGTCGCCGAACGTGGCCAGGACCTGTCCGTCGGCGGCGACGACGAGGGCGGCGGCGTGCGGCACCGGCCACGTCGAGACGAGCTCGAGGGCTCGCACGGGTCAGGCGGTCGGCCCGGCGATGAGCTCGGCGACCCGGAACGCCAGGTCCAGGCTCTGGCGGCCGTTGAGGCGCGGGTCGCACATCGTCTCGTAGCGGCGATCGAGGTCGGCGTCGGACACGTCATCGGCGCCCCCGAGGCACTCGGTGACGCTCTCGCCCGTCAACTCGACGTGGATGCCGCCCGGCCACGTGCCCTCGGCGCGGTGGGCGCGGACGAAGCCGTCGATCTCCCGCACCATGTCGTCGAAGTGGCGGGTCTTGCGCCCGCTGGGCGCGGTGAACGTGTTGGCGTGCATCGGATCGCACGCCCACACGACGGGGTGGCCGACGTCGCGCACCGCCCGTAGCAGTGGTCGCAGTCGGTCCTCGACGTGGTCGGCGCCGATCCGGCTGATCAGTGTCAGCCGTCCGGGCGCTTTGTCGGGATCGAGTCGGGCGCACAGCTCGACCAGCTCGTCCGGTTCGACCGTCGGGCCGAGCTTGCAGCCGATCGGGTTGCCGACACCGCGCAGGAACTCGACGTGCGCGCCGGCAGGGTCCCGGGTGCGCTCGCCGATCCACAGCAGGTGCGCCGAACAGTCGTACCACGCGTTGGTCAGGGAGTCCTGGCGGGTCAGCGCCTCCTCGTAGCCGAGGATCAGCGCCTCGTGGCTGGTGTACACATCGACCGTGCTGAGGTTCGGGTTCGACGTGGTGTCCACCCCGCAGGCGCGCATGAAGTTGAGGGCACGATCGATCTCGGCGGCGAGACGGTCGTAGCGCCGTCCGGCCGGGCTGGAGGCGACGAACTCCTGGTTCCAGGCGTGGACACGGGTGAGGTCAGCGAAGCCGCCCTTGGTGAAGGCTCGCACGAGGTTGAGCGTCGACGCCGACTGGTGGTATGCCTGGACGAGGCGGTCGGGGTCGGGCACGCGGGCGGGCCCGTCGAAGCCGGGTCCGTTGACGATGTGGCCGCGAAACGACGGCAGGTCGACCTCGCCGACGCGCTCGGTCGGGCTCGACCGCGGTTTGGCGAACTGGCCGGCGATCCGCCCGACCTTGACCACCGGGACACCCATCGAATACGTCAGCACGACGGCCATCTGCAAGATGACGCGCAGCTTCTCCCTGATGTTGTCGGCTGAGAACTCCTCGAACGACTCGGCGCAGTCGCCGGCCTGGAGGAGGAACGCCTTGCCGGCCGCGACGTCCGCCAGCGAGGCCTGCAGCGATCGCGATTCGCCGGCGAAGACGAGCGGCGGGTATCCCGAAACGGTCTTCAACGCCCGATCGAGGGCGCCGGCGTCCGGCCAGTCCGGCTGCTGGAGCGCCGGCATCGACTGCCAGGATGACGGCGACCACCCCGCTGACATGGGGACGAAGCCTACGCAGCCCGAGCCTGTGCCACCCGACTGGCTCAGGGTCCCGACCGCTTCGGCCCCCGACCGCAGCGAGGATGGATGGTCAGGCCGAGCGTCGCGGCGCTTCACCGCCGGGCCGCCAGGCCCGGCGAGGCACGGCCGAGTGCAGCGAGCTTCGAGCGAGCACGGCCCACTTACACCGCGAGGATTCGCTCGGCGTCGTCGCGCAGGCCGACGACGGCCCGGCTGACGAGACGGCGGGCCGCCTCGGCGGTGACACCGAGCTGCTCGCCGACCTCGCGGAAGCTCTTGCGCTCACCGTCGGCGAGGCCGAAGCGGGCCTCGACGGCGTACCGGGCGCGCGGCTCGAGGGTGCCGAGGAGCTCATCCATCAGGTCGCCGTCGATGATCGTCATGACGTGGTCCTCCGGCGTGCCGTCGCCGTTGGCCATGAGGTCGCCGAGCGTGGCGTCGCCGTCGTCACCGACGGTCTTGTCGAGCGACACGGGCGTGGTCAGGCGGTGCAGCTCGGCGTTGGCCTGGTCGAGCGTCTCGCCGTCGCCGGAGGCCTGGCGCAGTGCGGCCCGGAGGCTGGCCGACCGGTCGCCGGGGATGCGGATCAGGCTGGCCTTCTGGTCGAGGGCCCGGCCGATGGCCTGGCGGATCCAGAACGTGGCGTAGGTCGAGAACTTGAAGCCGCGCCGCCAGTCGAACTTGTCGACAGCATGCTCGAGGCCGAGGTTGCCCTCCTGGATGAGGTCGAGCAGGTCCATGCCTTGGGGAAGGGGGTACCGGCGGGCAATGGACACGACCAGGCGCAGGTTGGACCGGATGAACCGGTCCTTGGCGTTGGCAGCGTTGCGGACTGCCATCTTCAGCGCGGCGGCGCGCTGACCGTTGGCCAGCTTCTCGGCGGCCTCCCGGCCTGCTTCGATGACGCGCGACAGCTCACGCTCGTCTTCTGCGGTCAGGAGGGCAACCTTGCCGATGTCGTTGAGGTACAGACCGATGGAATCGTTCATGGTGATGGGAGCAACCGTTCGTGGGGTGTCGTCGGGCGTTGGCCCTGATCACAGCACAGGGCACTGTGGCGCCAATTGAGCATTCGGAGCGGGGGATGGGCGCGGATGCGTCAAGCGTGGCGAGTTTGGACCGGGGGGAACCTTCAGAATACCAGTCGTGTCAAGGTCGGCCGGATCCGCCCCCATAGAATGCCCGCCCGTGCCGCTGCCAGGCCCGACGCGGGTCGCCGATCAGATGCTGTCTCGGCGGCTGTTGCGTTCCATTGACGCTGGTCAGGGGCGGCGCATCGGGCTGTTCGGGGGGACCTTCGATCCGCCCCACGTCGGACATCTGGTCACCGCCGTCAACGTGCGCCACGCCCTCGAGCTGGATGTGGTCATCCTGATGGTCGCCAACGTGCCGTGGCAGAAAGAGGCGAGCCGGTCGATCACGGCGGCGGCGGACCGCCTGGCGATGGTCGAAGCAGCCGTCGCGGACATGCCGGGTCTCGAGGCGGGGCGCCTGGAGATCGAGCTCGGTGGACCGAGCTTCACGGCCGACACCCTCGCTGCGCTGGCCGAGCAGGAGCCCAGCGCTTCGCTGTTCACCATCGTCGGCGACGACGCCGCTGCTGGGTTGGCCAGCTGGGAGCGCCACGAGGACGTGGTGACGCACTCCACGATGATCGTCGTCGACCGACCGGGCGACCCGGTCGACCTGCCCGGCGACGTGCGGTGGATCCACGTCGAGGTGCCGCGCCTCGAGGTGTCGAGCACCGATCTGCGCGCCCGGTTCGTCGACGGCCGGCCGCTCGACTACCTGGTCACCGATCCGGTGCTGCAGGTGATCGAGGCGCGTCACGTGTACCAGGTCCCGGCGTGACGGCGTGACGGCGTCACCGCATCGGCGTCGTCGGTCGACGGTCGTCGCCGTCGCCGTCGCCGTGGTCGGCACGCTGGCGGCGGCCGGGCTGGCAGTTGCCGGCGGTCTCACGCTGTATCACTCGACGGAGAGCACCGACGTCTCCGAGTCGAAGCCCGAGCGGCTGTTTCCGGATACGCCGACGGGTCTCCTCGCCGTCATCGACGACGAAGGGGAACTGGCGTCGATGGTCGTGCTGGTCGGCGCCCCCGGCGGCACGGGCGGGAGCGTGATCACCGTGCCGGTCAGCGCCGACGCGTCGGGCGGCAACGGCGAGGAACGGCGGCCGTTCGACGAAACGCTGCGCCTCGACGATGAGGCGGAGCTGGAGCGCGAGGTCGAGCTCGGGCTCGGGTTGACGATCGACACGTTCGAGGTCGTCGACCAGGCGCGCCTGACCGAACTACTCGGCCCCGTTGGCCCGATCGAGGTTGATCTGCCCCGGTCGGTCGTCGACACGGCGGGCCGGACCATCGAACGCGCCGGGGAGCAGACGCTCGAGCCGGCGGCGGCGGCCGCCGTGCTCGCGGCTCGCGCTGCTCAGTCCCGGGCGACCGATCGGTACTCGACGGCGAGCGCGGTCTGGGCGGGGATCGCCGCCAAAGCAGGCGCCGCCGTGTCGTCATCGGCGGGTGGTCCCATCGAGGCCGTGCTCGGCCCATTGCTGTCCGGCGCGGTCAGCCAGCGCCCGCTGACGTTCACCGAGGTGGACGCCGACGAGAACGATCGCGGGGTCGATGTGGTAGTGCTCGACCGGACCGAGCTGATCCTCGTGTTCGGTCAGGTCGCTCCCGGCAGGATGGCCGCGCCGAACCCGGCGTTGACGTTCCGCATCGAGAGCCCGTTCGGTGACACCGCGCTCAGCCCGGGTTCGTCGCGAACGCAGATCGCCAGCGCGGCGGTCGAACTGATCCTGTTCGCGACGGGCAACGTGATCTCCGTCAGCACGGCCGAGGGCGAGGTCCCTGCCGTGACGCAGGTGCTGGTCAGCGACGGCTCCTTGCTCGGCGAGGTGGAAGACATCGACGCGCTGCTCGGTCCCGTGGAGATCGGTGTCGCCGAGGACCGTGTCGCCGGCGTCGACGCCACGGTGCGCCTCGGCACCAGCTTCCTCGACTTCCTCGACGAGAGGTCCCCGCCAGACACGACGGATGCGCCAGACACGACGGATGCCACGGATGCGACGGCTGGTGAGGATGACTGACCCCGGTCAGGGGAGCGAGGCGCGCCTGCTGGCGGAGGTGGCGGCGAAGGCGGCTGACGAGAAGCAGGGACGCAACATCGTCGTGCTCGACGTCGGTGACATCCTGGGCATCGCCGAGTTGTTCGTCGTGCTCGACGCGCCGAACCGGCGGCTCGTCCGCACCCTGTGCGACGAGATCGAACAGCAGGTGAAGGCCGAGCTGGGCCGGGCCCCGAGGCGAGTCGAAGGCCATCGCGAGCAACAGTGGGTCCTGCTCGACTACGGCGATGTCGTGATCCACGTGTTCCTCGACGAGATCCGACGGTTCTACGAGATCGAGCGCCTCTACCGAGACGCTCCTGTCGTCGACTGGTCCGCCTGACCATCGCCCAGCCATGCGCCCCATTCGAGTGTTCGGTGAGGGGGGAGCCCCGCACGAAACAGTCGGAGCCGGCCAGAACGACGATGTCCGTGTTGCGGCCGGCAGCCGGTTGGTATCGTTCGACGACCGTCCGGGGCTGTAGCTCAGTTGGTAGAGCACTTCCATGGCATGGAAGGGGTCAGGGGTTCGATTCCCCTCAGCTCCACCGAATAATCCCAGGTCAGACCGGTGATCTGGATCGGCGGAAACTCTGTCAACCGGTTCGGGGAGCAACTCGGGGAGCAGTAGACGAGCCGAATCGGGATCGCTGAGCTGGGGTTCGTGCGAGGTGTCGCGTGGTTCACGGACCGTCCGCGCCGGCGAGCAGAGTCTCAACGAACCGCTCCAGCTCGGACACCGGAAAGCGCAGCGAACGTCCGACGTGGACGGCCTGCAGTTCCCCACGGTTGATCAGCTCATAGATCGTCGTGCGACTCAGACCGAGGATCTCGCCCGCTTGCTCCACCGTGACAAGCAGGGGAGCAAGGCGGCGGCGTGGGCCGATGCCGCCCACGTTCGACGTCGGCGACGGACGGACTTCAACGGGTCGCCTCGCACTTCTCAGAACCTCCGGCCGAGATGCCTTGCTCATGGTCGGGAGAAGGAGGCGCACCGAGCGGCTGCCGCACAATCTCATTTACCAATGACGTGGACGGCTCCAGAAGGTGGTCCTACCGCACTGGCGCTGAGCGCCACACTGCACGACGCTCTGTCAGCAACTGCAGCGCCAGTTGCGGCCGCGGCGGGTCTAGCGGTACAGCTGAGCATCGAACTCGTCGATTGTGGGCGGTAACGAAGACCTGCCCACTGGCGGTCACGGCGGAACTGCCCGCTGGCGGCCGAGGGACGCACTAGCGATCGCCATTGGAGATGGCGTCGCTTGCCAGGAACGGCGCTTCGAGGACGCGTTCTGCACCGCATCGGCGCGCGTTTGAGGACGCGCGTTATCGGCGTCGCGGCAGCAGCCCACCTCAGGCCGTCCGCGTACGGCACGTCGACGACATGGTTGAGTCGTTGCGCCGCGAGTTATCGGCGTGTCGTTCCCGGACACTCGACCGGTCCCCCGGTCATGTGCGGTTCGATCTCCGCCCAGCCGAAGTGGGCAACACGGTTCGTGCGTTGCTCCTTGTTGGTGTTTTCGGCGTGGCCGGTAGTCGTACATTGACGGTGAGGCCTCCGTCTGGCCTGGATGCGGCGTGGACGTCGCCGTCATGGGCGTGGGCGACGGATCGCACGATGGAGAGCCCGAGGCCGGCTCCGTGGGTGGTCGAGGCATCGGCGGAATCGGCGAGGCGTTCGGTGGTGGGCAGCCGTCGGAAGGGTTCGAACAGGCCTGGGACTTCGTAGGGCGGGACGGGCGGTCCGGTGTTGTCGACGGTGAGGTGGGCGCATTGGCCGATTGTGTCGGTGGTGACGGTGATTTCGCCTTGATCGGCCAGGTTGTAGCGGATGGCGTTGTCGACGAGGTTCTGGGTGAGCCGTTCCAGCAGTACCGGGTCGCCCGCGACCGGAGTGGGCCGCAGCTGGATGTGGATGTCGACGCCGGCGGTGTCAGCGGCGATGCGCGACTCGGTGGTGATGTGCCGGGCGATGTCGGCAAGGTCGACAGGGATGCGGTCAGCTATGCCTCGTTCGCTGCCGGCGAGGGTGAGCAGGCCGTCGATCAGCCGTTCGTGACGTTGGTCGACGGCGAGCAGGGTGGCGCCGAGCCGACGAAGCGATTCGCCTGCTTGGGGGTCGTCGAGCGCGACCTCGACGAGGGTCCGGCTGATCGTTAGCGGTGTGCGCAGCTCGTGGGAGGCGTTGGCGACGAAGCGCCGCTGGCTGTCAAAGGAGCGGTCGAGCCGTTCGAGCATGGCGTCGAAGGTGTCGGCGAGATCTTTGATCTCGTCGTCGGGCCCGTCCAGCGCGATGCGCTCGTGGAGGCTGCGGTCGGCGACCCGGCGGGCGGTGGCGGTCATCTGGTGCAGCGGATGCAATGCTCGTCCTGCCAGGAGCCATCCGAAGCTTCCGGCGATGACTCCGACGACACCGAGCGCGACGAGTGAGGCGACGAGCATGGTGTCGAGGGTGTCGTCCCGGTCTTGCTCGAACTGGGCGCGCAACGCGTCCTGTACCTGATGGGCGGCCTGTTGCGAGGCGGTTTCGGTGGGGGTGGCTTCGGGCAGGTGATCGGTGATGCCGACACGCGCCGTCACTTGACGGTCGAGGGCCTCCGCCAGGATGAAGTACATGAGCGCGACCAATACAGCGCCAGCGACAAAGAACGCCGCGGCGTACAGCAGCGTCAGGCGCCGCCGGATGGTCGACCGCCGCCAGCCGCGTGCGTTTGTCATGGGATGCGGTATCCGACGCCGGGAACAGTCTCGATTACGGGCGGATCGCCTAGTTTGCGGCGCACCGTCATGATGATGAACCGGACGACGCCGGTGAACGGGTCGACGTGTTCGTCCCACGCCTTTTCCAGGAGCTGCTCGGCTGAGACCACGCCGCCCTCGGCCAGCAGGAGCTCCGCAAGGACCGCGAACTCCTTGCGGGACAACCCTACATGGTGGCCGTCTCGGGTAACCGTGCGGCCGTGCTGGTCCAGCCGGATGCCGGCGCGTTCCAGCACCGGCGGAGCGGCGGGTCGGGCCCGCCTGGCCAGGGCGTGGACGCGGGCGGTCAGTTCGACGAACGCGAAGGGCTTCGTGAGGTAGTCATCCGCGCCGAGGCCAAGCCCGGCGACGCGCTGGGTCACGGCAGATGCAGCGGTGAGCATCAGAATCCGGGTGTCGATTCCCGAGTCGATGAGGCTGGCACAGACCTCGTCGCCCGACACGACGGGCAAGTCGCGGTCGAGGACCACCACGTCGTAGTCGTTGATTGCGAGCCGCTGCAGCGCGGCATCGCCGTCGTAGGCAACGTCCACGGCCATCGCCTGGCGGCGCAACCCATTGGCGATGGTGTCTGCCAGCAGCCGCTCGTCCTCCACCACCAGTACACGCACCACTCCATCGTGGCTCACGCCGCGCTAGCGCGGCGTTAGCCCCAATCGTTCATGAGAATTCTGGTGGGGTC
>JBPCJW010000214.1:0-5278 GCA_051004915.1 Ilumatobacteraceae bacterium
CGTGGTCGGTGAGGTCCTTGACGCGGTGGACGGCGGGGATGGCCTCGACGAGCATCGTCTGCACGCCGTCGAGCATCGTCAGCTTGCTCATCGAGCAGCCGTGGCAGCCGCCGCCCATCGTGAGGTAGGCGGTGCCCTCACCGTCGTGACCGACGTAGGTGACGAACCCGCCGTGGGCGGCGAGGGCCGGGTTGACCTCGGTGGCGACCATCGTCTCGATCTCGGCCGACAGCTCGTCGCCTGAGGTCAAGCCCTCCACCACCGGTGCCGCCGGGCGGTTCGGGTTGCGGATCACCAAGCCCTGGGTGTCGGTGTGGTCGAGCGTGGCACCTTGCAGCTGCTCGCGGTCGCGCTGCGGCACGATCACCTTGAGACTGAGATCCGGCGATTCGGCGTGGGTGCGCACCTCGTCGGTGAAGGCGGCGGTGAGGAACTCGTCGAAGCTGAGGTCGTAGCGAAAGTCCTCGCCCGGCGCCGACGCCAGCTCGAGTCGCAGGCCGAGTTGCTCGGCATCAGGTTCGGCGTCGCGCAGCTCGATCAGCTTGACGAGTGCGCCGGGCGTGATCTCGACGATCGGGTCACTGGCGTCCGACGCCCCACCGGCCAGCGGGGAGGCGAGACGTTCGAGGGGACTCATCACCAGTCAGGCTACTGGCCCTGCTTCGTGACGCTCTTCGTGACGCTATTCCTGGTCGAGCCCGGTCAGCTCGGACTCCGCCGGCACCGGTGTGCCCCAGCGGGCCATGCCCTCCACGATCCGTTCGTTGAGCGTCTCGATGACCGCCACCCGGGCGTGGCGCTTCTGGTTGGCGCCGACGAGGTCCCACCGGGCGAGGCGATGGTCCGTGCGCTCGAACATCTCCTCGGCGGCGAGGTCGTAGTCCGCGTTGCGCTTGCGGTTGCGCCAGTCCTCGTCGGTGATCTTCCACAGCCGCAGCGGGTCGTTGGTCCTCCGCTCGAACCGCTTCAGTTGTTCGTCGTCGCTGATGTGCAGCCAGAACTTGACGAGAATGAGACCCTCCAGCACGAGCGTGCGCTCGAAGCTGACGATCTCCTCGTATGCCCTGCCCCACTGCTCGGTGTTGGCGAAGCCCTCGATCCTTTCGACGAGCACGCGGCCGTACCAGCTGCGGTCGAAGACCGCCATCCCGCCGAGCCCTGGCAGTTCGCGGTAGAAGCGGCGCAGGAAGTGGTGGCGCTTCTCGTCGTAGGTCGGCTTGGCGTAGGACGACACGCGGTAGTGGCGTGGGTCGAGGGGCTCGACCATCCGCCTGATCGCGCCGCCCTTGCCTGCTGCATCGCGCCCCTCGAAGACGACGAGCAACCCGGGCCCGAGCTCACCCGTGCCCATTTGACCACCGAGGTGCAGCCGCAGCTGGAGCAGGCGGCGCTGGGCCAGCTCGAGCCGCTGGTCGTACTGCTTCGTCGAAAGACGTTGGTCGAGATCCAGGTCATCGAGTCGACTCATGCCGCAGCGATGGTAGGGCCAACCGCACGCCGGTACCGTCGTGGTCATGGACGCCTCGGCGCTGGTCGCAGCGGCGATCGATCTCGCGGGCGCGTTCGATCGTGGTGGCCGACTGCTCGCCGTGGGAGCGGGGCGGGGTGTCGCCGACGCTCGTCACGTCGCCGTCGAGTTCCTCCACCCCGTGATCGTCGGCAAGCGTGCTCTCCCGGCTGCCGTCGGTGCCGACCGGGTCGGCCCCGACGACGTCGTGGTGGGCATCGCCTACGGCGGCGCGGTCGTCGTCGGGCCGGTCGACATCGCCATCACCGACCAGCCCGTCCCCCGAGCCAGGCACCTGATCGAGCTACCGCGCGACCAGCCGTACGCCGCCAAGGAGGCGGCGCTCGCCGCGTACCACGTGCTGTGGGAGCTGGTCCACCTCTTCCTCCAGGATGGGCCGAGTGGCGGTGCGGGTGGTGGCGACCTCGATGCGCTGTACCCGATGCTCTCTTCGGGTGCGTCGTCGAAGGAGGCGACGATCGCCGCCGCCGTCGAGTCCACCGAACTCAAGCTGGCCGACACGACAGTGCTGCGGGCCCAGTCGCTGGCCGAGAACGACGCCCAGGTCGACGTCGCTGCGAAGCTGCTCGCCGCTGCGCCGACGGTCTTCACGTTCGGAAACGGCGGCAGCGCCAGCGACGCCGACGACCTTGCCCTGGCGCTGGCCCCGAAGGGCTGGTCATTGACGGGCGACGTCGCCACCGTCACCGCGTTGGCCAACGACGTGAGCTTCGACGTGGTGTTCGCCCGCCAGCTCGTGACGCTGGCGCGGCCGGGTGACGCCGTCGTGGCCCTGTCGACGAGCGGGACCTCGCCCAACATCCTGGCCGGGCTGCGTCAGGCCAAGCAGCTCGGGCTCGGCACGATCGGCCTGGCCGGCTACGACGGTGGCGACATGGCCGCCGCCGACCTCGACGTGTGCTGCGTCGTGCGCTCCACGTCGATCCATCGGATCCAGGAGTCCTACGTGACGCTGTACGACGAGATGCTCCGCCGAGCGGCTTGAACATCTGGGCGGGAATCGTGCCACCGGGCGATCTGGGCGTGTTCCACGCCAGGCGCTGACCGAGACGACGCCCAGAACGCGGCGGTCGCGCCCGCGCGACGATTGGCGGCGTGCGGCCGTACTCCGTGACCGAGGCCTTCGAGGGCGGTCTACTGGACGTCGGCGACGGACACCGGGTCCACTGGGAGGTGGCCGGCAACCCCGAGGGCAAGCCGGCGGTGATCCTCCACGGCGGACCGGGCGCCGCGCTGTCGTCACGGGCGCGACGGATGTTCGATCCAGCTCGCTACCTCATCGTGCAGTTCGACCAGCGCCAGTGCGGCCGCAGCACGCCGCACGCGTCCGAACCCGTCGTCGACCTCTCGACGAACACGACGGCCAACCTGATCGCGGACATGGAGCGGCTGCGCCAGCACCTCGGCCTCGACAGGTGGCTGCTGTGGGGCGGTTCCTGGGGGACCCTGCTCGCACTCGCTTACGCCGAGATCCATCCCGAACTCGTCAGCGAGCTCGTCCTGGCCAGCGTCGTCGGCTCGTCCCACGCCGATGTCGAGTGGGTCACCAGGACGATGGGCCGGGTGTTCCCGCAGCAGTGGGAGCAGTTCCGCGACGCGCTCCCACCCGCGGACCGCGACGGTGACCTCACCGCCGCATACGCCCGGCTGCTGCAGGACCCGGACCCCGCGATCCACGAGCCGGCAGCCGCGGCGTGGTGCGCGTGGGAGGACACCCACGTGGCCACCGTCCCCGGTCACCGGCCGGACCGGCGCTACGAAGACCCGAGGTTCCGGCTGTGCTTCGCTCGGATCGTCACGCACTACTGGAGCAACAACGCGTTCCTCGCCGAGGGTGCACTGCTGCGGGACGCCCATCGCCTGGCCGGCATCCCGATCGTCATGGTCAACGGGCAACTCGACATCAGCGGACCGCTCGAGCCGGCGTGGACCCTCTCCAAGCTGCTTGCCTCCGCCGAGCTCGTCGTGATCGGCGACGAAGGCCACGGCGGGGCCCAGTCGACGTTCGACGCGATCGTCAGCGCGACCGACCGCTTCGCCCATTGACGGCGATCGATCGCCGCTACCGCATGAGGTAGCGCACGACGGCGAACACGCGGCCGTGGTCGTCCTGGCTGGGCGGCAGCCCCAGCTCGTCGTCCGCAACTGGAGCGGTCCTGTCGGAATGTGCCGAGCTGGGTGAATTGCCGAACACGGTCGCGTCGGCGAGAGTGGAAGCACACGACTTTCGTCGCGCGGCGACAGAGGGAGCAGGTCGGCATGAACACTTCGACCCGACGACTCGCACTGGCCGGTGCGATCCCGGTACTGCTGCTGTCCATCGCCGCGTGCGGCGGCGACGAGCCGGATGCCGGCGGGGTGGCCAGCCCGACGACATCGGGCGAAACGGCGACCTCGACAGGCGACGCCACGGCCACGACCATGTCGGATGGAGCGACCTCCACCTCGACGCCGTCCGGCGAAGACGCGGCGGCCTCGACGGCCGAGCTCGCGGCGCGGCTCGACCTGGCGATGGCGGAGCTGGTGGCCATGCCTGGCGGTCCGCCGGCCGTCGTCGGCGTGGTCCAGATCGGTGACGACAAGACGGTGCACGCGGCCGGTGTCGCCGACTTCGAGGGCGACACCCTGCCGACGGGCGACGACCACATGCGCATCGCCAGCGTGGCCAAGGCGTTCAGCGGCGCGACGGCCCTCTCGCTCGTCGACGAGGACGTCCTGTCGCTCGACGACACCATCGGTGAGTTACTGCCCGACCTGCCGGCGGCCTGGGGCGACGTGACGCTGCGCCAGCTACTCAGCCACACGAGCGGCATGCCCGACATCCTCAGGACCCAGGGCTTCGGGGAGGCGGTCACGGCATCCGTCGACGTGGCGCCGCCGCCGGAGGAGCTGCTGACGTACGCCTACGACGAGCCGCTCGACTTCGCACCCGGTACCGAGTACCGGTACTCGAACTCCGACAACATCGCCGTCGGCCTGATGGTCCAGGCCGCCACCGGCCGCCCGTACGCCGAGGTGCTCCAGGAGCAGGTGCTCGATCCGCTCGGCCTCGACCAGACGTCGCTGCCCGAGGGCGTGGAGATCCCAGAGCCGTTCATCCACGGCTACGCCCTGGCTCCGCCCGACCCGATCGAGGACGTCAGCGACGGCCTGGCCGGCGGGTGGGCATGGGCGTCAGGGGGCATCGTCTCGACGCCCAACGACCTCAACGACTTCATCCGCGGCTACGTCAGTGGCGAGCTGTACAGCGCCGAGGTACGTGCCGAGCAGCAGACGCTGTTCATCCCGGGCGGTGAGTCGGGACCACCAGGGCCGGCCCTGAACTCGGCCAGCCTGGCGCTGTTCCGCTACGACACACCGTGCGGGACGGTCTACGGCCACACCGGCAACACCGTCGGCTACACCCAGTTCGCCGTGGCCAGCCCCGACGGCGAGCGCTCGGCCACGGTGGCCATCAACCTGCAGCGCACCGACGGCAACGAGGGCCAGGCGGCTGAGGTCTTCGACGCCCTGCACCGGGTCGAGGAGGCCGCCATCTGCCTCGCCCTCGCCGGGAGCTGACCGCGGTCACAACGTTGTGAGCGCCCCGTCTTCGACCTGCTGGCGCAAGACGAACTTCTGCACCTTGCCGGAGCCGGTGAGCGGGAAGCCGTCGGTCACGAACCACTGCGTCGGGGTCTTGTGGCGGGCGAGCACCTCGGCGCAGTGGGCGCGGAGGTCTTCGGCGGTCGGCGCGTCGGCACCGGCGGG
>JBPCJW010000215.1:0-5691 GCA_051004915.1 Ilumatobacteraceae bacterium
CCGCCGCCACCGCCCAGGCACACGACGCCGAACTTTGGACCGGAGATCCCGAACTCCTCATCGCGCCCGCACCATGGACGTGGCGGGACCTCCGATGAGCCACCGGCTCGTCGCACGACGTCGGTCATGCCGTCCCACGCGAGGCGGCCGGTGGATCAGCTCCTTGCGCGTGCGGAAACCTTACTTGGCGAGCTGGCGGTGATTCCCCGTCGGCGGGTCCGAGCCCAGGTCGACGCGGTACGCCCCGCCGTTGTCCTTGCGGCGGATCGAACCCCGTGCCACAGCCGAACCGCTCTCGTGCTCTGCACGAACTGTGCACGGAGGGCGTCAGCAACCTCCAAGCACGGAGGGAAGAGCGGCAAAGCTCCTGCGAGCGCCGTGCCCGGGGTGGGGTTCGAACCCACATGGTGGTCGACCGCGACCTAGAGCGCAGTGCCGCCGAAGCCACCGGTGGCCACGATCGTGGCGAAGCCTCGCTCGGTGCGGGTGGCCAACAGCGGCCCGAACAGCCCTGAGCGGTAGCCGGGTTCAGGAGTGATGCCCTCGGCGATCGGCGAGCCGGGTGGGCACGGGCCGACGTTGGCGTTTGGCTCTGCGACGACGCAGACGAAGGCGCCGCCCGGGTCGACGATCACGCTGGCGTCGATGAGGGCCGTGCTGCCCACCGGCAAGGCGAACGCCTGCTCGAGGCTGATCGGATCAGTGAGCGGGATCTCCTCGTCACCCATGGCCGGCGGGTCGACGGTCGAGGCGATCGGGGATCCCAGCGGTGCCGCAACGGGCGCGCCGATCTGGACGACGTCACCGCTCACTCGGGTGGCGAACCCCTTCAGGTCCGTGCTGCGGAAGCCGTCGACCCGTCGGCCGAACTCGTCCCATGCCCCGTTGGAGAGGAACGTGCGCGTCGACGACTCCCACGCGACCAGCACGTGCGTGTCCTTCGGCTCGGGGTACGGGTTCGGAGCACGTGGATCGAGGGCGCTCACGGTCCCGTCGTGGTGGTGCACGACGTGCAACGGCGTGCCGTCGTCCAGCCTTCCCACGCCCACCTCGCCGCGCTGCGGCAAGGCGACGGTGCCGGTGACCTCGCCGAACTCCGAGTTCGGCGGGCTCGCGGCGGGCCCGGTCGGCGGAAGACCCGGCATGGCGTCGACCGGAACCACGACAGCGGTCTCGAAGTAGGAAGGATCGGCGGGGAGCACCAGCTCGTCGACCTCTGCGATCAACGCCCGCTCGACGGTGGCGATGACCGTGTGCGACAGCAGCGGGTCGATGCATGCCGTGTAACCGGCACGGACGAACGTCGGCTCCGCCCGCCGGTCGCTGACCTCGAGCCCGGTGAGCAGCGGCGGACAGGCATTGGTCGGGATCGTCAGCACCATCGCTGCGCCAGTCGCCCAGTCGATACCCAACGCCGCCGTGTCGACCGGTTCGAGCGACGTCGCCAACAGCGCGTCGAGCTGCGCTATGTCGTCGGCGATCCCGGCGAAGGGGAAGCTCAGCAGTTCGAAGCCGCCGCCCACCACCGTCACCGGCGATGTGGCCGTCTGGACCGGTGTGGTGTCGCCGCTCGGCGCGGGTCGCCGTTCGTCCACGTCGATGCGCAGCTCGATCTCCATGACCTCGTCGTCTCGCGCCCGGCTGGCGTAGTCGAACGTCGGGGTCAGCTCGACGCGCCACGATCCCACCTCGATCAATTCGGCGACGTCGACCAGCGGCGACAGCTCGAACGAGACCCTGGTCGGACCCGACGGAGACAGCGCGACGATCCGATCGTCACCGGTGCACGAGACCGCCCCCGAGCAGGCTGGACCGCTCACCTGGAGTGCTGGCGGCTCACCGGCCACGGCATCGAAGCCGTCGCTTCCGGAAGTGAAGACGACACGATTCTGCTCCTCGCAGCAGCTGTCGAGCACAAGCTCGAATTGCGCCAGCGGCTGCCCGATCGTCACTGGTTCGAGCAGCGTCAGTCCGGCGACCTGAACCGAGTCGACCAGGGCACCTCCACCAGTTGCCGAGACGACCACATCGATCTGCCGTGGCAGCGTCGCAGACGGCGCCGAAGCGCTCGTCGTCCTCATGTCGCTCGTCGTCGTTGGGCCGGCATCAACGGTCACCTCGGTCCGACCCGACTCCGAGGCGGCCGTGCATCCAGCGCCGCCAGCAACTCCGGCGAGACCTGCACCTGCAACGAGGAGCCGAGTCCGCACCATGGTCTACGATCGCACACACGGAGAAGTTCCTCACGCCGTTCGCATGAGACGGCGTCAGCGCGCGCAGGCCTGCTGTTCGTCCGGCGGATCAGGAGCCCGCCGTCGGCGCCACAATCGCGTTGTGGGCCTGCTGGCTCGGATCGATGCACCCAACCAGAAGGTCAGACCCCAGCCCAGGCCCGTCACCGGACGCGTCGACCGCGAGATCGAGGACCGAGCGGTCGCTGCGACCCGGAGTCTGTGCGGCCTCGGATGCGTCGTTAGCGGTTCGGTTAGCGCCACCACACCGACAGCGCCTTCGGTGCCGAGAACGTTGCGTCGAAGCCGGCCACTGCCCGCTTCACCTCGCCGTTGCGCTTAACCACGTCGACGAACGGCCGGCCGAGCTGCGTCCCCGAGGCCGGGTCACGACTCGAGAACAACAGCTCCAAGTCGGCAGTTGTCACGGTGCCGGCCAGGCCAAGCCCCGCGGCTTGCGCGCCCGCCCACACGCCGGGCGGCTCCCCCGGCGCCTCGGCGAGGTACTTCGCGTAGTACGCGGCCGCCGATGACGCCGACGACGCGTAGATCGTCCTCAGCCGCAGCATCGACCCGGGCCCTTCCCGGCGCCGCCGTGCACCTGTCTGCTGGATCGTCGGTGATGATCGAGTGACTGAGTGTTCATCGTCGCTTTCAGTCCGACGGGAGGAGCGCGACTTGTTCGGCGTTGCACCGGCTGCGGTCAATGGCACTGACGCTCGCGTTGCGCGAGGAACGGCGCGCTCGACGGATCTTCAGCAGCTGTGCGGCGAGACCTTCGTCGACGAGCTGGTCGGGATCGGCTGCGTCACGGAGTCGAACGAGACGACCGGTGCTGAGGAATTCGACGAGCGCCCATCGCGGCACCCGGAGGCAGTTCCCGACGCGCAGGACAGGGACGCCTTTCGTGCCGTCCAACGCCTCGTACCGTCGGGCGAGCGCGTAACCGTGCGCCCGACTGACACGGAGGACCTCGGCGGCTTCCTCGACGGTCATCATCAGCGGGTAGTGCGCCATCGCTGCTTCGAGGTCCCCAACGACGCTCATCCCGCCAGTTGCACACGTGTGATTCCGCTCCGCAAGGGGCGTCCGAGCAGCGTGCGGACGGATCACCACGCAGGAGTCAACAGGCGGCAATGACGGACAACCACGGACAATTGCGGTACCAACGGCATGATGAAATTCACACTGGCCCGCGGCCGACGTCAGGCTGCGCCGCGGTCTCCAACAAGGTCCCGGTACTGGCTGACCGGACCCGGCAACGGTCGCACCCAAACGAGTTCGGCATCGATCTGGACGACCTGAGCGACCGCCCGAGCGCTTCCCGATCCGACGACCAGCCATGCGCCTTCCTTGAGGAGCGCGAGGTCGCGAGCGTCGCGGACGAAGGCCCACGGCAGGCCGGTGTCGTCCTCGGTGTTGAGGTCGACGCGCAAGTCGACGTCGATGCTCACGGATCACTCCTCGCTCTTGGCGACATGGTACGGATTCGTCAGCACCCGGTGCTCGCAGTGGACGAGCCGCTCGACGAGAGGCACCGGCGATCAGGCCACCAAGGCGACTCCGGCGGCTGGCCTCCTCGGCAGGGCGATGTCAGCTGACCTCGAGGTGGTGCCGCAGGGCCTCCCGAATGACCTCGGAGACCGCAACACCGTCTGCCTCGGCGCGGCGAACGAGACGCGCCTTCAGTTCGGGATCGAGGCGTACGGACTCGACGGTCGAGCGCGCCGAGCCGAGCGGGGGTCGGCCACGCCTGCCGCGACGGGCACGGATCTGGCCGACGTCGTAGCCGGCGGCCGCTTCGTCGGCCAGTTGCTCGACCAGGTCGTCGTCGATCGGCTGGCCGGTAGTCGTGTGTCCGTAGGTGCGCTTGGTCATCGGTCGAGCAGCGGGTAGTAGGTGGATCGCAGGGGCATGGCGTGGATGATCAACTCGTCGCCCTCAGCGGAGACGAGCACGACGACTTCAAGGAGGTTGGCCGCACGGTCGGGGCCGATGACGAGCCAGCGGTCCGGGTCTTCGCCGAGGTCGTCGACGACCATCGAGTGGTCGATGGCGTGGAGCATGTCGTCGTCCGCGATCCCGTGGCAGCGTGCCGATGCGTGAATCTCCACACGCCAATACCGTACTACGAAAACTTGGCCGCCATCATCGAGTCGACGACGCTGGGGCAGACGAACGCCGGGACCCGCTCGAAGGCAATCGCTACTCGAAGATGCGGTCGGCGACGACCCCGGCGGCCTCGCGGGCGATCGCCGGTGTCACGTGCGAGTACAAGTCGAGGGTGATGCCGACGGTGGCGTGGCCGAGGCGCTCGCTGACGATCTTCGGATGGACGCCGGCTTTCAGAGCGAGCGTGGCATACGTGTGGCGGAGGTCGTGGAGGCGGATCGGCGTCAGTCCGGAGGCAGCCACGAGCTTGCTGAACGTTCTCGTGAACAGATCGGGCTGGAGTCGCACCCCGGCCTCGTCGCGGAACACGAGGTCGGGCGTTGCCGTCCACGCCGGCCCGGCGATGAGGCGCTCTTCGCGCTGGCGCTTGCGGTGCTCGCGCAGG
Source organism: Ilumatobacteraceae bacterium (assembly GCA_051004915.1). Taxonomy (GTDB): domain Bacteria; phylum Actinomycetota; class Acidimicrobiia; order Acidimicrobiales; family Ilumatobacteraceae; genus JALZMG01. The sequence continues at coordinate 4,789 of JBPCJW010000215.1, forward strand.
ATGCTGACGGTCTGCGGGTCGATGTAGACGACACGGCGGCTGCGCGATGACTTGGTCGCGCCGAACGTCGGCTTGCCGTTGATCGTCGTCAGCGTCTGCACGATCGCCAGCTGCCCGGCGTCGAGGTCGACGTCGGACCAGCGCAGCCCGAGGACCTCGCCGCGCCGCATGCCAGTCGTGGCGAACACGACGAGCGCAGGGAAGACCCGCTCGCTGCCGATGCCGGCGAAGAACTCTCTGAGGTCATCCGACGACCACGTGGCGAACTCCTTGCGAACTGCCGTGGGCGGCCGGGCCGAGGCCGCAGCATTGCGGAACACGAGGCCGAGCCGCTCGGCGTCGGCGAGCGCCTTGCGCAGCACCACGTGGCTGTTGCGGACCGTCTTGGCCGACAGTGGCTTGCCCCGGCGCGCTCCGTCCCGCAGCAGCCCGGCATAGAACTTCTCGATCTGCAGCGGCGGCAGCGCCTGCACCGGGACCTTGCCGAGCCGGCGGGTGACGCGCTCGATCGCCTTCTCGTAGCTGTAGAGGGTGGTCGCCCGCAATCGGTGCTGCTGGCTGGCGAGCCAGTCGCGCAGGAACTCTTCTGTGGTCGTGGTCGAGCGATCGACGACCGAGCCCTGCGAGATCGAGGAGAGCAGCGCGCCGAGCGCCGTCTCAGCCTTTCTGTGCACGGATCGCTTCCTAGAGTTCAACCCGGCGTGAGGAAGGCCGAGCCGAACTACCAGCTAGAGCGCGTGCCCGGGGTGGGGTTCGAACCCACACGGAGTCTCCTCCAGGGGGGTTTAAGCCCCCCGCGTCTGCCAGTTCCGCCACCCGGGCTGGGTCGCGATCCCGAGTCTGGTCATTCGCTGGTGGCGGGAGCGGGGTCGCGTGGTGACTCGTCGGTCTCCTCGGGTTCCC
>JBPCJW010000216.1:0-5430 GCA_051004915.1 Ilumatobacteraceae bacterium
ACATGGTCTGCGGTTGATGGGCTCGGGCTTCGACGAGGAGTTGGCCGAGCTGTTGCAGACCGACCCGGGATGAGGTTGAGACGGTGATGGCGGAGCAGGATGTCTGCATCACGTGCGGTGACGTCGCTGTGATCCTGGACGTCGTGTCGGTCGACGGGTTCAACGCCATCTGCAAGGCGGCCGACGGCGGCACGGAGCACGTGGCCATCGAGCTCGTCGCACCCGTGGCGGTCGGCGATCGCGTGCTGGTGCACGCCCGAGTGGCACTGGAGAAGGTCTTGTGAAGTACGTGGACGAGTACCGGGACCCGGAGCTGGCCCGCCACCTCTCGCGGCGCATCGCCGAACGGGTCGAGCCAGGTCGCCACTACAAGGTGATGGAGGTGTGCGGCGGGCACACCCACGCCATCTACCGCTACGGCGTGCAGGACTACCTGCCCGAGTCGATCGAGCTGGTGCACGGGCCGGGGTGCCCGGTGTGCGTCATCCCGATGGGGCGCATCGACGATGCCACGGTGCTCGCCGAGGCCGACCCCAACATGATCCTCACGTGCTTCGGTGACCTGATGCGCGTCCCCGGCGGGCGTGGGTCGTTCCTCGACGCCCGTGCTCGCGGCGCCGACATCCGGGTCGTCTACTCGCCGCTCGACGCCCTGCGCCTCGCCGTCGAGAACCCCGATCGCCACGTGATGTTCTACGCCATCGGGTTCGAGACCACCGCCCCATCGACGGCGTTGACGCTGCAGCGGGCCAAGGCCGACGGCGTGACCAACTTCTCGGTGTTCTGCAACCACGTCACGATCATCCCGGCGATCAAGGCGATCCTCGATTCGCCGGACCTCCGCCTCGACGCGTTCATCGGGCCGGGTCACGTGTCGACGGTCATCGGGAACCGGCCCTACGAGTGGATCGCCGCCGACGAGGGCCTGCCGATCGTCGTCGCCGGGTTCGAGCCGCTCGACCTGCTGGAGTCGGTGGCGATGATCATCGATCAGCTGGCCGACGGGCGGTCAGTGGTCGAGAACCAGTACGCCCGAGTGGTGCGTGACGAGGGCAACCCGGTGGCGCTGGCGGCGATCGCCGACACGATGAAGCTGCGCCCGTGGTTCGAGTGGCGGGGGCTCGGCTCGATCAACCACTCCGCGCTGCAGCTCTCCGAGCGGTACGCCGAGTTCGACGCCGAGCTGCTCTTCGAGGTGCCGGGCGTCAGGGTGGCCGACCCCAAGGCGTGCCAGTGCGGAGAGGTGCTGAAGGGTGTGCTCAAGCAGTGGGAGTGCAAGGTGTTCGGCACGGCGTGCACGCCGGAGACGCCGATCGGCACGTGCATGGTCTCTTCCGAAGGTGCCTGCGCGGCGTACTACAACTTCGGCAAGGCGGCGCGTCAACGAGTCGAGCTGAAGGTCAAGGCGTGAGATCCGCCCGTCGCGCCATCCACATCTGGGCGCGGACGTTCTCAAGACGCCTTCTGGGCGCGGAGGTTCCCATCTTCGAGAACCTGCGCGCCCAGATCGGCTAGCGATGGGCGATCCCGACCTCGAGGAACGGGTCGAGCGCAGGATCGAGCAGCGCCGGCGGGCGGCACAGCGCTTCACCGACGAGCGCGTGACGATGGCCCACGGGGCCGGCGGCAAGGCCAGCCGTAAGCTCGTCGAGGGCGTGTTCGTGCCGGCGTTCGCCAACGCGGCGCTGGCTGCGCTCGGTGACGCGGCGCGGCTCGACGTCGGCGAGGCCCGACTGGCCGTCACGACCGACGGGTTCGTCGTCACGCCGATCCGCTTTCCGGGTGGGTCGATCGGTGAGTTGGCGGTCAACGGAACGGTCAACGACCTGGCCGTGTCGGGCGCCCGTCCGGTGGCGATCACAGCGTCGTTCATCCTCGAAGAGGGGGTGTCCGCCGAGGTGGTGCGGGCAGAGGCGGACGCGATGGCTGCTGCCGCTGCTGCGGCGGGGGTGAGTGTGGTCGCCGGCGACACGAAGGTGGTCGAGCGCGGCAAGGCCGACCAGATGTACGTCACGACGACCGGGATCGGGGTCGTCGACGAGCGGGCGTCGTTGGCGGCGACGACAGTGATGCCGGGGGACCGGGTGATCGTCTCCGGACCGATCGGTGATCACGGCGTGGCGATCATGCTCGCCCGCGGCGGGCTCGACCTGGAAGCCGACGTGCGCAGCGACACGGCGCCGGTGTGGCCGGCGGTCGACGCACTGCTCGACGCCTGCGGTTCGGCGGTGCGATGGATGCGTGACGCCACTCGCGGTGGCGTGGCCACCGTGCTCAACGAGCTGGCGCTCGCCGCCGAGGTGTCGATCATGCTGGACGAGCACGCCGTGCCGGTGCAGCCGGCGGTCGGCGCGGCCTGCGAGCTGCTCGGCATCGATCCGCTGTATGTCGCCAACGAGGGCCGGTTCGTGGCCGTGGTCGCGCCCGGCGCCGTCGGTGTGGCGCTCGCCGCGCTGCGCGCCGTGGACGTCAGCGCCGAGGCAGCGGTCGTCGGCGACGTCGGCGCCGACCCCGCCGGTCGCGTCCTCGGCCGAACGGCCTTCGGCGGACATCGGATGATCGACATGCTCGTCGGCGACCCCCTCCCGAGGATCTGCTGAGCGCGCCGTGTCCGACATCGATGCCGAAAAGGACGTCGTCCATCCGACCCGTGATGAGCGATCTGCGTCGTAGCACCACTCATCGCTCATCTCCCCCCGTAGCCCGCCAGCGCGATGAGCGATTTGCATCGTATGACCACTCATCGCTCATCGCGCTCGCCGGCCGGGCCACGGGGATGACGTCGACCGTGTCTCGCCACCGAGCTCGGACAGCTGCGCCGCCGCCTCGTCGGTCAGGCCACCGAGCACTTCGGCCGGAGCTGGACGGAAGGACGCCCGCCGCACGGCTCGACCTGGTCGGCTCGATCTCCACGCTCACGTCGTTCGAGTCGTGGGACGCGCTGCGCCACGACCTCGACGCATCGACCCGCGGCGTGCGCAGGGCATGGATCTCCGGTCTGCACGCTCTGTGCGTCCCTGCGCCGTCGGTCTCGTCCGGTCGGGCGGGGCGGACGTAGCCTCGGCACCATGCCGGGGATCGTGAGCTACGGCGCATACCTGCCCTACTGGCGGCTGCAGCGCGGCGCCATCACCGCCGCGCTCGGATCGGGCGGGGGCAAGGGCCTGCGCAGCGTGGCCAGCTACGACGAGGACACCACGTCGATGGGCGTCGAGGCTGGCCGTACAGCGCTGGCCACCGCCCCCGACGGCTACCGACCAGAGCTCGTCGCCTTCGCCACCACCGCGCCGGCCTACGCCGACAAGACCAACGCCACCGCCATCCACGCCGCCCTCGCCCTGCCCGACGACGTGCCCGCCTTCGACGCCGTCGGCGCCGTCCGCTCCGGCATCGGCGCGACCTGGATGGCGCAGGCCGCCGGCGGTCTCGCCGTGCTGTCCGACATCCGCTCCGGCCGGCCCGGTTCCGCCGACGAGGCCAACGGCGGCGATGCAGCCGTCGCGCTCGCCTTCGGAACCGGCACCGGCAGCAGCCGCGGCAGCGAGGTGGTCGCCGAGGTCGTCGGTGCGGCATCGGTGAGCGCCGAGTTCACCGACCGATGGCGCACGCCAGGTGAGTCGTACTCGCAGCTGTGGGAGGAGCGCTTCGGCGAGCACGTCTACGTGCCGCTCGCCGAGCAGGCCGTCACCGCAGCGCTGAAGAGCAGCGGTCTCGCCGCCGACGAGCTCGATCACGTCATCGTCACCGGGCTCCACGCCCGGGCGGTGAAGGCCGCCGCGCGGGCGGTCGGCGCCCGGCCGGAGACGCTGGCCGACGACCTGTCCGCCGAGGTCGGCAACACGGGAACCGCCCACTGGGCGCTGCTGCTTGCCGACCTCCTCGATCGGGCCGACCCGGGCCAGCACGTCGCCGTCGTCGTGCTCGCCGACGGGTGCGACGTCTGGCTGCTGCGGACCACGGACGCGCTCGCTGCCCGGCGCACCGGACCGACCGTGCGTGAGCAGGTCACCGCCACCCGCACGGATCTCGCCTACGCCCAATTCCTGACCTGGCGGGGCCAGCTCCATCGCGAGCCGCCGCGCCGGCCCGAGCCCGAACGTCCGGCCGCGCCGCCCAGCGTGCGTGCCGACGACTGGAAGTTCGCCTTCGTCGGCAGCCGCGACGAGCACGGCTTCGTCCACCTGCCGCCATCGCGAGTGAGCATGGGCTCGGGCGAGATCGATCGCATGGAGCCGGTGCGCATGGCCGACGTCCCAGCGACGATCGCCACGTTCACCGTCGATCGGTTGGCCTTCAGCCTCAGCCCGCCGGTCGTGTCGGCGGTGATCGACTTCGATGGCGGCGGCCGGTTCCAGTGCGAGCTGACCGACGTCGACCCCGCCACGGTGGAGATCGGCGACCGCGTCGAGATGACGTTCCGCCGCCTGTTCACAAGCGGCGGCATCCACAACTACTTCTGGAAGGCGAGGCCGCGTGCGGCCGAGCAGATCGAGCTGGAGGACTGACATGGCTTCCCACGGCATTCGCGACCAGGTCGCCATCGTCGGCATGGGCTGCACGACGTTCGGCGAGCACTGGGATCGCTCAACGGACGACCTGCTGATCGACGCGTCGTCCGACGCTCTGGCGTCCGCCGGCATCGTCCTCGACGACGTAGACGCGTTCTGGCTCGGCACCATGGGCTCCGGCCTGTCCGGGCTGACACTCAGCCGGCCGCTGAAGATCGACCACAAGCCGGTGACCCACGTCGAGAACTTCTGCGCCACGGGCTCCGAGGCGTTCCGCAACGCCGCGTACGCCGTCGCCTCGGGCGCGTACGACGTGGCGATGGCGATCGGCGTCGAGAAGCTGAAGGACTCGGGGTACTCCGGCCTCGCCATGGCTGGCCCGGCCGACGATGGCACTCGGCCGACCACCACCGCGCCGGCGTCTTTCAGCCTCCTCGCCCCGGCCTACGCCAGGAAGTACGGCGTCGACCCCGTGGAGATGAAGGAGGTGATGACCCGCATCGCCTGGAAGAACCATCGCAACGGCGCCCTCAACCCGCGCGCCCAGTTCCGCAAGGAGGTCTCGAAGGAGACCATCTCCTGCAGCCCGCTGGTCGCCGGTCCGCTCGGCATCTTCGACTGCTCCGGCGTCAGCGACGGCTCGGCGGCGGCGATCCTCGTGCGGGCGGCAGACGCCCACCGCTACACCGACCACCCGTTGTACGTGAAGGCGCTGTCGTTCATCGCCGGCCCTGCCGCCGGGCCGATCGACCCGAGCTACGACTACACGAGCTTCACGGAGGTCGTGCGCAGCGGCGAGGACGCCTACGGTCAGGCCGGCATCGAGGATCCGCGCGCCGAGCTGGCGATGGCCGAGGTCCACGATTGCTTCACGCCGACCGAGCTGGTGCTGATGGAGGACCTCGGGTTCGCCGAGCGCGGC
>JBPCJW010000217.1:0-11246 GCA_051004915.1 Ilumatobacteraceae bacterium
TCGTTCCACTTCGCCTTCGGCGGCACCGACGCCTTCGTCGTGGCTGACCTGCCGGACAACGGTGCCGCCGCGGCTCTGGCCCTGACGGTGAGCGCATCCGGAGGCGCGACGGTGAACACCGTCGTGCTGCTCACCCCCGAGGAGATCGACGCAGCGACGAAGCAGAAGGTGCCCTACACGCCACCCGGCAGCTAGCGAGCCGGGGCCAGTGGGCGCGACCGACGGCCGGCTGTACGTCACCGACACGACCCCGAGCGAGCGGTTCCCGATCTACTGCCGCGGCAACGTCGGTGAGGTGTTCCCCAACGTGATGACGCCGATGACGTCGTCGCTGTTCCAGGACGCTGCGTCGGGCGGGCAGGAGCGGACGTTGCTCGAGTTCGGCATGGTCTCGGCAAAGCACTTCGTCGGCGCCGACTCTGTGTTGACCGGCGTCTTCGGTGGCTACCTGTACGGCAACGTCTCGCTCGGTCGGGTCGCCTCGGCGCGAGTGCCGGGACTGTCGGCAGCGGACATCGATCGAGAGATGTTCGGTCTCAGCGATGCGCCGCCACCCGTGCGCCAACGCGGCGATCGCGACCTGCGAGGTTCGGCGCGCGCTGCACGCCAAATGACGCGTGCGCTGTTCCGACCGCGATCGGCGGCGGCACCGGCGACGGCAGCTCGGGCCGAGGTCGCCGCATGGCGCGCTGCGCTCCCGCCGATCGAGTCGTCGGACCAGGAGACCCTGATCGACCTGGCGGCGGGCGTCAGTCCGTGGGTCGAACGGATGATGTACCACCTGCTGTTCGTCAGCGCGTTCTCCGGGCTCACCCGCAGCACGGTGGAACGACTCGTGGCGAGGTTCGACGAACCAGGCCTCGTCAACATGCTGAGCGCCGGCCTGGGCACCATCGAGTCAGCCCGCCCGGCCAACGAGCTGTGGCGCCTCGGACGGCTCGTCGCCGCCAGTCCCACCCTCACTGCGCTGTTCGATGATGACGACTCCCCCGGCTTGTCCGCCCGAGTGCGCGCAGAGCGACGCGCCGAAGGGTTCAACGCCGGGTTCGACGCCTTCCTCGAGGCCCACGGCGCGCGCGGCCCGGACGAGTGGGAGCTCGCCTCACCGACGTGGGGCGACCGCCCCGAGATCGCGCTCGCCGCGATCGACCGGCTGCGGCTGGCCCCCGCCGACCGCGATCCGCGCCGCGCCTCGGATCGCCTGCGCGATGAGCGCGAGCGGCGCATCGCAGAGGTCCGCCGGCGGATGCGGGTCGGCGAGCGCTCGATCTTCGCGCGTGCCGTGCGATCGACGGCGTTGTTCGCCGCCGAGCGAGAGGCGACGAAGGCTGCGTTCATGCGCGCCGTGCAGCCGGGGAAGCAGGCACTTGCCGAACTCGCCCGCCGAGCGGATGTCCCGCATGACGACCTGTTCCTCGTCACGTTCGACGAGCTGCCTCAGCTCTCGCCGACCCGTCCTCGATGACCGGGCTGGTCGACGAGCGCGGCGCCCGCCGCGCCTTCCTGCAAGCCCGGACGCCGCCGTTCTGGTTCGAACACCGCCAGCCGCCACCGGAGACGTGGCCCTTGCGCACCGACGGTGGTCACCCTGACGGACGAGCGCGCGTGCTGACCGGGATGGGCGTGTGCCCCGGCATTGCGTCCGGCCGAGCGCGAGTCGTCCTCGATCCCGCCGACCCCCGTGAGCTCGGAGCCGACGACGTGCTGATCGCCCCGATCACCGACCCGGCGTGGACGCCGCTCTTCCTCGCCGTGGCCGGCGTCGTCGTCGACGTCGGCGCGCAGCAGAGCCACGCCGCGATCGTCGCCCGCGAGCTCGGGATCCCTGCCGTCGTCAGCGTGACGGACGCCTCACGCACCATCCCGGACGGCGCGCTGGTCACGGTCAACGGCACGACGGGCGAGGTCACGGTCCACGGAGCCGCCGCGCCCGCACAGAGATGAGAGGTGAGAGGTGAGCGCGCCTGTCGCGCTCACCCTCACCTCACCTCATTTCTCGACGAGCTCGGCGTCGACGATGTCGGTGGCGTCCAGGATCCGGTCGGCGCCGGTGGTAGCGGTCGCGCGCTGCGTCGCGTCGTCAGGTTCGAGGTAGATGCACTCGCCCGGACAGCGTTCGACGGCGTCGATCGCGGCGTGCTCGTAGCGGCGAGGGACGACCACACTCGGCTGTTCGGCGCCAGTGATCGCCAGCGCGCCGTCGTGGACGTACCCGATGCCGTCCTCGAGGACGATGAACAGCTCGGGGCAGCGGTCGACGCACAGGCCGGCACCCGTGCAGCAGTCCTGGTCGATCCACACCTTCATGGCGCTTGTCCTGGCACGGCAGCACCTCCCTGCCGCCGTCCAGCGTAGGCGGTTGTCGAAGAGCGGAAGGGCGATTTGAGTGGCTCGCTCCGCTCGCTGGGCTGGATACGGCCGGCCTCACGATCCACGCTCGCTGCGATCGGGGGCCAAAGCGCGCACGTCGTTTCGAGTGGCTCGCTCCGCTCGCTGGGCCGGACACGGCCGGCCTCACGATCCACGCTCGCTGCGATCGGGGGCCAAAGCGCGCACGTCCCTTCTCGGAGCGGCACGCCCTTCAGCTGTCGAAGCCGAGGCCGAGACGATCGAGCGTGCGCAGCCACAGGTTGCGCTGGCCGGAGCGGTCCTCGCGGTCGAGCGACCAGCGCGTTGCCTGGATGCCGACGAAACGGAACGGCTCTGGGGGGAACGGCAGGGGCTTGCTGCGAACGAACTCCGTGGACGTTGCCACACTGCGCCGACCGTCGAGCAGGTCGAGCATGACGGCGCCACCGAATCGGCTCGACGCCACCCCCAGCCCCGTGTAGCCGAGGGCGTAGCTGACCCGGCCGGACAGTGCCGTGCCCCAGAACACGCAGAACCGGCTGCACGTGTCGATCGCCCCGCCCCAGATGTGGCTGAACCGCACCCCCTCGAGCTGCGGGAACGTGGCGAAGAAGTGCTCGCTCAGGCGAGCCCACGTCGCCGGCCGACTCTCCAGCTCCGACGACACGCGGCCGCGCCAGTAGTAGACGGCGTCGTAACCGCCCCAGAGGACGCGGTTGTCCTCGGTCAATCGGTAGTAGTGGAACTGGTTGGGGATGTCCGAGAGGCCTTGCCGGTTGCGCCAGCCGATGCTGTCGAGCTGCGCCGTCGTCAGCGGCTCGGTGACCATGCAGTAGTCGTAGACGGGGGCGATGTAGTGGCGCAGCCGGCGCAACAGCGGCCGTGAGGCGTTGGTGCCGAGCGCGACGCGGGCCGCCCGCACGTTGGCCAGCGGGGTCTTGACGAGCACGCCGACACCGTCGCGATCGAGGTGGATGGCCTTGGTGTCTTCGTAGATGCGCACCCCGAGCCGCTCGGCCGCCGATTTCAAGCCCCACGCCAGCCGTGCCGGGTCGACCAGCGCGGCACGCCCGATCCGCCACAGCCCACCGGTGTACGTCGGCGAGTCCACCTCGGCGCGCATCGCGTCGGCGTCGAGCCACCGGGCGTCCTGACCGAGGCGTTCCAAGTGGGCGGCCTCGTCGCGCAGCTCATCGAGGTAGCTGGGCGCGTGTGCTGTGGTCGCCACGTCGATCACACCGGTGCGCTCGAAGTCGCAATCGATGTCGTAGCGGTGGATCGCGTTCTCTATGGCGTCGAGGTTCTCGAGGCCGAGTTGCTCGAGCAGCTCGAGCTCATCGGGGAAGCGCTCCTGGCCGTTGGCGACGCCGTGGGTCAAGCTCGACTCCATGAACCCGCCGTTGCGGCCGCTGGCGGCAGCGCCGATCTCGGCGGCGTCGATCAGCACGACGTCGCGGGCGGGATTGCGCTCCTTGGCCACGATCGCCGTCCACAGACCCGTGTAACCGCCACCCACCACGCACAGGTCGCAGCTCTCGTTGCGTACGAGGGTGGCGTTGGAGTCCGGCTCGTCGGCGTCGTCGAACCAGTACGGGAACTGGTCGGCGTCGGCGATGGCGTCGAGGTGGCGCCGGTCGATGTCGTCGGTCATGTTGCGTCGCAAGCTGGCCGTCGCCGCTCGTCGGCAATTGTAGAAGCCGGGCGCCGGACGGGAGCGAAGTACGTTCGATCGACTGAGGGTCCAATCGCGCGATTGCGAGGAATGCCTGATCGCCGAGGAATACTGCGGCCGTGTGCTTCTCGGCCCAAGCTGATCTCGTCGGCGGAACCGTCGTCGCGCTGCTCGGCGTCGACGCGCTGCGTCACGTCCGCCAGCGGCGGGAGATCGCGATCGCCGCGATGCCGCTGCTGCTCGGCGCCCATCAACTCTTCGAAACGTTCGTGTGGTGGGGGTTGCAGGGCCATGTCGCCAGCCAGGTCGGTGAGGTGGCGATCTGGATCTACCTGCTGATCGCCTTCGTGCTCCTCCCGTCATACGTCCCGTTCGCAATCTGGCGGATCGAGGCGACAGCGGCCCGCCGCCGCCTGATGGTCCCGTTCATGCTGCTGGGGATCGCGGTCAGCGCCGTGTTGCTGCTGGCGATGGTCGGCGGACCGGTCTCGGCCAGCCTCGAATCGCAGCACATCGCCTACGACATCGGTCTGCAATACGGCGGCGTCATCGTCGTGGCGTACGTGACCGCGACGTGCGGGTCGATGCTCATGTCGGGCTACCGCTACATCGTGGCGTTCGGCTGCGTCAACCTTCCCGTCGTCGTCGTGCTCGCCGCACTGGCCCAGAGCGGGTTCGCCTCGCTGTGGTGCATGTGGGCGGCGGTCACGAGCGGGATGATCGCCCTCCACCTGCGATACCAGCCGCGCCACGGCCACCAGTTCTCGGCGCCGCCGGTGCCGATCGCGTCGTGACCCGGCGGAGCTGACTCAGCACTCGGCGGCGAGCAGTGCGCAGCCGATCGCACCGGCGTGCTCGCCGAGCTCGGCGAAGGCGAGGCGCGGATGCGGGCGGAGGTGCGGCGCATACAGGAGCTCGCCGAACCACCGCTGGATCGGCCCGAGGTACAGGTCGGCCCCCTCGGCCAGTCCCCCGCCGAGCACGAACATCGCCGGATCCAGCGCGTTGGTCAGGTTGACCAGGCCGAGGGCGACCCAGCGGGCGAACTCGTCGACGACGGCGATCGCGCCGGCGTCACCATCGCGGGCCGCGGCCTGCACGTGTTCGCCACGCACGAGCGCCGGATCACCGCCGGCCATCGCCACGACGTTCGCGAGCCGTCCGCCGACGGCGCCCACCCGGGCCAGCTGGGCCAGCCCAGAGCCCGACGCGTAGCGCTCCCAGCAGCCGCGCCGGCCGCACGGGCATGGCGGTCCGTAGGGGTCGACGACCATGTGGCCGAACTCCCCGGTGAACCCGTTGGCTCCCACGACCAACCGACCACCGGCGACCACGCCGCCGCCGATGCCCGTGCCGAGCGTGACCATCACCAGGTCGTCGACGCCTCGTCCTGCGCCGACCTGCCACTCGGAGAACGCCGCCGCCGTGGCGTCGTTCGTCACCCGCACGACGCGGTCGAGCCGTGCGCCGAGCCGGCCGGCGAGATCGAACTCGACCACGTCGGGGAGGTTGGGTGACGACCGCAGGACACCAGCTGTGGTGATCAGCCCCGGCAGTCCCACGCCGATGTCGGTCCCCGGTTCCACCGACGATGCCAGCTCACCGGCGACCTCCGCCAGCGCGTCGATCAGCGCGTCGTCACCGCGCGGCGTCCTGCGCCGCGTCTCGCTGATCAGGCTTCCGTCCTGGTCGACGACGACGCCGAGGCACTTGGTGCCGCCGACGTCGATCCCGAACGCCAGGGTCACCTTCCTGCCGCCCGCGGCGACTGCATCACGCCTCGGCGCGTGTCTTCAGCTCGCGCACCGAGTTGAGGATGCGCACCTCGGCTCGTCGCTTGACGAAGCCGGGAAGCGGCGATGCCAGCTCGATGGCCAGGTCGTAGCGCACCTCCGTGCCGCCGTCCGGCGTGGTGGCGAGGTGGTAGGCGCCCTCGATGGAGCGCTGGATGTCGCCCTTGACCATCTTCCAGGCCAGCACCTCGGGCGCCCGGGAGTAGTCGTAGGCCAGCGTGTAGTGGGTGCTCCGGCCGAGCGCGGACGCCCGGAACTCGACCTCCGACGGGCGCTGCTGCTCGTCGCGCGAGCGGACGACGACGTCCTTCACGTCGCGCACCCAATCCGGGTAGCGCTCGACATCGGCGGCGATCTGCCACACCCGGTCGGGCGGCGCGGCGATCGTGATCGTCTCGGACGCCGTGTCGGCCATCGCGCCATTGTGCCACGGCGGGCCGATCACCGAAGGGCCGCGCTCACGCCAGCGGTTGGGCAGACGGCGGCTGGCGGCTGGCGAACCGTCCGTGGTACGCGGCCCACAGCCCGTTCATCCCGAATCCGAACATCGGCACGAGGAAACCGAGCGCCAGGGACGAACCAGGCTTGCCGTCCGGCCCGTCGAGACGCAGGAACGCGGTCACGACCGCCAGCGCCACCTGCGCCAGCAACGCGCCGACCATCACGTTGCGCACGCGAGACGGCGCAACGCGGCCGGCCAGGAAGTACAGGCCGAGCACGGAGATCTCGTCCTGCCGGCTGCGCTGGACACCGTTCCAGTACGACCAGAGGAACGAGAAGACGCCGATCGCGAACAGCACCAGCGCCGTGATCGCCGCGACCCACTGCAGCGGCGTCGTGAACACCGTCGCCGTCAGCACCGCGGTCACGCCGAACAGCACGGTGCCGGCAACATCGACCCTGACCAGCACCTCACCCGCTCGGCGCGCCTCGACGGCGGCGGTCACGTGCCGACCTCGAGGGCGTCGGCGAGACGAGCGGCCAGGACGTCGTAGGAGAAGTCCGCGCACGCCCGCTCCCGGGAGGCGTCGGCCATGCTCGCCCGCAGCGGCTCGTCGGCGAGGAGCGCCTCCAGCGCCGCGGCCACCGCCGCCGGGTCCTCCGGCGTGTCGACCACCGCGCCGGTGATGCCGTGGATCACCGCTTCCGCCGCGCCACCCGAATCGCCGGCGACCTGGGGCACACCGCAGGCAGCAGCTTCGACGAACACGATGCCGAACCCCTCCTGCTCGAGACCGCCCCAGCGCGACCGGCACGCCATCGCGAACAGATCGCCGCAGGCGTACAGCGCGGGCAGATCGTCGTGGCCGACGCGGCCGAGGAACGTCACGGGCGCCCGGTGGTCGCCCGCCAGACGGCGCAGCCTTCGCTCGTCGCGTCCACGTCCGGCGATCGCGAGGTGCAGGTCGAGGTTGCTCGGTGCGAGCATGCCGACCGCCTCGATGACCACGTCGAACCCCTTGCGCGGCACGAGGCGGGAGATCGAGACGACCAGCTGAGCGTCGACCGGCAGCCCGAACCTGGCCCGGGCGTTGCGGCGGGCTGTCTCATCGAGCGGCACGAAGCGGTCGACGTCGACACCTGGCGGCACGACGGTCACGGGCAACGGACCCTCGGCCGCCCGCACGGCCTCTGCGGCGGCGTACTCGCCGGCCGACACGATGTGCCGGGCGCCGCGCAGGACCCCCGCGAGCAGGCGGCGCGAGCCGGGAAGGCGGCCGGGGACGGTGACCTCCGCACCGTGCAGCACGACGTCGTAGGGCAGCCGCAGCGAGGGCCCGACCAGCCCGAGTGGTACCGCCGGGTCGAGCACCACGAGCTCGGCCCCGACCTCGGCGGCGAGCTGATCGATCTGGCGGACCATCAGCGGGTGCGGCAACAGCACCGGCTGGCGCGACCGCTCGACGCGGAAGGCCTGGGCGGCGTCGAACGCGGTCGCCGCCCGGTGCGGGCTCGTCAGCACGGCGAACTGATCCGGCGGCAGCCGTCTCCACCACTCCCAGAGCAGGGACTGGATCCCGCCGATCTTTGGCGGGAAGTCGTTCGTGACGAGCAGGTGCTTCACGACGGCGATGGGGGTCCGGGGAGCGCAGCCCCCCGAGGTTGCGGCCGAGCGCCGACGCTGCAGTCGAGGCCGAGTCGGGCGCTGGCCCAGCGGGCGTGTTCGGCCAGCAGGGCGTCGTCGCTCCCCCGGTAGCGGGCCAGCACCTCGACGACACGACCGTCCGCGGCATCGGCGGTGTTGCCGAGCACGACAAGGGCATTGCGCCGTAACCAGCGCGGATCCCGCCCGGCGATGTACCAGCGTCCGTGGCGGTCGAGCAGCGTCGCGTCGTCGGTGGACAACAGGTCGAGCACGTCGACCCAGGCTTGAACATCGTCTGGGACGTCGGCGGACGCCGGCAGCGTGTGGCGCCGGCCGAGACGGACGGTCGGCGGGCAGGCGTCCTGACAATCGTCGCACCCGTAGATGCGGTCGCCGACGGGGGCGCGCAGATCAGAGTCGATCTCGCCCGGTCGCTGCAGCACCCACGCCAGGCAGCGGTTGGCGTCGATCACACCGGGCGCGACGATCGCTCCGGTCGGGCAGGCGTCGAGGCAGCGCCGGCACGAGCCGCAGCCGTCGGCAACGGGCGCCTCGGCCGGCGGCAGTTCGGCGGTGGTGACCACGCTGCCGAGGACGAACCAGCTGCCGGCGCCAGGCAGCAGGAGGTTGGCGTTCTTGCCGAACCAGCCGAGTCCGGCGCGATGGGCGATCTCGCGATCGACCATCGCGTTGTCGTCGGCCACCACGACCGCCTTCTCGCCGGCGGCGTGCAGGCGAGCGGCGACGGCGCGCAGCCCGGTGCGCAGCACGGCGTAGTGATCGACCCAGGCGTAGCGGGCCACCCTCGCCTGCGGACCGGGCTGGCGAGCCGGCTCGTCGTCGAGGAGGTACGAGCGGGCACCGACCACCACGGAGCGGGCGTCGGCCACCGTCCGCGAGGGGTCGGTCGATCGGTCGGGGTTGCGATAGGTGAACGCCATTCCGGCGGCCAGCCCAGCGTCTTGGCGGGTGTGCAGGGCGTCGCGAGCACGGTGCAGCACCCCGGCTGCGGCGACGCCGAGGTGCTCGATCCCATGTTCGGCGGCGATCGTCCGCAGCTCCGCCAGCGTCGGAATCGGTTCCGGCCGGCGCACCCCCCCAGCGTACGAGCGGACATCGAGCCGTCCTGCCCGCCGCGATCGACCGGATCGGGCCGGGCGCTCGGGGTGCGGCGAGCGATGAGCGCGCTGGGCGCCTCGTCCGCTCACCACAGAAACGAGCGAGCCCCTTGCGCGTCAGCGCAGGGCGACGGCGAGGAAGGCGTCGCTCGACACGACGTTGGCGCCGGCCGCCGCGACTGCCCTGCGGACGGCCCGATCGTTGGTGACGACGACGATGGGGCGACCGGGCGGACTGGCCGCGACGGTCTCGGTGATCACGTCGTCGGCAGTGACCCCGGCCGGCGAGTACACGACACGCGCCAGCCGGCGGCGCCTGGCGTGGGCGCCGACCACATCGGCCCCGTCGAACACGACGGTGACCTCCGCGCCGAAGCGGCGGGCGATGTCGTCGACGGCATCCAGCTCGCGCCGACGTTGCTCGTCGAGGGCAACATCCGGCCAGGCGAGCTTGGCGACGTTGTACCCGTCGACCAAGATCAGCGCGCCGGGCACCCGCAGCAGATGCTCGGCCGCCCGCATCGAGTCCCGGGCCACGCCGCCGGGGAGGGCAACGGGCTGGCGCACCTGCGGACCCACGTCGACCAGCCCGGCCAGTCGCTCGGCGACGCGGCGCGCCGACTCGGCCAGCGTGCGGAGCTCGCTGACCTGCGCCGCCGCGACCGACACCCCGGCGTCGCCGGCCCGCGCAGCCAACAGGACATCGCGCTGATCGGCGGCGGCCGCAGCCTCCGACGTGGCTGCGTCGCGCGCCGCCTCGGCGGCGCTCTGGCGGCCCTGCGCCGCCTCGATGCGATCGTTGGCGTGACGCTCCGCCCGGCGCGACGCTGCGACCCGCTCGCGCAGTTGGCGCACCTCGTCGTCGACTGCGGCGCGAGCCGTCCGCTCCTTCTCGACTCGTCGTGCCAGCTCGTCGACCCGCGCCCGCAACACGGCGACCTCGGCGCGACTCTTCGCCGCCGCCGCTTCGGCCGCCTCCCGTCGTCGCTCGGCGCGCCGCACTGCCGTGTCCTCCTGCTGGCGGGCCGCCTGTTCGTCGAGCTCGCTGGCCAGCGCCACGATCCGCTCCTCCCAGCCCGGCTCACGCCGCAACCACTCGACCCCGACCGGATCTACCCGCCGCTGGTCGGCGACGGCGGCGACTCGGCGGCGGAACTCGTCGTCGGCATCGATCACCCGACGCAAACGGCCGAGGGCGTTGGCGGGAACCCGGGCGATGCGCAGGAACGGCTTGAGCTCCGGCGGGAAGGGCACCGGTGGGCGCTGCCGCTGGCCCCCGTCGGCCTCGCTGAGCGCCAGTTCGATGGCGCCGCGCAGCCGGCCGTGCTCGATCGCCGGTCGGCCCGCCACCCGGACCAACCTAGGCCAGCGGCTCGCACCGCTCGCTGGGCCGGATAAGGCCGGCCTGCGCACGTCCGTGCGATGCGGACAATTGACCGCCTTGTCCGTACAAATGTCCTTGACACGAACGGGCGTTCGTGATGGGATCTGCGGCCGTGCCATCGGTGCCGGTCCAGCGCAGCTTCGACGACCTCGTCGATGAGGCCGGCACGCCCCTCGCCGACGTCACGTTCTGCGTGCTCGACCTGGAGACCACCGGCGGGCATCGCGAGGACGACGCGATCACCGAGATCGGCGTCGTCAAGGTGCGGGGCGGCGAATGTCTCGGCACGTTCCAGACGCTCGTCAACCCAGGCCGGGCGATCCCCCCGCAGATCACCGTGTTGACCGGGCTGACCGACTCGCTCGTCGCCACGGCACCGCGCGTCGAGACCGTGCTGCCGGCGCTGCTCGAGTTCCTCCGCGGCGCGATCATCGTCGGCCACAACATCGGGTTCGACCTCGCCTTCCTGCGTGCCGCCTGCCGCCGCTCGGGACGTCCCGAGCCGGCGCCGACCCGCGTCGACACCGTGTCGCTGGCTCGGCGCCTGGTCCGTGACGAGGTGCCCGACTGCCGCCTCGGCACCCTGGCCTCCCGGCTGCGCCTCGACCACCGACCGACGCACCGGGCCCTCGACGACGCGCTGGCCACCACCGATCTCTTGCACCTGCTCATCGAGCGGGCCACCGCGCTCGGCGTGCTCGGGCTGGACGACCTCATCACGTTGGCCACGATGGCCGGTCACCCGCAGGCCGGGAAGCTGCGGATGACCGCCGGCCTGCCGCGCACGCCCGGCGTCTACCTGTTCTACGGCCACCGCGACGAGGTGCTCTACGTCGGCAAGGCG
>JBPCJW010000218.1:0-6416 GCA_051004915.1 Ilumatobacteraceae bacterium
GCCTCCCACCGGCGGGCGAAGCGGTGGAGCTGGTCGAGTTCGTCGACGCGTCCGTTGACGCACAGTTCGGCGAACAGGCCGCCGCGACCGACTGCTTGCAGTTGGCGGTGATCGCCGACGAGCACCAACCTCCACCGCCATGTCTCGGCCAGCCGCACCAGCTGGTACAGGTCCGGGGTGGAGATCATGCTCGCCTCGTCCACGATCACCGTCGCCCCGGTGGGCAGCCGATACGGCGGTGCGGGTGGGCGGTCGGTTCGTCGCCGTTCGTGGAGCAGTTTGGCCACCGTGTCAGCCGGCATCCGGGTGTCGCGTTCGAGGACCCGGGCCGCCTTCGCCGTCGGCGCCAACCCGAACACGACCCGTCCGTGTCCGGCCAGGGCGTCGGCTCCGGCGGCGAGCATGCGGGTCTTGCCGGTCCCGGCCGGCCCGACCACCAACACCACGCCGTCGTGTCCGGCGACCGACGCCGCGGCGTGATGCTGGGCGACGTCGAGGCCGCCTCGCTCCACTGTCGTCGACGGCGTCGGCTCCGTGGCTTGGGCGGCCATCGCCCACGTGACGATGTGTTCTTCCTGGGCCAACACCTCATCGGACGAGAACTGCGCAGCGGTCGGTTCGATCCACACCGATCGGCCATCCGACGCGCGTCGCTCGACCGGGTTGGGTGGGTCCAAGTCGATGCACCGGGACAGCACCTTGTCGGCGGTCTGTTCGATCAGGTCATGCCAGCGGTGTCCCGAGATGTGCGACACGGCCGGTAGCACGTCGCACAACGTCTTGACGACGTCGGCTCGGCACCATGACGACTGCTTGGCCGCCATCGCCTCGACGATCTCGCCGATCGTCAACCCGTCCACCAGCCGCAGCCCGGCCTCGCGTCCGGCGTCGTCGGTTGCCGTGCGGAGGAGGTCGGGTGTCCAGGCGATGGCGGCGGCTTCGGCCTGCCAGCGTGTCGTCAGGTCGGCGACACCGTTGCCCGACTTGCGGCGCCTCGTGTCCTTGGCCGCTTCGCGTTCCATCGCCGCCCGCTCGAACCGCGACGGCCCGCGGCCTTCGCGTTGGCGGAACTCGGCCACCTTCGCCGTGAGCGCGGCGTCGATCTCGCTCGTCCGTTTCGAGAACACGGCGAGCAGCTCCGTTGGGACACCGGCGATCTCGGCCTGCCCCTTGACCACCGGCAACCAACCGACCCCGAACCGAGGCGTCAGCTCGGCCCGCAGCACCGACTGGTACAGCCCGCCGAGCATGCGTTGGTGCTGCTTGATGTAGTGGCCATTGAGGGCGTACCAGCGGCCCACTTCGGTCTGCACCTTCGCCGATACCACGGCGTGGGTGTGCAGCTGCGGATCGTCGAGCCGTGATGTCGTCTGGCGGAACGTCGCCATCGTCAACCCGCCCGTATCCGCAAACAGCATGCGGCCGTCCCGCCGGCGTCGCGTGGTCGACCCGAACCGCTCCAGGTGTCCGAGTGCCGCCGCCACCGCTATGTCATGGGCGTCGAGTAGGCGGGTGTCGCCGGTCAACGCCCACCACACCGAGAGTGACTTCGGCGCAGAGAACGTCGCGTCGAACCCGGCGACGGCGTGGATCACCTTGCCGTTGCGCTTGCACCGATCGACCAGCGGCGAACCGAGCCATGTCCCCGACACCGGGTCACGGCCCGACAACAACAACTCCAGATCCTCAGTGCGCACTTGGACGGCCAGGCCGAGCCCGTCAGCCTGCCGGCCACGCCACACGCCGGGTTCCTCACCGGGGTCCATCGTCAAGTAGTGGGCGTAGTAGGCGGCCGTCGCCGCCGCCGACGACGCATACAGCGTCGTCACCCGCAGCATCGACCACCCCAACACGGTTCCCGCACACCCGCGTGCACCTGTCTGAATGATCTGGGCGGTGCTTGATGACTGGCTCGCTTCTGGAGCATGACGACGCTCAGTCCGACGGAAGGAGGATGAGCTGCTGATCGGGACGTGACCGACGGGGACGGCGCGATGTGGCCGATCGGGGTCGACGTTGCTGCTTCGTTGCGGTGCGTCTGACTTCTTCGGCGGTGGGCTGCGCGAACGGTTCGGCTTCACCGTGGAGATCGGACGCAGCAGGATCTGCGCGATCGTGCTCGACGTCTCTTGCGTCGACGAGGCACACGACCCGGCCGGTAGCCAGCAACTCGACCAGCGCCCAGCGTGGGACGCGCAGGCAGGCACCGACTCGGATCACCGGGAGCCCTTCGCGTCCGCCCGACCGCTCGTAGCGCCGGGCCAGCTCGTAGGCCAGCGACCGACCGATCCGCAACACCTCGGCGGCCTCCTCGACCGTCAGCAGGAGCGGGTAGTGCCGAAGCGCGAACTCGAGCTCCCCAACGACGCTCATGAGCCGTACTTACACAGCTGTGACTCGGAACGACAAGGGGCATCTGCCCTGCTCAGCGAACAGATCAGCATGATTCAGTACACAGAGGTCAACGGCGGTACATGGCGGTCAACCACGGACACCTTGCTGTGACCAAGTTCACACACGGCCGTCGCCAGGGATTGCGGCCAACGGGGCTGGCGGCGGAGGGTGTCAGCGAAAGGCGTCGAGGCGACCGCTGGCGAGCAACCGCTCGACAACGCCGATCACCTCGCGTGCGGTGTCGATGGCTTGACCGGCGTCGTCTTGGGTGATCCCTGGCGAGTCGAGGTCGGGATACTCCGTCGCGTTGCGTCGCCGGCGGAGTCGATGCAGCCGGCCGAACACCGCCATGCCGCCACGGTCGTTGAACTGAGCGCGCACGGTGTCGATCACGGCGATGTGACCGCCGCGACTTGTCGCCCGCAATCCTTGGACTGCCATCAGCGCCGTGCACGCCTTGCGAGCCGCGTCGTAGCTCAGCTGCATGGCGCCGGCCGGGTCGTCGTCGGTGCCGCGACGGGCGAGACGGATGTGGGCGGTGACGTCAGCAAGCAGTCGGTCGACAACCTCCTGAGAGGGAGGGACCCGTTCGAGCTCGCCGTCGGCCAGCAGCCGTTCGACCTCGGCCCGCCCGCGCGCCCACGTCACGTCGACGCACCACCGGCGGCGAGGTCGTGCAGCCCGACGGCCAGCTGAAGGTCGGTGTGGTCGACGAGCACCACGACGAGCGGCCGGGCCCTGACCTGTTGGATGAAGGCCTCACGTGCGTGCAGCCACTGCGATCGAGAGCGCACGGTCGCCTGCACCGGCAGGCCGATGACCCGCTCGGCGCGCTCGGCGGCATCGTCGACTGCGTCACGGTCCGGCGATCCGATCACCAGCACGTCGACGTCGTTCGGGGCGCGTCCCGACTCGCCGCAATAGCGGGCGGCCCATGAGCCGAACAGCACCACGGCGAGCGCCGCCTCGATCGGTGCGAACTCGACGGCGATGACGGACGGCGGGCCGTACGTGGCCAGGATGAGCTGGCTCAGCGCAGCGTGCAGCGGATGGGCGACGTTGGCACGCACCAGTCGTGTCGGTCCGATCTTCTCCGTGGTCACGATCCCGGCCCGCTCGGCCCGCTCGACCTCGCGCAGCACGGTGGGCATGCTCGAGTCGACCGACCTCACCAGCTCCGAGAGGCTGTAGCCGCGGGCCGGGTCGGTGAGGACACGAGCGAGGATGCGACCCTGCGTGTCCGAACGCAAGATCGGGACAAGGGACGGAGCCGGCGCTTTCATGAACCGTACAGAACTCTACGCTTCATGAAAGTGCGTAGGGCAACGCCCAGTCACTCGGTGGCGCTTGGATCCGCCGCGGGAACGAGCAATTCGCCAAGCACTGCGGCAGCTGCGTGGTCGGCGGACTGGAGAAAGTGGGCGTAGACGCCCAGGGTGGTCGACGCCGCAGCGTGTCCGAGCCGACCGGACACGGTGCGGACGTCCACCCCTGACGTCAGCAGCCTGGTCGCCGCGAAGTGCCGGAGGTCGTGGAACCGCACGCCGGTCACGCCCAGCTGCTGGCAGAAGCGGCCGAACGCAGTAGTGACGCGGTCCGGCTTCCACGGGAGCGACCCGTCGGGATCGTCGGAGAAGACGAACGATCGGTCGTCGAGCTCGGTGCGCACGATCCGTGCCCGTCGCTCGGCTGCGATGCGGTGCTCGTGCAGCAGCGAGGCCGTCCCCGGGTCGATGGCCAGCCGGCGCGCCTGGTGCGTCTTGGTGTCCTTCTCGATCAGCTGCCGTCCAACCTGGATGATGGACCGGTCGATAAGGACTTGCAGGTTGGGGAGGTCGATCGAAGACCAGCGCAGCGCGATCAGCTCACCCCGCCTGGCGCCGGTGGCGGCGGCGAGGTGGAGGAACAGGCCGAGCTCCGGGTAGCGCGATCGCTTGGCGACCTCAATCAGCTCGATGACCGTCGCCGGGTCGGGCGGATCGAGGTGGGCACGCCGGGTTGGTGGAGGCGTTGCGCGGTCGGCGACGTTCTCGCCGAGCCATCCCCAGCGGACCGCCTGGTTCAGGGCCGAGCTGATCACTGCGTGGACTGCCCGCACCGACGCCGGGGCCAGGCCCTCGGCCGACAAGGACCGGTACAGCCGGTCGAGCTGTGCAGCGTTCAGCTTGTTCAGCTTGGTCGGACCGAGCGCCGGCAGGAGTCGTTGGGCGACGACGCGCCGGTAGCCCTGCGATGTGCGCGGCGAGAGCGTCGAGCCGACGTTGTCGAGCCAGCGTTCGAGGAGATCGGCGACCGTCGCCGTCGACGCCCGCCCGCTACTGACATCGGTGACGAGTTGGTTCAGCGCCCGCTCGGCGTCGCGCTTGCCGCCCCGGACGCCGCGAACGATGCGCAGCCGCCGCCCGTTGATCGGATCACGACCGGCGTCGACGGCGATCTCCCAGTAGTGGTCGCGCCCCTTCACCGCACGCACCGTGCCGCGCATGGCAGCACTGTAGGCCGCAATCGCAAAATGGCGGACAACATGGCGGACAAATGCTCGTTCGGCGAGTATCGCTCGGAGCGAAATGTCTATCTACCAGGACTTTCGAGGGAGCCCAGAGTGGGAATCGAACCCACGACCTACGCATTACGAGTGCGTTGCTCTACCGACTGAGCTATCTGGGCGGGACCGGGAGAAAACGCGGGAGAAAACCTTCTGCGCATCGGCCCGGGGCCGATCCGGGAGCGTATCCGGACAGGTCGGGCGGTACTCCTGACCACGGTGGACGCGAAATGCTCGGTCGGCATGCCCGGTGGCGCGCAGATGAACGGTCTCCCGGCGAGCCCGGGGGGCTCTAGGCGGCTCTCGAGGGCGCCTGTCGCTGTCGATGCAGATGCAGGGTGAGGGCGTTGACCCCGAGGGCGTACGTGAGCAGGTTCAGCGTCTGCCGGTGGTGTCCGACGCTGTGCGCCCGGCCAAGCCAGAGGGTGTCGTCGAAGTGACGGTTGATGCTCTCGGAGTCGTTCCGGCGCGGGTAGAGCCGTTCGAAGTCGGGGTCACCGGGAGGGATCGGCCTGATGTTCTCGGTGCGGTTGAACCGACGTTTGGTGTCGTCTTCGTTGCCGTGGAGGCGGATGGTGATGGTTCCTCCGCCGGCGGCGGGTGGGAGCCGGTAGTCGTTGTACCAGCGGTACATGCCCGTCTTCGCGCGGGTCCGGTGGGTTCGAATTCGTTGCAGTGCGGTGAAGGCGATTTCGCCGGTGTCGTCGAGTTCGCCGATGCCGATCTGGCCACCGTGCGTGAAGATCTTGATCTCGGCGGGACCTGCCGAGGTGGGGACAGTCCTGCTCTCGAGGAAGACGCGTTTCTCGACACGCTTCCTGGACTTGTTCGCCTTGTTTCGTAGCGCCATCTTGGCCGTGACGTGGCTGACGGTGACGAGTCCGAGGTGGCGTAGGAAGTGCTGGTGGTGCACGCCGCGGAGCGCGCCGTCGTAGATCACGGCCTGCGCTCCGGGCACGTACGGGTGCAGGCGCGCGAACATCTCGACGGCTCGGGCGGCTTCACCGCCTGGCGCAGGGACAAAGGCGACGTCGGTGATGATCCGGGAGTTGGGGTGGGTATCGCGGGCAGCGACGATGACGAACTTGCACCCCCACGCCGCCTCGCCGGTCCCTTCGATGTGCAGCGACGCGTCCGCCTCCACGCGGGGGTGGCGGATCTCACCGGTCGACTTGTTGACGATCTTCTCGCCCGGTTTGGCTTTGAACAGCGGGGTGACGACCTTCCCGTCGGCGTGGAGGGAGCGTTTGAGGTCCGGGTGGGTCCATGAGCCGGCACCGTTGGGGTCGAGCAGCCCGGTCTGGCGGGCCTGTGCGGTTGCCAGCTCTCTGTGGACGGCGCCGATCCGCTCGAGGATCTTCGGCGACGCGAGGTAGGTGCCGCGGCCGTAGAGGTAGTGATGGCGACGCATTGGCTTCTTCGGGAGCCACATCGCCGGGTCGTTCGGGAAGCGGCGCTGTACCAACTGGGCGAGGTG
>JBPCJW010000219.1:0-8913 GCA_051004915.1 Ilumatobacteraceae bacterium
CTCGTCGGTACCATCACGATGATGCGGCTCCGGCTGGGCACGTTCACGCCGGTTGCGCCGGTGGTGTTGGCGCCAATGGCGGGCGTCACCAACGCGCCGTTCCGCGCGCTGTGCCGGCGGTTCGGACCGGGGCTGGTCTACGTCAACGAGATGGTCATGGCGACGGCGCTCGTCCACGCCAACGCGAAGACCAATCAGATGGTCGCGTTCGATGTCGCCGAGCACCCGCGCAGCCTGCAGCTGTACGGGTCCGACCCGGTGATGATGGGCCGGGCGGTGCACCGGCTCTGCGACGCCGGTCTCGTCGATCACCTCGATCTGAACTTCGGGTGCCCGGCCGCCAAGGTCACACGGCGCGGCGGTGGCGCGGCCGTGCCCGCCCGGCCGCGCCTGCTGCGGGCGATCGTGCAGGCGGCGGTCTCGACGGCCGAGCCGTACGGCGTCCCCGTCACGGCCAAGTTCCGGATGGGCCTGCACGACGGGTTGCTGACGCACCTGCGGGCCGGCGAGATCTGCCGGGACGAGGGGATCGTGGCGATCGCGCTGCACGCCAGGACCGTCCAGCAGCACTACGCCGGTGATGCGCGGTGGGCGGCGATCGCTGAGCTGAAGGCGCACGTCGACGGCATCCCGGTGCTCGGCAACGGCGACATCTGGGAGGCTGGCGACGCCGTCGCGATGATGCGCGACACGGGGTGCGACGGGGTGGTCGTGGGACGGGGCTGCCTCGGACGTCCGTGGCTGTTCGGAGATCTGATCGATGCGCTGCGCGGGCGACCGGTGGCTGGGCGGCGCCCGCTGGGCTTCGCCTCTGCGGTGATGGCCGACCACGCCGGCGCGCTCGTCGAGCACCACGGGTGCGAGCGCACCGCGATGCGCACGTTCCGCAAGCACGCGTCGTGGTACCTGACCGGCTACCCGGTGGGTGGGGAGGTGCGGCGGCGGTTCGCCCAGGTGTCGTCGCTGGGCGAGCTGGACGACCTGCTGGCAGGTCTCGAACCCGCGCTGGAAGTCGTGCCGGGCGGTGAGCGGATCCGACGTGGCCACACCAACGGCCCGATCCGCGTCGCGCTGCCCGACGGGTTCCTGGACGACCCTAACGACGTCACGGTTCCCGACGACGCCGACGTCCTCGCCCTCTCCGGCGGCTGAATCGTGCCGGTGCTGCGCTGGCTGGCCAGCGTGCCCGTGCGGTACTGCGTGGCGCTCGGGGTCATCGTCGTGCCGATCCTGGCGACATTGGTCGCCCGGTGGGCGCTCGGCGACGACCGCACGGCGGCTGATGTCGCCGAGTTGGGGTATGGGCTGCCCGCGCTGCAGGAAGGGAGGTGGTGGACGCTCTTCACGGGGACGGTGCTGGTCGACGGCCTGTCCATCCCGCTGCCCAGCTTCACCGTCATCGCAGTGGTGCTGTACGAACACGTCGCCCGCCACTGGCGCACGCTCGTCGCACTCGTCGGAGGACAGGTGCTCGGCGTCCTGCTCGTGCTGTTGGCGGTCATCCCGCTGCAGGACAACACGAGCGCGTTCGCCCGTGAGATCACAACCGTCACCGACTTCGGCATCTCCGTCGGGGGGTTCGCCTGCATGGGCGCGTGGACGGCGTACCTCCGGTCGCCGCTGCGCAGGGCGACCCGTCTCGGCGTGACCTGCTACATGATCGGGCCGCTGCTGCTGTCCGGGTTGATCTTCGATCTCAGCCACACCGTCGGCTGGTTCCTCGGCATCCTCGCCGGGCCGTTCCTGATGCGGCCGAAGCAGCAGGACCAGCGACCCGTCGGTCGGCAGGCGTGGCCGTGGATGGCCCCGGCCGTCGTCGTCGGCACGACGATCGGCATCTACGCCGGCTGGTCGGGTGGCGGGATCGGCGGCATCTTCGGCTGGGGACCCGAGCCGTAGGACCGGCGCTCATCGCGCACCTCCGTGTGTCGGTTCAACGGCCCGGGCACACTGGCGACATGCCGCCGCCCCTCGACGACCTCGTCGCCGGGGTCCGGCGGTCGATCGGTGCGGCGATCTTCGAGCGCGTCGCCGGCCAGGACGGTGGCGAGGTGCGCCAGCGGCTCAACCGCTCCGACGTCGACCGGTGGTTCGAGCCGGGCAGCCCGATCACCCGCGTCCACGGCGATGCCTCGATGTTCATCGGTGGGCTTTCGGCACTGCTCTTGCAGTCGCTGCACCCGCTGGCGATGGCGGGCGTCGATCAGCACTCGGGGTTCCGCGGCGACCCGTGGGGGCGGTTGGCCCGCACGAGTCGCTTCCTCGCCGTCACGACGTACGGCTCGGCGCAGGATGCTCGGCAGGAGATCGACATCGTCGAGGCCGTGCACCGGCGAGTGGTCGGCGTGGCTCCCGACGGCCGCCCGTACTCGGCCGGCGACCCGCACCTGCTCTCGTGGGTCCATCTCGCCGAGGTCACGTCGTTCCTCGCCGCCCATCGCCGGTTCGGCTCCGAGGTGCTGACGCAACCGGAGCGCGACGAGTACGTCGCGCAGTCGGGCGAGGTGGCCGTGGTGTTGGGCGCCGACGACGTGCCGACCACCGTCGCCGAGGCACGGGAGTTGCTCGAGGCCTTCCGGCCCGAGCTGGCCGGCACGCCGGCAGCCCGCGCCGCCGCCCGCTACCTCGTCGTCACGCCGCCGCTGCCGTTGCCCCTGCGCGGCGCCTACTTGCCGATCGCCGGCGCAGCCATCGCCCTGCTGCCACGCTGGGCTCGCTGGCCGCTGCGCCTGCCGTGGCTCCCGTTCACCGAAGCGACCGTGGTGCGCGGCGCCGGCGACGCCATCACCCGCACCATCCGCTGGGCCCTCACCCCACCCGAGTAGCGCACCATCACGTTCTCAAGCGTTTTCAGGGGTCACCAATGACCCAAAACCACCAGGAGAACCGGTTGATCCTCGCCTCGGGGTCGCCGCGACGGCGCCAGCTGCTGACCCAGCTCGGTGTGCCGTTCGAGGTCGTCGTCGCCGACATCGACGAGACGCCGCAGCCGGGGGAACGTCCGCTCGACCTCGTCCGGCGCTTGGCCCTCGCCAAGGCCCGTGCCGTCGATGGCGAGCCGGTGCTAGCGGCAGACACGATCGTCGATTGTGACGGCGAGGTGTTCGGCCAACCGAGGGACGTCGAGGACGCGACGCGCATGCTGCGGCGCCTGGCCGGGCGGACCCACCGCGTCCACACCGGCGTCGCGCTGCGCGTCGCCGGAGCCGAACAGGTCGCGGTCGTGACCACGCTGGTCACGATGGTGCCGATCACCCCGGGAGCGCTGGAGTGGTACCTCGCGACCGGCGAACCGTTCGACAAGGCCGGCGCCTACGCCATCCAGGGTGCCGGCGCGGTGCTGGTCGAGGGCATCCGAGGCAGCGTCAGCAACGTCGTCGGCCTCCCCTTGACGACCGTCGCCGACCTGCTGCGGCGCCACTGCGGGTGGCGGCCCGGCTGATCGGAGGGTTTCCGGCCCGGCGTCCGGTCCGCGAACCCTCGGGTGCGCTGAAACCCTCGGATCGCCTCCCCGTTAGCACTCTCGCCCTCCGGTTGCTAACGCGATGGATCGTGGCGTACGATTGGCAGTCGCACTGGCCGAGTGCTAATCGGCCCGATCCACGTCACAGCCAATGGAGGCTCGCACAACATGGCACTGAAGCCGCTCGATGACCGCATCGTCGTCCAGCCCAACGAGGCGGAGCAGACCACCGCGTCCGGTCTCGTCATCCCCGACACCGCCAAGGAGAAGCCGCAGCAGGGCAAGGTGCTCGCCGTCGGTCCCGGCAAGCGCGCTGAGAGCTCAGGCGAGCTGATCCCCCTCGACGTCGAGGTCGGCCAGACCGTCCTGTACAGCAAGTACGGCGGCACCGAGGTCACCATCGACGGTGAGGACCTGCTCATCCTGTCCAGCCGCGACGTCCTCGCGGTGGTGGGCTGATGGCCAAGCTGCTCAAGTTCGACGAGGCCGCCCGGCGCTCGCTCGAGGCCGGCGTCAACAAGCTCGCCGATGCCGTCAAGGTGACGCTCGGCCCGAAGGGCCGCAACGTCGTCCTCGCCAAGAAGTGGGGCGCGCCGACGATCACCAACGACGGTGTGTCGATCGCCAAGGAGGTCGAGCTCGAGGACCCGTTCGAGAACATGGGTGCCCAGCTCGTCAAGGAAGTGGCGACGAAGACCAACGATGTCGCCGGCGACGGCACCACGACCGCCACGGTCCTCGCTCAGGCGATGGTCACCCACGGCATGCGTCAGGTCGCCGCAGGCGCCAACCCGATGAGCCTGAAGAAGGGCATCGAGAAGGCCGTCGCCGCCGCCGTCGAGGCCATCCAGGCCGACGCCAAGGACGTCGACGACAAGAACGACATCGCCAACGTGGCCACGATCTCGGCCGCCGACCCGTCGATCGGCGAGGTCATCGCCGAGGCGATCGACAAGGTCGGCAAGGACGGCGTCGTGACGGTCGAGGAGTCGAACACGTTCGGCACCGAGCTGGAGTTCACCGAGGGCATGCAGTTCGACAAGGGCTACCTGTCGCCGTACTTCGTGACCGACGCCGAGCGTCAGGAAGCCGTGCTTGAGGAGCCGTACATCCTGCTCAACCAGGCCAAGGTGGCGACCGTCCAGTCGCTTCTCCCCGTCCTCGAGACGGTGATGAAGAGCGGCCGCCCGCTGGTCATCATCTCCGAAGACGTCGAGGGCGAGGCGCTGGCGACGCTCGTCGTCAACAAGATCCGTGGCACGTTCACCTCGGTCGCCGTCAAGGCGCCCGGTTTCGGTGACCGCCGCAAGGCGATGTTGCAGGACATGGCTGTCCTGACCGGAGCCCAGGTGGTCGCCGAAGAGGTCGGCCTGAAGCTCGACAACGTCACGCTCGACCTGCTCGGCACCGCCAAACGGGTCATCGTCACCAAGGACAACACGACGATCGTCGACGGTGGTGGCACCAGCGAGGACGTCAAGGGCCGCATCAACCAGATCAAGGCGGAGATCGAGAACACCGACTCCGACTGGGACAAGGAGAAGCTGCAGGAGCGTCTGGCCAAACTGGCCGGAGGTGTCGCGGTCATCCAGGTCGGCGCGGCCACCGAGGTCGAGCTGAAGGAGAAGAAGCACCGCATCGAGGACGCCGTCTCGGCGACTCGGGCGGCGATCGAGGAGGGTGTCGTCGCCGGTGGCGGCGTGGCCCTCATCCGTGCCCGCCCCGCGGTCCAGAAGGTCATCGACTCGCTCGAGGGCGATCAGGCGACCGGTGCCCGCACGGTGTGGGAGGCGCTCACCGCGCCCACTCGGTACATCGCCGAAAACGCCGGGCTCGAGGGTTCGGTGTGGGTGCAGCGGGTCGAGGCCGAGTCCGGCACGACCGGGCTCAACGCAGCCACGGGCGAGCTGACCGACCTGGTCAAGGCCGGCATCGTCGATCCGGCCAAGGTGACGCGGGCGGCGCTGCAGAACGCGGCGTCGATCGCCGCCATGGTGCTGACCACCGAGGCCTTGATCGCCGACAAGCCCGAGCCGCCTTCTGCCGCCATGGCCGGCGGCGGCGGCGGCGGCATGGGTGGCATGCCCGGCATGATGTGATCACACGGGGGGCTTCGGCCCCCCGTGAACCCCCGAAGACAAACAGAATCGGCGCGCGCCGCGTACTTCGCCGGTGCCGAAGCCGCCCGCCGTTGCTGGGACGCCAACGACGGCGCGACCTGGTGAGCGAGCGAGTCTTCGAGTGAGCGAGCCCATCGTCACGGTGAGCGAGCGAGTCTTCGAGTGAGCGATCCCATCGTCACGGTGAGCGAGCGAGTCGGCTAGAACCGAGGGCCGTGGGCGATCAGCTCTCCACGGTCACCAAGACCCTGCGGGTGCTGGAGGCCTTCAGCTATGCCGAGCCGGTGCTCGGCGTGTCCGAGCTGGCGCGCAAGCTGGACATGGGGAAGTCCAGCGTGCACCGCGCCCTCAGCACGCTGCTCGAGCGCGGGTACGTGACGAAGACGGCCGACGACCGCTACCGGTTCGGCCTCAAGCTGCACGAGATGGGCCAGCGCGTCGTGTCCGGTCTGCGCTGCACGAGGTCGCCCACGGACCGATGGAGCGGCTGCGCGCCGAGTGCCAGGAGACCGTGCACCTGGCCGTGCTCGACGGCACCGACGCTGGAACGGTTCGAGTCGGCCGGCCTGGCGATGCTGCACCGCGTCGGCCTGCGCATGCCCGCTTACGTGACGTCGTCGGGGAAGTGTCTGCTCGCTTTCGCATCGGACCCTGCCGCCACGGATCGCGTGCTCGCGGCGGGACTGCGGCGGCGCGCCCCCCGCTCGATCACGTCCAAGGCGTTGCTCCTCGACGCGCTGGCGCGCGTGCGGGACGATGGCTACGCCGTGTCGATCGAGGAGAGCGAGCCGAAGGTGAGCAGCGTCGGCGCGCCGGTGTTCGGTCGCGGCGGGCTGTGCATCGCGGCGGTGTCGATCGTCGGTCCGACGGTGCGGTTCGATGCCGACCACCTCCCGAAGTACGTCCGCCAGGTTCGCCGGTGTGCCATGTCCATCAGCAAGGAGATGGGCTTCGGCGGTCGCCTCCAGCTGACCGGCTGATCCGTCGCCGGAACGACGCGATCAGACGGCGGCGAGCTCGGCGGCGATGAAGATGATCTGGTTCGCCTGGCCGCCGACCAGCTGCTGCGCCGAACCCTCCCGTCGATCTGCACGGCACCGGCCCTGGTCGCGATGACCGAGTTGGCGACGGCGATGTTCAAGTCTTCGTGGCCGTGGAAGCCGACCTGGGCGTCGTCGCGACGGCCGGCACGACGAACGTTGCCCGACCCGACGATCGCTGCGGTCAGCTTGGCCATCCGGTCGCACTGCCAGATCGCGGTCAGGCGGGGGTCGTTGGTGTCCACCTCCGGAACCGCACTGCCGGTGACGTGGCGTGCCTCGGCGACGATGACCCGGTGCCGTTGATCCAGACGATCTGATGGAAGGTCACGACGACGAGATCCATCGGCTGCTCATCGAGCGGTGCACTGCCCTGTACGCCGAGGTGGTGCAGGGCCCGATCGAACGGTTCCGCGCCGAGGTCCACGTCGTGCCCGGGGCGCGATGGGGCCTCGGTGGCGTGGCGGCTCCGGAGCGGGTCTCGCCGCTGATCCGCATCGCGTTTGATCGAGGGCCGGCCGCCCGAGCAGCTGCGACGGCTGATGGCCGACATGTCGGCGCTGGTCGCCGAGATCCTCGGCATCCCGATCGAGCAGACCCGCGTCCTCGTCATCGAGATCCCGACCACCCACTGGGGCATCGGCGGGGTGCCGGCGAGCGAGGCGCGGGCAGGCAAGATCGCAGCGCGGGCGGACACTCGCAGCTGATCAGGCGAAGCGCGCGCCGACGGTGCCGAGGTGCTGGACCCGGACCGACACATGGTCGCCCGACGACATCGCGATGGCCTCGGTGACCCCACCCGTCATGACCACGCTGCCGTCCGCGAGGGTCCGCCCCGCGTCGGCCAACCATCGCACGACGGCAGCCACCGAGGCGGCCGGATGCCCCATCACCGCTGCGCCGGCGGCGCTGCCGACCAGTTCACCGTTGCGCTGCATCACCACGCCGAGCAGGCGAAGGTCGAGCCCGGTCGGCCGGCGCGGAGCGCCACCGACGACGTAGCCGGCGCACGAGGTGTTGTCGGCGATGACGCTCGGTAGGTCGAAGCGGAAGTTCTCGTACCGCGAGTCGAGGACCTCGATCGCCGGCATGACGAAGTCGGTGGCATCGAGCACGTCGTCGATGGAGACGTCGCCCGCCAGCTCCGCCGACGTGACGAAGGCGATCTCGGCTTCGACCCGCGGATGGATCAGACCGGCCATCTCGATCGTCCCGCCGTCGGGGACGCAGGTGTCGGCCATCAACACGCCGAAGACGGGCTCGCGCACGCCCATCTGGTCCATCTTGGCCTGCGACGTGAGACCGGCCTTGTAGCCGGCGAGCACCCGTCCGCTCGCCTCCCATCGACGCAGCAGTTCGTCCTGCACCGCATACCCGTCGGCCACATCCATGTCCGGTTGGGCATCGGTCAGCTTGGTCACCTCGTACGCACCGACCTGGGCGTGGTCGACGATGTCGGTCAACTCGACGATGACCTCTGGCGCAAGGCTCATGGGGCTCCTTTGGGGTCCGCGACTCGAACTACTCGAACGTGACGGAGCACTGTCCGAGGTCGCCGAACGAGCAGGTGATGGTCTGCGGCTCGCGCAGCCACGCCATCGTGCTGAGGGATCCGGTGAGGATCACCTCGCCGGCCCGGAACGGGATGCCGAGCGCGCCGAGCGTGTTGGCCAACCACGCCAGCGCATTGACGGGTGATCCCTGCACGGACGCGCCGGCGCCGGTGGCGAACAGCTCGGCCTCATCGTCCCCCGATCGTCGGACGTCGATCGTCATGCCGACGAGGGCGAGGTCGATCTCGAACGGATCCATCGGGGTGTCACCAAGGACGTATACACCGCACGAGGCGTTGTCGGCGACGGTGTCGACGATCTTGATGTCCCAGTCGTCGATGCGGGAGTCGACGATCTCGAAGCACGGCACCACGTGGTCGGTGGCCCGCAGCACGTCGACGGCGGTGACACCGGGACCGACGAGGTCGCGCTTGAGCACGAAGGCGATCTCGCCCTCGGCGCGCGGCTGGATCAGCGAGTCGAGCCGGATCGTGTCGCCATTGCGATGGACCATGCCGGACAGGAGCTGCCCGAAGTCCGGCTCGTACACCCCGAGCATCGCCTGCACGGGGGTGCTGGTGACGCCGATCTTCTTGCCGACGATGTGCTCGCCGGCGTCGAGGCGCCGTTGCACCATGCGCGATTGGATGGCGTAGGAGTCCTCGATCGTGATGCCGGGAAC
Source organism: Ilumatobacteraceae bacterium (assembly GCA_051004915.1). Classification (GTDB taxonomy): domain Bacteria; phylum Actinomycetota; class Acidimicrobiia; order Acidimicrobiales; family Ilumatobacteraceae; genus JALZMG01. The sequence continues at coordinate 8,859 of JBPCJW010000219.1, forward strand.
GCGGTCGCGCAGGTTGGGCACCGTGGTGCGGCCGACGAGCGCGTCGTACAGCTCG
>JBPCJW010000220.1:0-21680 GCA_051004915.1 Ilumatobacteraceae bacterium
TCGCCGACCCGGATCGTGTGGTACGACGCGTCGCCCTTGAACGGGCAGTGTGTGTGGTGGTCCGTCGCCTCGAGCAGCGCGCCGTCGATGTCGCTCTCCGGCACGTACAGCTGCGGGAGGATCGCCGTCTCGTGGAGCAGCATCCCGCCGTCGGTCTCCACCACCACGGTGCCGGCCAGCTCGGCGCGCACGCGCCGCCCGAAGGCCTGGAACAACAGCCGGTGCTGCGGCCCGTCGATCGAGTAGTTGACGGTGGTCGGGGACTGCGGAGCCAACGGCCCGTCGGAGATGGTCAGACCCATGGAGGAAAGGTCCCCCGAACGACCGTCCACGAACCCTTCAGACAGGCATCGACCGTTTGGCCCCTGCCGCAGTGAGCACGTCAGCCCAGGCCGGCCTTGCCCGGCCCAGGCCGAGGAGCGGAGTCTTCGCAGCGAGCGAGGCAATCTCGGTCAGGGCATTGACCGTTTGGCCCCTGCCGCAGTGAGCACGTCAGCCCAGGCCGGCCCTGCCCGGCCCAGGCCGAGGAGCGAAGTCTTCGCAGCGAGCGAGGCCATCAGACTCAGTAGAAGCGCAGGTAGCTGTCGAGCTCCCAGGCGGTGACCTTCTCCGGGTCCCAGGACTCGCCCGCCGACTCCCAGCGGGCCACCTCGTGGCGGCGCAGGGCGAGGTATGCGGCGACGAGCTCGGTGCCCAGCGCGTCGGTCAGCACGGTGTCGGCCTCGACCGCATCCAGTGCCTCGGCCAGCGTGTGAGGCGTGTGACGGTCGGTGTTCGGCTCGGCGTCTGCATCGCCGATCTGCGGAGCGCCGCAGTCTGCGCCGTCGACCACGCCGAGCAGCGCCGCGTCAAGCGTGGCTGCGGCGGCGAGGTACGGGCTGGCCGTGCCGCACGGCATCCGGTTCTCGATGCGCGTCGCCGAGCCCCGCTCGGCCGGCACCCGATAGGTGCTGAACCGGTTGTCGAGCCCCCAGTTGGCCCAGTACCCGGCGATCAGACCCGGCATCAACCGCTTGTAGCTGTTGATCAGCGGCGCCGACAGCCCGGCCACGGCCTCGTGGTGGGTGACGAGGCCGCCGATGCTCTGGCGGGCGAGCGTGCTCAGGCCATCGGGCTTGTCGCGGTCGGCGAACGCGTTGGCGCCGCCGGACACCGGCACCACCGAGAAGTTGACGTGCAAACCGGACCCGACCGACATGGAATCGGGCCGACCGAGGTATGTCGCCAGGTAGCCGCGCCGAGCCGCCAGCTCGCGGGTCATCTCCTTGACCAGGACGGCCTGATCGGTCGCCGCCATCGCCGGGCCGTAGGTCAGGTTGACCTCCAGCTGGCCGGGCGAGAACTCCGACAGCACACCTTCCAGGCTGATGTCCATCGCCTCGACGGCGTCGAAGTACTCGAGCGCCAGCCCGGTCGGGTCGCCGCCCAGCCCGACGCCGTAGACCCGGTGGCCCGGCCCGCCGGCCGGACGCCAGCCGCCGACCGCCGATTCGTCAGCGGTCATCAGGTACAGCTCCAGCTCGAACCCCAGCTGCGGTTCGAAGCCGATCGCTCGCCACCCCTCGATCGCTCGCCCGAGCGCGGCCCGCGGGCAGATCGGGATCGGCTGGCCCTGGTAGCGCAGCTCGCAGATGGCCACGTCGGTCTCCGGCTCCCACCCGGGCCGGCGGGTGTCGGCGAGCGGCACGGCCGCCAGGTCGGGGAAGCCGACGTCGGAGGCGTACCCCGAGATCGGCAGGATCTCGCCCTCCGGGCTCATCGACAGCGTCGTGACGGCGTGATGCGTGGCGTGATCGAACTTGCCCGACGGGATGTAACGGCCGTGGGTCAGGCCGTTGAGATCGCTCCACACCGTGCGCACACGACGGTTCCCGCTGCGCCGCAGCACGTCACACCCTCCTGGCGTCCTCGACGAGGTTGATCTCGTAGAGGACCTCTTCCAAGGCGTCGGAGGCGGTGATCGGTGCGTACCGCTGCGGGTGCTCCGGGGTGACGCACGTCGGCACCGGGGAGAGCACGGTCCACGGCCGGGGATGGCAGAACTGCACGACGCTGTAGCGCTCGCCGACGAAGCCCGGCGCAGCGACGACGCGGTGCCAGCCGATCGGGATCCGGCCGTTGGTCAGTCGCTCCAGCATGATCCCGGTGTTGATGATCACCTGGCCGTCAGGAGCCACGGCGTCCACCCACTCGTCGTCGACGCGCACCTGCAACCCAGGGGCAGTCGATCGCGGCAGTGCCGTGATGAGGTTGATGTCGCCGTGCTGGCCGGCCCACTCGTAGGCGGTCTCGTCGGGCACCTCGTGCATCGGCGGGTAGCGGATGGCTCTCGTCAACGTCGGCCCGTCGGTGACCATCTCGTCGAAGAAGGACTCGTGGCAGCCGACGCCCTCGGCGATGACCCGCAGGAAGCGCCGCTGCAGGTCGGCGATCGTGTCGTGGAACTCGTACAGCACCTTCGTGATGCCGGGAACGGTGCCCTCGGGCAGCAGCTGGTCCGGATAGGCGTGCGGGAAGCGACGCCGCAGCGGGTGGCCGGTCGGGATCGGCGTCGACCAGTTGAGCATCTCCTTCCAGTCCGGCAGGTCGCTGGACGCGGCGGTCTCGACGAGCAGTCCGGTGTAGCCGGTCTGGCCGTTGGCGCCCGGTTGGATCCAGCGCTGCTTGTCCTCCGCCGGCGCCTGGAAGAACTCGACGAGCATGCCGTAGGCCGTGTCGAGGAGGTCCTCCGACAGGTCGTGGCGGGTGAGGACGAACCCGGTCTCGAGGCTCCGCCGGACCCCGTCGACGACGGCTCGACGCTGCTCAGCCGTGCCTCGTTCGAACGCCAGGAGATCGACCTCGAGGATCTCGGACATGGCGTCACGCTAGTGGCCGGTGCAGCAGGTTCTGACGAGCACGGGTCGCGCCTGGCGCGACCCGGACACCTGAGAATCGGTCAGGCGAACACGCCGGGGAGCCCGCCGGTGTGCAGGAACACGACGTCGGTGCCAGGACCCCAGCGGCCGGTCGCGGCGTTGCCGAGCAGGCCGGCGAATCCCTTGCCGCTGTAGGTGTCGTCGAGCACCCAACCGCCGTGGATCGCACCCCAGCGGATCGCCTCGGCGCCGGCCGCCGTCGGCACGGCGTAGTCCGGTCCCATCCAACGGGCATCGGTCTCGACGTCGCCGACGTCGACCAGATCCGAGTCGGCGCCGAGCAACCCGAGCGCCTCGCCCGCCAGCTGACGCACGTCGGGGAACCCGATCACCACGCCCTTGGCCACACCGATCGCCAGGACGTGCGGCAGATCCCGCTGACCGAGCGCCCGCAGCAGCGCCCGCCCGGCGACGAGGCCGGCGTGGGTGCCGCCACTCGATGACGTGTGGACCACGACGGACGGTCGCAGGTCCGCCGCCCGGCACTGCTCGACGAGTTCGAGGTAACCGAGGAGGTATCCGAGCGCACCGGTCGCCGTGCTGCCGCCGATCGGGATGGGCTGGGGTGCGGCGCCGGCGGCGGCCAGCTCGTCGGTCAGTTGGTCCTTGGCAATCTCCAGCTCACCCCAGTGATGCGGTGGGCAGCCGACGAAGTGCAGCTGGGCGCCGAACCGCTCCGCCAGCAGCTGGTTGCCCGTCAGACGCATCGGGCGCTGGCCGGACAGGACGAGGTGGACCTCAAGGCCGAGCACGGCGCCGGCGGCTGCCGTCATCCGGCAGTGGTTGGACTGTGCTGCGCCGACGGTGACGAGGGAGCGGGCGCCCGAGCCCAACGCCTCGGCGCACAGGAACTCGAGCTTGCGGGCCTTGTTGCCGCCGGCACCGAGCCCGGTCAGGTCGTCGCGCTTGACCCACAGCCGCGCCCCGCCGGGCAGGCCCGGGCCCCGCTCGAGGGGCGTCGGCAGCGTCGCCAACCTCGAGCGCGGGATGGCGTCGAGGTGCTGCAGGGCGGCGTTCGGGTCAGCCACCCCGCGAGAGTACGGGGGCGATCGCGACGTTCCCACGCGAGACTGTCGGCGTGGCGGGACGGCGTGAAGTCTTGGCCGGCGCGGTCGGCGGTGCGCTGTGGCTGGCCGGATGCCGGTCCGACGGCGACGGCGCGGCGCCATCGACGGGGGCGGCGTCGTCGACGAGCGGCGGGCAAGCTGCGCCGGTGCAGACACACCGGTACGGAACCGATCCTTCCCAGTTCGCCGAGCTGACGCTGCCGGAAGGCGGCGAGGCACTCCCGCTCGCCGTGATCATCCACGGCGGCTTTTGGCGGGCGCAGTACGCGCTGTCGCTCGGTCGGCCGCTGGCGGCCACGCTGCCAACCCGCGGCTGGGCGGCGTGGAACGTCGAGTACCGGCGGGTCGGCAACGGCGGCGGCTACCCCGCGACGCTGGATGACGTCGCCGCGGCGATCGACGCGCTGGCCGACCTCGACGCCCCGCTCGACCTGTCGCGGGTCGTGACCATCGGTCACTCGGCCGGCGGGCACCTGGCCGCTTGGGCGGCGACCCGGGACGAACCGGTCGTGGCGGTGACCGGCGTGGTCTCCCAGGCCGGGGTGCTCGACCTGCGCCAGTCGGCCGCCGACCGCCTCGGCGGCGGCGCGGCGCAGGAGCTGCTCGGCGGCGAACCGGCTGCGGTCGGCGAGCGGTACGACGAGGCGAGTCCGATCGAGCACCTGCCGCTCGGCGTGCCGATCCTGTGCGTGCATGGGCGCGACGACTCGATCGTGCCGATCAGCCAGAGCGACGCGTTCGTCACCGCAGCCGTGGCCGCCGGCGACGACGCCGAGCTGGCCGCCGTCGAGGGCGACCACTTCGTCGTGATCGACCCGGAGCACGAGGCATGGACGCTCGTCCTCCACTGGCTCACCGCCCGCTGATCGGAGGGCGGCGCCGGCCGCCCGGCACAGCCGGCCGAACTGGACGCGGATCGTCTCGTGATGAGCGATCTGCGTCACATCACCACTCATCGCTCATCGCTCATCGAGTGCGTCCCCTCATGAGGGCTGCTCGTGCGCGTTGCATCGCGCGCCCCACCCTCGGCGTTGATCGCTGTCGGTTTCGGCGGGATGGCGCTCTGGGGCTTCGTGTCCTGGAACCTGCCGCGCTGACCACGGCGATCGACGTGTACGCCGTGGTGATGGCGCTCGCCGGTCCGTTCGCCGTCAGCTGCAGCGTCGGCATCACGAGCGCCGTCCAGCAGTTCACGCCGCCGCAGTACCTCGGGCCGTGCGTCGGCACGATCGAGGCGGCGGCAGCGATCGGTCAGGGTGCCGGCGCCCTCGCCGCCGGCACCCTGCTCGGTCACGTGCCGCTGCTGTGGCTGCTCAACATCCATGCCGCGCTGTACGTCGTGACGGCCGTGGTGGGCGGCGTCGCCGTCCGTTCGGCGGTGACGGACTGGGACAAGATGGCGGCCGATGCCGACGACCGACTGGAACCCGGTGCTGCGGGCTGAGCTGGCCAAGCCGTACTGGCCGCCGTTGCAGGAGTTCGTGGCGGAGGAGCGGAGCAGGCACACCGTCTTCCCGCCGGCCGACGAGGTGTTCGCCGCCCTCCACCTCACGCCGTACGCCGAGACCCGGGTGCTCATCCTCGGCCAGGACCCCTACCACGGGCCACGCCAGGCCCACGGGCTGTGCTTCTCGGTGCGCCGCGGCGTGGCCATCCCGCCGTCGCTGGGCAACATCCACAAGGAGCTGCACACCGACCTCGGCATCCCCTCACCCGATCACGGCAACCTCGAGGCCTGGGCCCTGCAGGGCGTGCTGTTGCTCAACACGACCCTGACGGTGCGCGCCGGCCAGGCCGCCTCGCACCAGGGCCACGGGTGGGAGACGTTCACCGACGAGGTGATCCGCGCTGTTGCGGCCAAGGACGATCACGTGGTGTTCATGCTGTGGGGCAGCCACGCCCGCAAGAAGCAAGCGCTGATCGACACCGCCCGGCACACGATCATCGAGTCGGCCCACCCGTCGCCGCTGTCGGCCCACCAAGGTTTCTTCGGCTCCCGCCCATTCTCCCGGACCAACGCCGCCCTCGCCGCCGCCGGCCGGAGCGAGATCGACTGGCGCCTCTGACGGTTCCGTGGCGCGATTGGTACGGGAATCCGTACCGAACCTTCGTCAGAAACCGAACGGGCTTCAGACGATCTTGGCGACGGGTTGGAGGTGCTGTGACGACCGGCCGACGTGGACGGTGTACTCGCCGGGCTGCACCGTCCAGGCGCCGTCGATCCAGGAGGCGAAGGCATGTGGGTCGAGCTCGATGGTCACCCGTTCTTCGCCAGCTGCGGCGAGGTCGACGCGCCGGAACCCGGCGAGCTGGCGCATCGGCCGGTCGGCATCGCCCTCTGGCGGCTCGACGTACACCTGCACGACCTCGCCACCGGCCCGCGAGCCGGTGTTCTTCACCGTCACCTGCAGCGTGGCGCCCGACCCGGCGCTGCCCTCCATCACGGCGGCGTCCAGCTCGAACGTGGTGTAGCCGAGGCCAAACCCGAACGGGAACAGCGGCTCGATCCCCTCCCGCTCGTACCAGCGGTGCCCGATGAACAACCCCTCGGCGTACTCGGCCCGGCCGTCGGCGCCCGGGTAGTGGGCGAAGGCCGGCGTGTCCCCGAGCTGGCGGGGGAACGTGATCGGCAGCCGCCCGCCAGGCTCGGCCTCGCCGGTCAGCACATCGGCCAGTGCGTCGCCGATCTCCTGACCGGGGAACCAGAGCTGCAGCACGGCCGCCACGTCGTCGAGCCACGGCATCGTGACCGGCGACCCGGTGTTGAGCACGACGATCGTCTGCTCGTTCGCTGCCGCCACGGCGCGCACGAGATCGTCCTGGTCGCCCGGCAGCGACATCGCCGTGCGGTCCTCGCCTTCGGTCTCCCAGTCGTCGTCGGTGCCGACGATGACGATGGCGACATCGGCATCGCCGGCGATCGCCACCGCCCGCGCGAGGTGATCGCCCGCCGGCACGAGACGGGCACCCACGACCAAGCCACGCACCAGATCGGCCTCGCCGGCCGGGTAGTCGACCGTCAGCTCGTACGGGCGATCGTCCAGCGTGACGGTGCTGCGCACCTCGGGGCTGCCGATGCCGAAGAACGCTCCGCCGCGCTGCGGCTCGGCCAGTTCGACGACGGTCTCGCCATCGAGGCGCACCGTCGCCACGCCGACCGCGCGCAGCCCGATCTCCCACTCCCCCGCCGAGTCGGGCACGAACGTGCCCGAGATCGATGCGGCGAAGCCCGTCGGGTCGACGCCCTCCACCGGCGGACGGTCCCAGAACCACGCCAGCCGGTTGGCACTGGTCGTGCCGGCGCCGCCCGCACGGTCTTCGAACTGGACGGTGAAGTTGCCCCGCGCCGCCGGCAGGTACCTCGCGATGGTCCCGCCTGGCTCGAACACGACATCGCCGAGCCTCGCCTCGAGGGCCTCCAGCGGACCGCGACCGTGATCGGGCTTGACGCGCGCGCTACCTCCCCCCTGCAGCCGGCCGAACCGGGCGTAGGGTCCGATCAGCGCGACCTTGCACGGGCGCTCCGGCAGCGGCAGCCGGTCGCCGTCGTTCTTCAGCAGCACCATGCCGCGCACCGCCGCCTCGCGGATCACGGCTCGCGTCTCGGCATCGTCGGCCGTCGCTTCGGACGTTCCCGCTGCGGCGGCACCGGTCCACTCCGCGAGCGCAAGCAGGCGAGAGACGGAGACGTCCAACTCGTGCTCGTCGACCGTGCCGGTGCGCACGGCCTCGAGGAGGCGCGTGCCGCGCGCCCTGGGCGGGCCGGGCATCTCCAGGTCGAGCCCGGCGCGCAGCGATTCCTCCGCGCTGTGGCAGCCGAACCAATCGCTGATCACGACGCCGTCGAAGCCCCACTCGTCGCGCAGCAGCTCGGTCAGCAACCAGTGGTGGTCGGCGCAGAACGTGCCGTTGAGCCGGTTGTAGCCGCTCATGATCGCCCGTACGCCGGCCCGCCGGACCGCCGCCTCGAACGGCACGAGGTACAGCTCGCGCAACGTCCGGTCGTCGATCTGCGAGGAGATCGTCATCCGCTCGAACTCGGTGTCGTTGCCGACGAAGTGCTTGATGCACGACGCCACACCCTCGGCCTGCAGCCCCTCGACGTAGGCGACGCCCAGTTCGGCGGTGAGCAACGGGTCCTCGCTCAAGCACTCGAAGTTGCGCCCACCGATCGGGGTGCGGTGGAGGTTGACGGTCGGTCCGAGGACGACCTGCGCGCTCTTCGAACGAGCTTCGCGGCCGAGGGCGTGACCAACCCGGCGCACCAGATCGGGGTCCCACGTGGCGCCGAGGGCCGCGCCGCACGGGAACGAGGCGGAGGCGGCGCCGGTCCACGACGTGCCCCGCACGCCGGCCGGTCCGTCGGACATGCGGATCGCCGGGACGGGCGGGTCCTCGAAGCTGGCCGTGTGCCAGACGTCCGCACCGGAGAGCAGCGCCACCTTCTGCTCGACGGACAGCTGGTCGGGCGTGCTCATGGCGGCCGACGGTAGTGTTCGCCCTCGGGATGATCGAACGTCGGCGGATCCTCCTCGACGGCTACCCGGTGGCGGTCGAGCGGCGCAACGACGTGCTCGTCGCCGGCGATGGCCGGGCGATCGCCGTCGACGACGCCATCCACCTCGCGCCCGTCGAGCCGACGAAGATCCTCTGCGTCCACCTCAACTACTCGAGCCGGGTTGCCGAGTTCATGACGCGCCTGCCTCCCGCGCCGACCTACTTCCACAAGCCGATCACGGCGCTCAACAGCCACGGCGGCGACGTCGTGCGGCCCGAACGGTGCCGGTGGTTGAACTACGAAGGTGAGATCGCCATCGTCATCGGGCGCACCTGCCGCAACGTGGCGCCGAGCGACGTCGGTGACCACATCGCCGGGTACACGGTCGCCAACGACTTCGGGCTGCACGACTTCCGGGACACCGATGCCGGATCGATGCTGCGGGTCAAGGGCTCCGACACGCTGTGCCCCGTCGGGCCCGGTGTCGTGTCCGACTGGGACTTCCACGGCAAGCAGATCCGCACGCTCGTCAACGGGCTGGTCCGCCAGGACGGCTCGACGGACGAGATGCAGCGGGACATGCACTACCTCGTGGCCGACCTGGCCCGCACGATCACCCTCGCGCCCGGCGACCTCGTGCTCTCCGGCACACCGGCCAACTCCCGCCCGGTCGAGCCGGGCGACGTCGTCACGGTGGAGGTCGAGGGACTCGGCGCGCTGACCAACCGCATCGTGACCGGACCGACGGCGATCCGCGAGGACGTCGGGGCGCAGCCGTCGCAGTCGGAGGAGGTCCGCTCGACCGCCCTCGGTGGCGACTGGGAGCACCGCGGCCAACGGGCGCCAGAGGGTCCGGGCAGGTAGGTCAGGTCCAGCCAGACTCGGGGCGGTCGAACCAGACGTGGACCTGGCCGGTGCCGACCGAGTTCTCGTAGTCGCTGTAGCGCACGCCCGGCGCGACGCACTCCCGGCCGCCGATGCCGGCGACCATCAGCAGGTAGTGCCCGAACATCGCCTCGGGTTTGTAGCGCAGGAACTCCGGCATCGTGTCGATCACCCGTCGATGGTTGCCGGCCTCCAGCCATGCCAGCCGCTCGAGATCGGCGTCGCGCGCCTCCGGCGTGCGGATGTGCACCGGGTCCGACGCCTCGTGGGCGCGCAGCTCGCGCAGCTTCCAGAACGTGTGGCTCATCGCCCCGCTGGCGAGCAGCACGACCCGCCGCCCGCTGCGCTCGACCGCCTTGCCGATCGCCTCGCCGACGAGCAGAAAATCGTCGGTCTCACCGGTCTGTGCCGTGCTGACGCTGACCCACCGTTCGTCGCCCTGCAGGAACGGCAGCAGGTTCGTCGTCGGGTAGTGGATCGGGAGGCACGGGTCGTCGATCGGCGTCATCCATGATCCGGCTGCCGACACCTCCTCCGAGATCAACTTGGCCAGGTCGGGATCACCGGGGAAGTCGTACGGCATCTGGCACATGCCTCGCGGCAGCTCCTCCGACGTGTACCGACCAGCCCGCCGATCATGGGCCGCGACGACGAACTCGACCGTCGTATGCCAGTGCGCATCGAACACGACGATCGTGTCCGGCCGCACCCGGTCGAGCGCCTCCGCCCGCATGCGGTGGAGACCCGGCACGAGGCTGATCTCCTTGCCCTCGTTGAGCTCGCGCCGTTCGTCCTCCGGGAGGACGATCGTGGGCACGTGGGCGACGAGCGCCGCACCGACGACCTCGCCACGCGCCGACGGTGTCATCGCAACACGTTCCGCTCGGCTCCGGCCCGCTCGGCTCCGGCCCGCTCGACGAGCCAGGCGAACAGCGGATCGGTCGCGGCGGACGGCAGCAGCTCGGGGTGCCACTGCACGGCGACGACGTCGTGGCCCGGCCACTCCAGCGCTTCGATCGTGCCGTCGCTGCTGCGGGCGGCGACCACCCAGCCGTCCGCCACACGGTCCACCGTCTGGTGGTGCAGCGAGTTGACCGTGCGCTGCGCCCCGTACATGCCGTGCAGCTGCGTGCCCGCTTGCAGCGTCAGATCGTCGATCCGCTCGTCCGGCGCCACGTCGTAGCGGGCGTGGGTCGGGACATGCTGGTGGAGCGACCCGCCGGCCCACACGTTGAGCAGCTGCAGCCCGCGACAGATGCCGAGCACCGGGACCTCGTCAGCCATGGCCACGTCGATGAACCCGAGCTCCAGCCGGTCACGGTCAGGCTCGGGTGGGGAGATGTCCGTCTCGGGCTCGGCGCCGTACAGCGACGGCTGGACATCGGCACCGCCCGAGAGCAGCAGCCCGTCCAACCGCCCCACGTAGTCAGCCGGGTCGACGTGCAGCGGGAGATGGACCGGCAGCCCTCCGGCCGCCGTGACCGCCCGTGCGTACTCGTTGACGTACATGTCGATGGCGACGTCGCGCAAGCTCTGTGGAAACCCGCGCACGTCGACGCCGTGCTTGCGCCGTCCGGTCAGCCCGATCAGGGGTCGTTGCGTCGTGGCCGTCATCCCGGCCCGACGGTATCGGCGCTGCGACGCCTCAGCGGGCCAGGCGACGCCGACGGGTCACGGCGCGGTAGATCAACAGCACGATGATCGCGCCGAGGATCGAACCGATGAAGCCGGCCGGCTGGAACCACCCGTCCTCGCCGTCCTTGCGGAACAGCAGGTAGGCGAGGAACCCTCCGGCAAAGCTGCCGACCACGCCAAGCAGCCAGGTCTGGCCGAGGCTCATCGGGTCGGGACCGGGCACGAGCAGCCGAGCCAGGAAACCGGCCACGAAGCCGATGACGATGAGGAAGATGATGAAGCCGATCATGGGCGGTCCTTCTGCTGACGCCGCGACGATGTTCGCCGAGCGGTGCGTTGAGCTACCCGCGTGGGATTCGCTCGAAACGATGGGCCCAATAGGTGGTTCTATGGAGCGATGCGCCGGCGCGCCTATCAGGACCGCCACGAGGCCGGGACGGAGCTGGCCGACCTCGTCGCGATCCACCTCGCTGGCCACCTCGCCGGCACCGACCGGTCACCGAACACCGTCGACGTTGACGTCGTCGTGCTCGGCCTGGCGCGTGGCGGGGTGCCCGTCGCCGCGCCCATCGCGGTCCGACTCGGCGCGCCGCTGGACGTGCTGACGGTGCGCAAGATCGGTGCCCCTGGTCAACGGGAGCTGGCGATCGGCGCGGTCGCGTCGGGTGGGCTGATCATGTTCAACGACGATCTCGTGGCGCGGCTCGGTCTTCGCCGCCGTGAGATCGACGACCTCGCAGCCCGGGCTCGGGCGGAGCTGGTCGAGAAGGAGGCACGGTTCCGACGCGACCACCCGGCGGTGCCGCTGGCTGGACGAGTCGTCGTCGTCGTCGACGATGGCCTGGCGACCGGGGCCACGATGCAGGTGGCTCTGGCCGCAGTGCGCACCGCCGAACCCGCGTCCATGGTCGCCGCGATCCCTGTCGGCGCGCCCGACTCGTGCCGCCGCGTCGCCGAGTCGGCAGACGTCCTGATCTGCCCGTTCCAGCCAGAAGACTTCAGCGCCGTCGGACAGTGGTATCGCGACTTCTCGGCGACCTCTGACGACGAGGTCCTGCGGCTCCTCGCCGGTTAGCCGACGACTAGCCGACCGATGGCCGGGCGACCGGCCGGCCACCGCGATGGCGCAGCCATCCGGCGCTGTGGAACGGACCGGGACGCCCGGCCGCCAGATCGGGGTGCGCGGCGAGCAACCGCTCGAGCTTCTCCGGGTTGACGACCATGCGCACCTCGGTCACCTGGTCACCGGCGACCTCGCACAACATCGCCGCCCAACCCGCTGTGGTGTGGGTGACGAAACCGGGCGCTCCGTTCAGCTCGCACGGATGCATGAGCGGATCGTCGCCGAGGTTGCGGCCGAGTCCGCCGAGGAAGCGCAGCGCCCGATCGCGACCGCGCACCGGGCGCATCGCGGCGTGCACCACACCGCCGCCATCGCTGGTCACCACGACGTCTGGCGAGAGCGTGGCGAGCAGCTCCTCGACGTCACCGCACAGCCCGGCGGTGAGGAATCGCGACGCGACGCGCTCGGCACGCGCACGGTCGGCGAGCGGTCGCGCCGCCGGCACCGTGACGTGCTGGCGAGCTCGGTGCAGCGCTTGGCGGCAGGCCGCCTCGGTGCGCCCGACCGCCTCGGCGATCAGCGAGTACGGGTGGTCGAGCACGTCGTGGAGCACGAGCACCGCCCGCTCGATCGGTGTCAGCCGTTCGAGCAGGAGCAGGAACCCCATCGTCATCGTCTCGCGACGCTCCAGCTCGTCCCCGGGACCGTCGCCGGTGGCGATCGGTTCGGGCAGCCACACACCCGGATACGACTCGCGCTGCAGCCGGGCCGAGCGCAACACGTCGAGGGCCCGCCGTGTGGTCACTGTGACGAGCCAGGCCTCACTGTTGCGCACGGCATCGACGTCCATGGTCGACCAGCGCTCAGCGACGTCGCCGACGACGTCCTCCGCCTCGACCACGCTGCCGAGCATCCGGTAGGCGATAGCCATCAGCTTCGGCCGCGCCGCCTCGAAGGCGTCGGCGTCAATCGTGTTCGTCACGCGACGGCGACGCCTCGCCGGAGCTTGGTGTCGGACTGCAACGCCCGGGCGGCCGCGGCGCCGGACAGGATCGACGCGTCGGCAAGCATGCCGTGTGGGCCGATCCAGTCGCCGACGATGGCCAGCCCGCCGACGCCGCTGAGATCGAAGGTCGGTCGCTCCACGACGCCACTTGTCGCGACCCGCGCGTGGTCGCCGGCGACCATCGAGCGTGGCGCGTAGCGCGCGTCGACGACGTGGTCGCGCCAGTTCGGCTGGGCTGCGTCGAGGGCCAGCTCGAGGCTGGCGCGGTGGTCGCTGCCCTCCTCGTCCGGGCGGAGGTACCGCCCGATGTGCACCACCGCGGCACCCTTCGGCGCGACGTTTGCCACCGAGCTCTGGACGGTCAGGTACACCGGATCGTCGAGTCCGAGGACGTTCGGGAACCGGTCATCGGGCAGCGGTCGTAGCGCGAGGTCGAGGTGAGCCATGCGCACCGGCACGGTCGCCGATGCGGCTGCACCGACCGCCAGGGCGGCGTCACCATCGAGCAGGTCGGCGGCGCGGCGCGGGTCGTGCAGTGCCACGATGACACCGTCAGCCGGGTGGGTGCTGCCGTCGCCAAGTCGCACGGATCGCACGGCAGCATCGTGCTCGACGGCGACGACCGTCGAGCGGGTGGAGATCTGCCCACCGGCGGAACGGATCACCTCCGTCAGCCCATCGACCAACGTCGACCATCCACCGTGGAGGTACAGCACGCCGTGGCTCGCGCAACGCAGCTGCGCCGACGCCGCGGCGGCGTCCAGCAGGTCGAGATCGGCCGAGTAGGTGGCCGTGCGCTGGGCAGAGGCGAGCAGCGCCCGCCCGGCCGGATCGTCGGTGACGCTGTCGATCCACTCGCGTGCCGGATGTCCCGACCACGACGCCGCAGCGCGTGCCCCGAGTCCCGTCAAGGCGCGCACGACGCGGGCGCGGTCTCCGGACTCACGACGCAGGTGACGGAACGCCGGCCCGACCTGGCCGTCGCGCAGTACGCCGGCCTTGTCGAGTCGGGGCAGCCGGCCGCGCACCGTCACGCCGAGATCGCGGAGCACCCGCAGCCCGCCTCCGGCGCGGTACAGGGCGTGGGGCCCGAGGTTGAGGTCGAAGCCGTCGCGGCGGCGGGTCCTGGCCCGCCCACCGACATGCTCGCCGGCTTCGAACAGCGTGACTGCGGTCCCGGCGCGCGCCAGCGTCGCGGCAGCGGTCAGACCCGCGAGTCCTCCGCCGACGACGATGATCCGTGGTTTGTCCATGTCACCCAGACGACCGACGCCGGCCGTCTGTGACACGCCCGGCCAGATCCTTCTCGAGGGCCGACGGAAAGCGCGGTGTCACGCGAACGCCGTCCATCCACTCGGTGAGGCCGGCCGCCTGCTCGGCGATGCGCCGCTCGACGTTCCGCTCCACCGGCTCGAGCAGTCGGGTGACGACGTGACCGCGGGTAGGGCCGTCGGCGCGCTGGCTCCACAGACCGACCGCTCGCCCATCGACCCAGATCGTCGGACCGGCATTGCCCGTCCAGTCGAACAACGGCGCGGCATGCGGTCCGAGGTACCAGCTCCGCTGCTTCCACCCCATGACAGTCGGATCGAGGCTCGGCAGCAGGTTGACGATCGGCCCGTCCATCGGTGTCGCAGCCGGGTCGAGGTCGTCGGCGAGCAACCAGGCCGGCGCCGGCACGCCATCGCCGACATTGACGGTGACCTCGACCGCGTCCACCGCCGTGAGCGCGGCCCGCACGTGCCCCTTCGTCCACTTCGTCCACCACGTCAGGTCGTCCAAGGTCCCCGGTCCGTAGGAGCGCAGCCAGCGACGGATCAACTCGGCGCGCGCCTCGGCGGGTGGGATGGGCAGCAACGATCCGATCCAGTCCTCCATCGGCGCCCAGCGGTACTGGCTGGAGATCCACGAGCCGAGCGGTCGGCCACGGGCCAGCTTGCCCTCCGTCGACATCAGGAACAGCAAGCGGGTCGACAGGCCGATCGTGCCGGCGTACGGCTTGCCGACGGCGACCTGCAGCTGGGTCGCCAGCTCGGGCACCACCTTGGCGAGCTTGCTCGCCGGCAGCGTTCCGTGCTCGGCCAGCGCAGCCAACGTCTCCGCCTCCAACCGGGCGATCCAGCCGTCGATGTCGTCGCTGACGCCGGCCTCCTCCAGCAGCACGACGAGCTTGCGCCGTTCGGCCGGGACGAGCGCGGCGGCGCACGAGCTCTGCATCACCGCGGCCAGGTCGAGCGGGACGACGAACATCGTGCGGCGCATGGCGAGCATGCGCAGCAGCGAGCGTCGCTCGTACAGCGCGTTCTCCAGATCGGCGACGCGAAAGCTGTCGAGGCGGGAGCGCAGGCTGAGCACGACGGTCGCCGGATCGCTGGAGTGCAGGCCGACCAGATCTTCCGCCACCTCCTCGATGCCCGGGCCCGGCTGGGCCAGGTGGTGACGGGCGAGGAGCCGATGGCGTCGTTCGACGACGTCGAAGTGGCGCATGCGTCGGCCACGTTCGCGCGCTGGCAGTACGGTCGCCAGCAGTGTCAGCGGTGAAGACGGTCGGCGGCCTCGCCGAGGTGGTGCTGCCGTGCGCCGATCTCGAGGCGGCGATGGCGTTCTTCGACCAGCTCGGGTTCCGGCTGGACACGATCATGCCGGCCGACGATCCGACCGTCGCGCTGATGGTCGGCCACGGCCTGCGCCTCTGTCTCGACCGGGACGCCGCCGGCGCGGCGGCTGCGATCCGGCTGACCGGCGGCACGGGCGAACCTCGCCGGCTCACGGCGCCGAACGGCACGGTGGTTGAGATCGTGGGCCCGCCGGAGACGGTCGCACTTCCCGCTCCGGCGCTCGAGCTGACGAGGAGCGCCGATGCCACCGCCGCCAACGCCGAACGTGTCGGCCGAGCCGGGATGCACTATCGCGACCTGCTGCCGTCACGGCAGGGGGGTCGTGTCATCGCCTCGCACATCCGCATCGAGGACGGCGGGCCGGTGGCGGATTACGTCCACCACCATCGCGTCCGGTTCCAGGTCATCTACTGCCGCCGCGGTTGGGTGCGGGTGGTGTACGAGGATCAGGGCCCGGCGTTCGTGCTGGAGGAAGGCGACTGCGCGCTGCAGCCGCCACACATCCGCCATCAGGTGCTGGAGAGCTCGCCCGGGTTGGAGGTCGTCGAGGTCACCTGCCCGGCCACCCATCCCACCCATGCCGACCACGAACTGGTGCTGCCGACACCGACGTTGCGTGGCGAGCGTGACTTCGGCGGGCAGCGGTTCGTTCGCCATCGCGCCGACCAGGCCGAGTGGCGGGCGTGGCGGGCGCCCGGGTTCGAGGTCCGCGACACGGGCATCGGGCGCGCCACGGATGGCCTGGCCGGCGTCCGCGTCGTGCGCGCGGCCGAGGCATCGGCGACGTCCTCGACGCGCCACGACGCCGACCTGCAGGTGTGGTACGTGACGCACGGCCGCGCCAGCCTGCGCCTGAACGGTCGGCCGGACGAGTCGCTCGGGTCCGACGATGCCGTCAGCATCCCGGCGGGTCTGGACCACGCGTTGGTCGATTGCTCGCGCGACTTCGAGCTGCTCGAGGTGACGCTGCCGGCGGAGCCGGCGTTCAGCTCGTCATGAGCGCGCCGAAACTGAGCAGTCGGCGGGGATCGCGCTGATCTCGTCGCCCGTGCGGATGGTGCCGCCGACGAGGACGCGGGCGCAGATCCCGCGTGCGTTGACCGCCCGACCGGTCGGCGAGTTGACGAAGCGCATGGCGTCCTTGCCGTAGCGGGCCGTGAACTTGGCGCAGCCGCGGTGAGGTGGCTCGGTCACCTCGACCACCGCTGGGCCGATGCGCAGACGGGTGCCGGGCGGCAGCTCGGCCGGGCCGAGGTGCAGGTCGACGTACAACTGGTCTCCGGCCGGCGGCCACAGTTCGACGTCACCGGCGATCGCCGCCGCAGCCCGGGCGTTCATGATGTTGAGCTGCTTGAGGGGGTGCGGCGATCCATCCGCGGTCTGCTTGCTCGGTCGCACGTGCCAGTTGTCCCCGACGAGGCCGATGTGCGTGTCGAGCTCGGCGGTGACGAGCACCTCGCGCGCCGCGTTCGACGGCCGGGTCACGATCAGCTCGAGCCGACCGGCGCCGATCGGCGACGCCCGGATGTCGTCGAGGGCGGCCTCCAGCTGCTCGGTCGTGCGGTGCTCCACGCCGTGCACTCTGGTCCGTGACGCTCCCTGCTCATCACTCCGTTTCGAGGTACATGGCGTCCACGACCGCCAGCTCATCGCGGCCTCGGCCGGCAGCGGCGGCCCGGGCGAACAGGTCGGAGACGGCATCGAGCAGCGGCGGCGGCGACGGTGTGGACCCCGACGAGCAGGCGGCGAGGGTCCCAGCGATGTCGCGATGTCGCGATGTCGGGCCTGGCCGCCGGTGCCGCTGACCGGGCAGTCGAGCAGTGTGATCGCACAGTCGGCCAACCGGGACCGCGCCGCCTCCTTGGTGGTCAAGGCCAACGTGCTCGTGTCGACGACGATCGGCGCTGTGCCCACCGCGCGAGACTTGCACGCCGGTAGGGTCATCGGCTTCGGCGGTCACGGTTGACCGCTGCCGCGCGGACGTTCCTCTCTCGGTCGCCTTCGCTGACCAACATGACAGGAAGTCTTTCCATGCCCACCTCGACCTTCGGCGCGCTCGGCGTACCCGACGATCTCATTGCCCGGCTGGCGGCCGCTGGGATCACCGTGCCGACACCGATCCAACACGCCGTCATCCCCGACGCCCTTGCCGGGCGCGACGTCACGGGCAGGGCCCCGACCGGGTCGGGCAAGACGCTCGCCTTCGGCATCCCGCTCGTCGTCAACATGCGACCTGCGCAACGCCGGCGACCGACCGCACTGGTGCTGGCCCCGACGCGTGAGCTCGCCGAGCAGATCGCCGTTGTGCTGCGCCCGCTGGCTCGAGCGCGACGCCACGACGTCGCCTCCGTGTACGGCGGGGTCGGCTACGGGGCGCAGCGCAAAGCGCTCGACGCCGGTGCCGAGCTGATCGTCGCCTGTCCGGGGCGACTCGAGGACCTGCTGTCGATGGGCGCGGTGCACCTCGGCGACGTCCGCCACGTCGTCGTCGACGAGGCCGACCGGATGTCCGACATGGGGTTCCTGCCGGCTGTGCGCCGCGTCCTCGCGGCGACCCATCCGGACCGCCAGGTGCTGCTGTTCTCGGCGACCCTCGACGCAGCCGTCACCAAGCTCGCTGCGGCGTTGCAGCACGGACCGGTGCGCCACGAGGTCGGCCCGACGGGACCGGACGTGACCGCCGCCCGGCACGCGTTCTGGTCCGTGGATCGCGCCGGGCGACCCGACGTGACGGCCGACGTCGTCCGCCAGCTCGGCTCGACGATGGTCTTCTGCCGGACGCGTCACGGCGCCGACCGGCTGGCCAAGCAGCTCGCCCGGTGCGGCGTGACCGCCGCTCCGATCCACGGGGGCCGCAGCCAACCGCAGCGCGACCGCGCCCTCCATGCGTTCGCCGCCGGCACGGTGTCGGCGCTCGTCGCCACCGATGTCGCGGCGCGCGGACTGCACATCGACGACGTCGCCGCCGTC
Organism: Ilumatobacteraceae bacterium; assembly: GCA_051004915.1. Taxonomy (GTDB): domain Bacteria; phylum Actinomycetota; class Acidimicrobiia; order Acidimicrobiales; family Ilumatobacteraceae; genus JALZMG01. The sequence goes on from JBPCJW010000220.1 coordinate 18,661, forward strand.
GTGCACTACGATCCGCCAGCCGACGCCGCCGCCTACCTCCACCGCTCCGGTCGCACCGCCCGCGCCGGCGCCTCCGGCGTCGTCGTGTCGCTGGTCGAACGCGGCACCGAACGCGACGCCCGCACGTTGCAGCGCACGGTCGGCATCGACGTCGCCGTCGGACACCCGGCCGTCGCCGACCTCCGACCCGCACCGGCACCGACACGGGCACCGACACGGGCACCGGCACCGGCACTCATCGCAGGCTCGGTGGCGCGGAGGACTGGCACGATCACCTCGTTCCACGAACGCCGTGGCTACGGCTTCATCGACGGCGGCAGCGGCACGGACCTCTTCGTCCACCACAGCAACATGGCGCCGAGGATCACCACCGGCCAGCGGGTCGAGTACGCCACCCGCGACGGCCGCAAGGGGCTCGAGGCGTACGACGTGGTCGCCATCTGAGTGAGGCGTCGCGACAGCGGCGACGGGTAACGTCCCGACCCACCGCTGTGACGACCGATGTCAACATCCTGCTGATCACGCTCGACCAGTTTCGCGGCGAGTGCCTCTCGGCTGCCGGACATCCGGTCGTGCGGACCCCGAACCTCGACGCGCTCGCCGCATCCGGCGTCCGACTGGGTCGCCACTACAGCCAAGCGGCACCGTGCGCGCCGGGGCGGGCGACGATCTACACGGGCATGTACCAGATGAACCATCGCGTCGTCGCCAACGGCACCCCACTCGACGCCCGGTTCGACAACGTCGCCCTCGCCGCCCGTCGGGCCGGATACGACCCGGTGCTGTTCGGTTACACCGACCAGGGCTTCGATCCGAGGACCGCCGACGGTCCGGCTGATCCGCGCCTGTCGATGTGGGAGGGCGTCCTGCCCGGGTTTACCGCCGAGCTGGAACTGCCCGACGACCACGCGGCGTGGGTGCGGTGGCTCGCCGAGCTCCGCTACGACACGTCCGGCGGGCCTGGCGAGCTGCTCGCCACGGAGGGCGACCGTCCCGCCGAGCACGGCGTGTCGGCGTTCCTCACCGACCGGGCGCTCGGGTGGCTCGACGATCGCCTGGCCGGCGGGCGGTCGGGCGAACCGTGGTTCGCCCACCTCAGCTACCTCCGTCCCCACCCGCCGTACGCCGCGGCCGGCCGTTGGGCGCACGCCTACGACCCGGCCGACGTGCCGCTCCCGATCGAACCGGCATCCGTGCGCCACCCGATGCACGACTACGCCCTGAGGCTGCAGGAAGCGGCGGCGCCGAAGGGCGAGGCGGCGTTGCGTGAGATGCGCGCCCAGTACTACGGCATGATCGCCGAGGTCGATGACCAGCTCGGTCGGCTGTGGGAGGCGTTGCGGCAGCGCGACCAGTGGGACGACACCTTCGTGTTGCTCACGTCAGACCACGGGGAGATGCTCGGCGACCACGGCTTGAAGGAGAAGCTCGGCTACTGGGAGCAGAGCTACCACGTGGTGGGCATCGTGCGGGACCCGCGCCTTGCCGATCGCCACGGGTCGGTGGTCGACGCCTTCACCGAGAACGTCGACGTCATGCCAACCATCTGCGAGGCGATGGGCGTGGGGGTGCCGGCACAGTGCGACGGCTTCCCGCTCACGCCGTGGCTGCGTGGCGAGGCGCCGGCGCGGTGGCGCACGGCTGCGCACTGGGAGTACGACTGGCGCGGGGAGCTGATCGCCAGCGTCGCCCACGACTGGCCGTGGGACCGGCTGCTCGAGACCCAGCACCTGGCCGTGCTGCGCGGCGACGATGCGGCGTACGTGCAGTTCGGCGACGGCTCGTGGCGCTGCTTCGACCTGGCGGCGGATCCGACCTGGCGGACGGAGATCTCCGACCCGGCGATCGTGCTGCCGCTGGCCCAGCAGATGCTGACGTGGCGATCGCGCCATGCCGATCGCGCCCTCACCGACATGCTCCTCGCCGACGGCGGTGTGGGCCGCTGGCCGCCGATGCCGGTCGGTTGGACCGCTGCGGTCTGACGGCGCGACGAACACCGCTCACCGCCCGCCAATCGTGCTCGTCGCCACCCTGCTCGCGCTGTCCGCGGCCGGCCTGCACGCGGCGTGGAACCTCGTCGCCAAGCGCAGCGCGGACCCGTTCCTCGCCCTGTGGGGTCAGTTCACCGTGGCCGGGATCGCCGGCATCGGCGTCCTGGCCGTCACCGGCGGGCTGCCGTGGCTCGGCTGGTGGTTGGCCGCGCTGTCCGGCGTCGTCCACCTCCCCTACCTCGTCGCGCTGGCGGCGGCGTATGAACGTGGCGACTTCTCTGTCGCCTACCCGCTGGCCCGCGGTGCCGGCGCGTTGCTCGCCGGGATCGGCGGGATCGTGCTGCTCGACGACGCCCTGAACGGTTGGTCGCTGACGGCGATCGTCACGGTGACGTTGGGGATGGCGCTGCTCACCGTCGGCGCCCGGCCGGCGCAGATCCGCACCGCCCTGTTCGTGGCCGTGACGATCGGCGCGTACACCACCATCGACAGCCATGCCGCCCGTCAGCTCGAGGGCAACACGTACGTGTTCGCCGTGTTCACTGCCGCTGCCGTCTGCGTGACGTCGTATGGCGTTGCCGCCGGTCGGGCTCCGGCGATGGTCGCCGCGCTGCGGTCGAGTTGGCGCCAGTTCGCCCTCACCGGCGCGATGAGCGTGCTGACGTACGGGCTCGTCCTCGCGGCCGTGCGGCGGGCCCCGGTCGGTTACGTGGCGGGGCTGCGGGAGTCCAGCATCCTCGTCGCCGGGTTCCTCGGTTGGCGCTACCTCGACGAGCGCCACGCCCGCCGCCGCACGATCGCCGCCGCGATCATCCTCGCCGGCCTGATCCTGCTCGTCCTCTCCGGCTGATCCCACCGTCGGATCCGGTTGGGTCCGGCGCCGTGATGAGCGATGAGTGGTCATACGACGCAGATCGCTCCTCGCCCCGCCCGGTGACGCAGCGCGGGGGGCGGGGTGCGTCCCGAAAACCCCCCTCCCTCATCCCCCCCCAAAAACCGAGCGCAGGGTGCCCGAGAGAGCAAGCTTGG
>JBPCJW010000221.1:0-4804 GCA_051004915.1 Ilumatobacteraceae bacterium
ATGGCATCGCCAGCCTGCTCGCCATCGGCGAGTCGTCAGAACCGCTGGCTGCCGTACTCGTGTTCGTCGACGTCGCCCCACGCATGGAACCCGACGGCGTCGGACCGCCACGTACAACCCGCATCGCCCCCGCCCGCAGGACCTCACCGGCGTGCAGAAGAACCTCCGCCGACGAGACGACCGCCGCGCGTACTGGCACTGGGATCCACGCTTCATGGCCCCGGAGGATCCCGACGAGCACGGAGGCATCGACGGCATCCCGCCGTTGCGCTACATCACTCAGGATCGGCTGGAGGCAGCCGCCCGTCCGACGAACGCGGCCCGGCGGCGATTGACTCAGATCGTGAACACTCGAGCAGATCTGCGCAACGTGGCCATCGTCGCCCACGTCGACCACGGCAAGACGACGCTCGTCGATCAGATGCTGTGGCAGACGGGTGCCTTCCGCGCCAACCAGGACGTCGCCGATCGGGTCATGGATTCGATGGACCTCGAGCGCGAGAAGGGCATCACGATCCTCGCCAAGAACACGGCCGTCCGCTACGTCGGCTCGTCGGGTGAGGCGCCGGCCGTCACGATCAACATCGTCGACACGCCGGGGCACGCCGACTTCGGCGGCGAGGTGGAGCGGGCGCTGTCGATGGTCGACGGTGTGCTCCTGCTCGTCGACGCGTCCGAAGGTCCGCTCCCCCAGACCCGGTTCGTCCTGCGCAAGACGCTCGAGGCGCATCTGCCGGTGATCCTCGTGATCAACAAGGTCGACCGCCCAGACGCCCGCATCGCCGAGGTGGTGCACGACGTGGAGGAGCTCTTCCTCGATCTCGACGCCAGCCTCGACCAGCTCGACTTCCCGATCGTCTACTGCGTCTCGCGCCAGGGCAGGGCGTCGATGGAGCGCCCTGCGGACGGCGCCGGGCTGCCCGACGGCGCGACGCTGACGCCGCTGCTCGATCTGCTGTTGGCCCGCATCCCCGCGCCGACCTACGACCCGGACATGCCACTGCAGGCGTTGGTCACCAACCTCGACGCCTCGCCTTACGTCGGCCGTCTCGCGCTGTGCCGAGTGCGCTCCGGCACCCTGCGCAAGGGCCGGCCCGTCGCGTGGTGCCGCGCCGACGGGACGATCGAGCGGGCGCGCATCGCCGAGCTGTACACGACCGAGGCACTCGACCGGGTCCCGACGGACGAAGCCGGTCCGGGCGAGATCGCCGCCGTCGCCGGCATCCCGGAGATCACGATCGGCGAGACGCTCGCCGACCCGGACGACCCTCGCCCGCTCCCGGTGATCCACATCGACGACCCCAGCCTGTCGATGACGATCGGCATCAACACGTCCCCGCTGGCCGGCAAGGACGGGGCCTCGATGACAGCCCGGCTCGTCAAGAACCGGCTCGACGCAGAGCTGGTCGGCAACGTCAGCATCCGGGTGCTGCCGACCGAACGACCCGACACGTGGGAGGTCCAGGGCCGCGGCGAGCTGCAGCTGGCAGTGCTCGTCGAGATGATGCGCCGGGAAGGCTTCGAGCTGACCGTCGGCAAGCCGCAGGTGCTCACCCGTGAGGTGGACGGCGCCGTGCACGAGCCTGTCGACCGGGTCACTGTTGACGTGCCAGAGGATTTCCTCGGCGTGATCACCCAGCTGCTCGCGCTGCGCAAGGGCCGGATGGAGCAGATCGTCAACCACGGGACCGGGTGGGTGCGCATCGACTACCTCGTCCCGGCGCGCGGCCTGATCGGGTTCCGCACCGAGCTGCTCACCGAGACGAGGGGCACGGCGCTGCTGCACCACGTGTTCGAGCGCTTCGAGCCGTGGGCTGGCGCGATCCGTGCCCGCACCCGCGGCTCACTGGTGGCCGACCGGACGGGTCCGACGACCGGCTACTCGCTGATGTCACTGCAGGAGCGCGGCCAGCTGTTCGTCGGGCCCGGCACCGAGGTGTACGAGGGGATGATCGTCGGCGAGAACGCCCGGGCCGACGACATGGACGTCAACCCGACGCGCGAGAAGAAGCTGACGAACATCCGCTCGTCGACGGCGGAGAGCTTCGAGAAGCTGTTCCCGCCCCGACCGATGTCGCTGGAGCAGGCGTTGGAGTTCATCACCGAGGACGAATGCGTCGAGGTCACCCCGTCAGCGGTGCGACTACGCAAGGCCGTCCTCGACCAGACCGAGCGCGGCCGGGCGACGAAGCGAGCCAAGGCCCGCCTGTCCTGAGGCCCTCCGCAAGCGTCGGTGCTGCAGTCCCCGAGCGTTCGTGCTGCAACACGTGTGAATGGTCAGGTCTGCCTCGCCCGACCCAGCGAGCGGAGCGAGCCACTCAGGCGTCCGCGCAGTCGGAGCCGACGCGGCGGCCGTCGGGGCCGGCGGCGGGGCGGTGGAGGATCGCCTTGGCCGGTGCGACGGTGATCGTCGAACCGTCGACGCTGGCCGACCCGTCGACGATCAGGCTGTAGCCGCCGGCCGCCGCAGGTGGCCACACCAGCGTCACATCCGGGTGGGCTGCGGCGTTCTCCTGCGAGTGGCGTCCGACGCCGTCGACGATCAACCCGTCGGCGCCGAGCTCGGGCCACACTGCCAGCACGTGTGCCCGACCGCTTTCGCCGACGGTGACGAGGTAGGCGACGTCGAACTGCTCGAGGCGGGTCCCCAGGTCGGCGAGATCAACCTTCACGCTCATTGCCGCAACGTACAGTGCGCCGATGCCGGCAATCCTGCGAGTCGTGCGGGCGGCCATGGCGGTGACCATCGTCGTGGCGCTCGTCGCGCAGTTCTTCCGGGGCGTCGACTTCCCGACGTTCGACGCGGTCAACTTCTTCAGCTACTTCACCGTCCTCAGCAACATCGGCGCCGTCATCGCGCTCGGCGCCCTGGCGCTGCGCCCGCCGCTGTTCCGTGACGAATCGTTCACCGTCTTCCGTGGCGCGGTCACGCTGTACATGGCGATCACCGGCATCGTCTACAACGTGCTGCTCGCGCCGACGGCCGCTGACGTCAGCGTCAACCTCAAGTGGGTCAACCTCGTCGTCCACGTGATCGGCCCGCTGGTGGTGATCGTCGACTGGTTCCTCGCCCGATCCCCGATCAAACCGACGGTCGCCCAGGCCGCGACGTGGCTGATCTTCCCTGCCGTGTGGCTCGTCTACACGATGATCCGCGGCCCGATGGCCGACTGGTACCCGTACCCGTTCCTCGACCCGGACCTGGAGAGCGTCGGCTCGATCATTATCACGTGCATCGGGATCATGGTCGCCTTCGTCGCGCTCTCCGCCGTCTTGCGCTGGTGGGCCGGCGACCGCGTAAGTGGCTCGCTCCGCTCGCTGCGCCGGGCAACGCCGGCCTGACCAGACATGCACACTGCGGACGGGGGCCGAAGCGCGCACGTCGCTCTCTAGCGCGCCGACAGGTCGTTCTCGAAGATCGCCCGGTCCTCATCGTCGGCGATGGTGACCGCCCGTGCCGCCGCCAGCTCTGCGGACGCCTCGTCGACCCGCCCGAGGCAGGCCAGTGCACGGGCCCGCGCCTCGTGGGCATAAGCCAGGTCAAAGTCGCCCAGCCCGGCAGCCCGGCTGAGCTCGAGGCACCGGTCGGCGTGGTGCAGGGCGACGTCGCCGTGACCGAGCGTGGCGTGGGCGCGCGAGATCAACCAGGCAGCTCGTGCCGCGTTCTCGGGCGTCGTGCCAGCAGCCCGTCGCCAGTGGTACGCCGCGGTGTACGCCCGGCCGAGCAGCTCGTCCGCCTCCTCGGGCGTCAGGTCGTCGCGACCCAGCAGGTCCCACGTCGTGTTGTTCGCCTCGACGGCCATCGTGCGATGCGCGTCCCCGTCGCCGTCGTCGATCGCCGGCGGCGGCGCCTCGCTGCCGTCCAGCGCATCGCCCGTCTCGAGCAGCGACTTCAGCGAGCCGAGCACCCAGTGCCAGCCGTCGCCGACGCCGGCCGACGTCAGCGGGCTACGCCCGAGGTCGCCATGCACCAGCGTGACGCGCGTGACACCCTCGCCGTTGTCGGTGAGCAGCCACTCGAGCCGACTGGGGGGCTCCTCGACCATGGCCGCGTCGTACAACACGCGCCACGTCATGACGAGCCGCTGCGGTGGGTCGACCTCCTCGATCACGCCGTGCACCGCCTCGCGGCCATCGGGCAACGTCATCCGCCACGACGCCCCGGGGGCGAACGTGCTCTCGATGGCCGTGTGGTGGAAGTACCGGGTGGTCAACGCCGGATCGGTGAGCGCCTGCCACACGGCCTCGGCGCTGGCCCGGATGTGGATCTGGTAGACGTGTCGTGGCGCGCTCATCCTGCTGACTCCTCGTCGGTCGCCTGGTCGGTCGGCTGGTCGGTTCCCTCGGCCGCGTGGCGCAGGCCAACCATCGCCACCGCCATCGGCTCGGTGTACTTCGTGATCCAGCGGTCGTGGAGCTCCCTGATCGGCACCGGGTTGAGGTAGTGGCGCTTCGTCCGTCCCACCCGCTGCGTGACGACGAGCTGCGCCTGTTCGAGCACGGTGAGGTGCTTCATCACACCGAACCGGGACATCGCCGGCAGCACGGTGCACAGCTCGCCGAGGCTCTGTCCATCCCCGTCGCGCAGGGCGTCGAGGAGCTGCCGTCGACCACGGTCGGCCAACGCCTTGAACACGGCGTCGTGGACGGTGGGTGAATCGCGCGACTTGATGACCTCGAGTATAGGTGACTATTTAGTCACATGTCAAGGTCGTACCTGGTTGCGACGAGACAGCGTGACGAATGGGGACTATCGTGTCGATGGCGGGCGGGAAGCCGGTTCGGAGACGGACCGGCTCCCGCC
>JBPCJW010000222.1:0-16816 GCA_051004915.1 Ilumatobacteraceae bacterium
CCCCGTGGCGTTCGATGACGCGGCCACTCGCCTGCTCGTCGTCATGCCGGCGCACAACGAGGCGGCGTGCGTCGCCGACTCGGTGCGGGCGGTGCGCGTCGCCGTGCCGGAGGCGGAGATCCTCGTCGTCGACGACGGCTCGACGGACGACACGAAGCGGCGGGCAGGCATGGCGGGAGCGAAGGTCCTCGTCCTGCCGTTCAACCTCGGCGTCGGCGGCGCGATGCGAGCCGGCTTCAAGTACGCCCAGCGGGAGGGCTTTCGGGTCGTCGTCCAGGTCGATGCCGACGGTCAGCACGACCCATGCCACATCCCGGCCCTGCTCGAGCGCCTCGACACGTCGTCGGCCGCAGCCGAGGGTCCGGCCCTGGCCTTGGCCGATGTCGTGATCGGCGCCCGGTTCTCCGAGGCCGGCACCTACATCGTGCGTGGGCCCCGTCGCTGGGCGATGGTGCTGCTCGCTCGCACGCTGTCGCGGATGGCCAAGACCCGGCTGACGGACACCACGTCGGGCTTCCGGGCCATCAACGAGCGGGCGATCCGGCTGTACTCGCGCCACTACCCGGCCGAGTACCTCGGCGATACCGTCGAGTCGTTGGTCATCGCCGTGCGCTCGGGCCTGCGCATCGAACAGGTCGCCGTGGAGATGCGACCGCGACAGGGCGGCGCGCCGAGCCAGACCGGTATCAGCGCCGCGGCCTACCTCATCCGCGCCACGTTCGCGCTCTCGTTGGCCAGGATCCGCCGATGGCCCGACTACCTCGGGATCGACGACGAGCGGGCGCCGGTGGTCCGTGAGTGAGCGAGTCATCGAGCGAGCGAACCATCATCACGGTTCTGCTTCGTCGCCGGCATTGCGGCGACATGCTCATTGGTGCCCAGTGACGTTCGCAGTGTCGAGCTTGTCGCACCGGTTCGGGGCGCACCAATGAGTGACCGCTTGACCGCCGCCGTCGGTGCTGTCTTCGTCCTCGGCCTGATCCTCGAGCTGCTGCGGCGACGACAGCTCAAAGAGAAGTACGCCGCGCTGTGGCTGCTCGTCGGACTCGGCGTCCTGGTGCTGCTCGTCGCCCCGGGCCTGTTGACGACCGTCTCCGAAGCCCTCGGCTTCGAGGTCCCGTCCAACTTCCTTTTCTTCGTCGCCCTCACGCTGCTCCTCGGCGTCACCGTGCACCTGTCGTGGGAGCTGTCGCGAGTGGAGGAGGAGACGCGCGAGCTGGCCGAGGAGATCGCCATCCTCAGGATGCGCCTCGACGAGCTCACCGCGGCGTCACCAGCCGCCAGTGACGGATCGGCGACCTCCGCGACGGCGCCGCCGTCGCATTGACGCCGATCACGGCACCGTTTGGCCGAACGAGCGGCACAGTCGATCGCCGTCGGTCTCCAGTTGCACGTGCTCGTAGCGGTCGGAGGGCACGCGCTCGGCCAGCGGGAAGCGGACCACCGTCGAACCGAACCGGATCCGATCGATGATGACCAGCCGGTCCTCGTACATCTCGGCGGGCAACAGCGACGTGATCGGCGTGACCTCGTCGATGAAGTTCGACGTCACTCGCAGCACGTCGGGATCGGTCATCCGCTCCATGCACACCGGAACGATCGGGTGCCCACCTGGCACGCCGACCGCGTTGCCGCCCCGGTACTCGCCGAGCTTGAGGCTCATCACCCAGGGCAGCTCCGTGATCCCGACGAACGTGTTGTCGAGCGGGCTCGGGTGGTCGAGAAGCTGATCTCGGCCGTAGAAGTTCACCGCCCGGACGTCGCCGGGTACCGGATCGACGGTCGCCAGCACGGCGGCCCACGCCGCCACCTGGGAATCGTCGCGGGCGTCCCGTCGCCGGAAGAGCTCGCCGTAGCCGTTGACGGTCAGCGACAGGACCAGCACGGCGGCCATCGTGGCGGCGGATGCGGTGGCCAGCCCGAGCCGCCGGGGGCGCGGCGAGCCCTCGAGCGCGGCGACGGCGGCACCAGCGACGAGGGCAAGCCCGACCCACGAAGCGAAGAGGAGCCGCGTCACCGGGTTCTGCTCGCTGAGCAGCGCGGCGGGGATGATGGAGGCGAGCACGAACAGCGCGATCCCGTTCGCCGCCAGCAGGAGCGCGCGGCGCGGTGCGTGCGGTGGCTGGATCGCTCGTGGCTCCGGTCCCGGGCGCCGGACGGCGGCCACGGCCAGCCCGCCGACGACGACAGCGGCGGCGAAGACGATCAGCGCGATCGGTCGGCCGAGGTCGGCGACGCCCAGCTCCAGCGCCTCGGCATGGATCCGGGCCCGGCTACGGCTGTAGGCGAGGTCCTGCAACTGGGGGAGCCACACGCTGAACACACGTCGCGCCCCGTCGAGCGGGTTGCGGACCAGCTCCCCCCGACTGGAGGTGAACTCGTTCTCGGGCAGGAAGAGGAACGCGCTCAGCGCGCCCACGGCGACGACGGTCGCCGCGCTCGTCGCCAGGAGGCGAGCCCGGGCTCGGCGGTCCGGCCCCCCGCCCCCGACGCGCTCCAGAAGGTAGAGCCCGGGCACGAGCACCAGGAAGTTGACGGCCACCTCCGTGCACGCCACCGCCCCGGCGAAGAGCGCGGCGCAGGCGACGCCGTTGACGAGCGCAGACCGCCGGTCGGGCGCCCGCAGCGTCGAGAGGAAGCAGTGGCCGGCGGCCAGCCCGAACGCCGCGCCGGCGGGGTACAGGATCGCTGCGTACCAGAACAGCGCCGACTCGAAGTCGAGCGCGGGGTAGACGACCAGCAGCGACGACACCACGGCGGCGAGCCGGGCGCCGCAGGTCCGCCAGACCAGCGAACCGGCCAGCGCAGCAACGGCGCCGAGGACAAGCGCGCTGATGAGTCGCCCGGCTGGTTCGCCGATCACGTACGTCGCACCGGTGAGGAGGTTCCCGAGCGGGCGGGTCCGCTGGATCCCGACCACCTCGAAGAGGTCGCGCGCCGACAGCGCGTCGTACCGGGCATCGTCGAGGTAGTGCCCGCGCCGCCAGTTCAGGCCGTACACGACCAGGGCGGGAAGCAGGCCCGCGACGAGCAGGAGCTTGGCCGGCGTGGGTCGGAGGAGGTCCCGCCAGGGTCGCTCGGTCGCCGGCGCGAGCGGCTCGGGCGGCTCGGGCGGCACCGTCACGACCAGGCAGTCTGACAGCCATCGTCCCCTTTGCCGCGTCGACCGCTTCGTGGTCGGCAACACTTCGCTCGTGGCTTCGAGTGCCCGCCCATGACCGGCGCCATCGTCGCTGACGCCGACCAGGACCTCGCGGCGATGGAGGATGAACCGCCTCGGCCGCGCTCGTCAGGTCGCCGGATCGCGACGCTGCTCGCGATCGCGGGGTTGACGGTCGTCGTCGGCGCGGCGTGGGCGTTCTCGTCGCCCGTCGGCTCGAGCCCGGACGACGACTTCCACCTCGGCAGCATCTGGTGCAGCGACCTCGCTCCCGCCGAGGGCTGCGTGGAGGGACCGAGAACTCCCGGTTTCTACGACCGCAGCGTCGACGTGCCCGCCCCGGTCGCCCGCCAGACGTTGGACTGCTTCATCATGCGCCCCAGCGAGGCGGCCGGTTGTGCCACATCGGCTGCCGATCGCCCCGGCTTGTTCCCGTCGCGCGCGAACTTCAACTACTACCCGGGTGGGTTCTACGACCTGATGGCGCCACTGGTGTCGGACCGGCCGGCGGCGTCGGTCCTCGGGATGCGGCTCCTGTCCTGGGTCCTGTGCTGCGGGTTGATCGGGGCCAGCCTGGCGGTCGCCGAGCGCCGCACCCGGCAGGCCTTCCTCATCGCGCTCGTCGTCAGCGCGGTGCCGCTCGGCCTGTTCATCTTCGCCTCGACCAACCCGAGCGGCCTCGCTGTGGCCGGGACGTTCACGTTCGCGTGCGCGCTGACGACGTTCCTGACCTCGACCAGCCGACGGCGGACGGTCGCCGGCGGTGTCCTCGCCGTGGTCGGGGCGAGCGCGGCGCTGATCTCCCGCTCCGACGCCGGGATCTGGATCAGCGTCGCCGCGGCGGCGACCGTCCTGCTCACGGGGATCTGGAGGTGGCCCTGGCAGGCGCGGCTCGTGTTGCCTGCCGCGGTGGTCGTCGCCGGGGCGATCGCCGTCATGGCGCTGACCGCCGACTTCGCCTCGGAGGGACTCAGCTTCGCGCCCAACCCCCGTCCGTTCCGGCAGGTCGTCTTCAAGAACCTGACCGAGCTGCCGACGCTGTGGACCGGATCGCTCGGCACCTTTCCGCTGGGTTGGTCGGACACGGCCATGCCGTCGATCGTCTCGGTTGGCATGGTCGGGGCGTACGTCGCCGTCCTCGCCATCGGTCTCCGCCGACCGTCAGGGGGTGGGCTGGCCGCCCTCGGCCTCATCCTCCTCAGCATCACGGTCGTCCCGCTCTATGCGCTCGCCGGGGACGGCAGCGTGATCCCCGAGGACTTCCAGCCGCGCTATCTGCTGCCCATCATCGCCGTCGTCCCGGCGATCGCCGTCCTCGGCGGCCGGGCGGTTGGCGCAGGGGCTCTGCTCAGCCGCTCTCAGAAGATCTTCATCCTGATCGCCGTGGGTCTCGCCCAGCTCGCCGCACTTCACACCAACATGCGTCGGTACGTGTGGGGAGCCGACCGCCTCGGGTTCAACCTGAACCGCGACCGCAGCTGGTGGTGGCCGTGGGGGCCGAGGCCGATGGTCGTGTGGGCAGTCGGGTCGTTGGCCTTCGTCGCGCTCCTGGTGCTGCTCCTGTTCGGCATCGACCGGAGCCGTGACCCGAGCTGAGCTTGGCACGCTGCCGGCGCCGGTGTGCGATGCGCACGCGTCGACCTGCGACGCTGGTTGCGCTGCAGAAAGGGAAACCTCGCGTGACGAGTCCGCCGCCGCCTCCTCCCCCTGATCGAAGTGCCTCGGCACTTGCACTGACGGCGTCGACCGCGCCGGACGATCGTTCGAACGCCAAGATCTTCGCCGCCGAAGGGGTCGGCACCGCGGTGCTGATGATGATCGGTCCCGGCAGCGCGATCCTCGCCGGCGACACCATCGGCACGTACGGCGTGGCGTTCGCGTTCGGCCTCGCGCTGGTGGCGATGGCCTACAGCATCGGGAGCGTGTCCGGGTGCCACATCAACCCGGCGGTGACGCTGGCGTTCTGCCTGAGCCGCACGATCACGTTCGCCCGCGCCGGGTGGTATTGGCTGGCCCAGTTGACGGGAGCGTTCGTCGGCGGTCTCGTCGTGTTCATCATCTCCGACGCCGGCCAGCTGGACCAGACCGGCACGTTCGCCGCCAACGGCTGGGGGGCCGACATCGGCAGCGACTTCGGGCTGCTCGCGGCGATCGTCGTCGAGGTGGTGTTCACCGCCCTGCTCGTGTTCGTCGTGCTGTCGGCGACCGCCGTCGGCTACCCGACGGGAATCGGCGGGATCGTGGCCGGACTGACGTTGGCGATGATCCACTTGGCGACCATCCCGGTCGACAACACGTCCGTCAACCCGGCGCGCAGCTTCGGCTCGGCGTTGTTCTCTGGGTGGGAAGCCGTCAGCCAGCTGTGGGCGTTCGTGCTGTTCCCCCTGCTCGGGGGTGCACTTGGTGTCGTGGTGTGGCTGCTCGTCCACGACGAACGCGTCGACGCCACCCTGCTCACGAGCCGCCGCTGATCCGGCGACCGCCGTCGCGTTGGGACGGGGAGGGACGGGCGGGCGCGCCCCGCCTTCGTACGGTGCGTCGTGCTCGTGCGCGCAGTTGGGATCGTCGCGACCGCGGTCGCGGCCTTCGTGCCGTCCTGCCAACCCTCGTGTGAGCCGCCGGCTCCCGGGCCTGCTCCGACGACGACCCTGCCGGCCACGACCCTGCCGGCCACGACGACCTCGGCGCCGCCGAACGGCATCGTGTCCATCACGGTCGACGGTCAGGGCAGCGGCCACGGGCGGGGCATGTCGGCGTGGGGCAACTACGGTTCGGCTGTCAACTTGCGCTGGTCATGGCAGGACATCCTCGCCTACTACTACGGCGGCACGCAGGAGGGAACGGGGGCCAACTCGCCGATCAAGGTGCGCCTGTTCGGCCTCGACAACGCACCGTCGACCGGCGTCGTGTCGACCATTGGTCAGGCGATCTGGAACGGACTGCCGTACACGTCACTACAGGCCCGTGAGGCGAGCCCGAACGTCTATGACATCTACGCCGCGGCGGACCTGCGGTGCCCGAACGCAGCGGACGGCCAAGTTGGTTCTGGGTGGACGCTGGTCGCCCAGGGCGTGACCGGGCCGGTGGTCTTCACAACGACCGTCGACGAGGCCACGGGACCGGCCGGTGATGTGCTCGGTCTGTGTCAGCCGAACGGCTCGGTGGTCCACTACCGGGGCAGCATCACCGCCCTCAACGACAGCGCCGGCGCCAATCGCACGGTCAACACGGCCTTGCTCGAGCTGTACCTGCGTGGCGTGTTGTCGCGCGAGGTCCCGACGAGCTGGGGCAACGCCGGCGGCGGCGCCGGGATGAACGCGCTGCGCGCCCAAGCAGTCGCCGCCCGGTCTTTCGGCGTGTCGCAGGGTCGGTACTCCTACGCCCAGACGTGTGACACGACCTCGTGCCAGGTGTACGGCGGCAGCGCCTACCGGGCCACACCGACGTCGCCGACCAGCTTCCGGGCGTCCGCCGTCTGCGAGAGCGGCAACCTCACGTCTGAGTGCGCCAACACGAACCGGGCGATCGCCGACACTGCCGGCGTCGTCCGGCGGTGGCCAAACGGCGCGATCGTTTCCACGGAGTACTCGTCGTCGCACGGGCCGCGCTCGGCCGGGGGTCCGTTCCCGGCCGTCGACGACTCGGCCAGCAACGTGCCGGGGAACTCGAGCTACCTCTGGACACGTTCCATCTCGGCGGCCGACCTGGCCAGCCGGTACGGGTTGGGAACGCTCATGGCGGCGAGCAGCGAAGCCGACCCCAACGTGGCGCACGAGGGCGTCTGGGACAACCGGGTCCGGCTGGTCGGCACGAACGCCACCGTCGTCGTGTCGAACTGGGACTTCCGCGGCGCCTACGGGCTGAACTCGTCGGGGTTCGCCATCACCGGAGTCGTGCCCGGCTGATCTGCTGCCCGGTCCGGACCTTCGACGTGTGATCGCGACGGGATCTGGCCGTGCTCACCAGACCGTGGGATTGCGCGGGTGGCGATGGGAGCGCAACCGTCGATCCTTCGTCACGAGCGGCCACCCGTGTTCGACCGCCGTCGCGTAGATCAGGCGATCGGCCGGATCGCCCGGAAACCCGCTGCCCAGCGCAACGGCCGTGTCGGCGATCGCCGGCGAGGCGGGCACGGTCCTCACCTCGCTGGCCAACCGTTCGAGCCACGAGCGCACCGGCGTCGTGACGACGATCCGGTCATGATGCGCCAGCCATGCCAGCTCGAACCAGGTGATGGACGCAACGGCCAGCTCGTCGGCGGCGGAGATCGCGGTCGTCGCTGCTGCGCTGACCCGAGCGGGCTCGGTCGACCACCAGTGCAGGACGTGCGTGTCGAGCACGACCGTGGTCATCCGGTCTCCCAGGCAACGCCCGTCGTGAAGAGTTCGTCGTCGTCCACGGCCGACATGGCCATCCCGGCCAGGCGGCCGCGCAGGCTGTGGGCGCCGCCAGCGGGCACGAGTCGAGCGATCGTCCGACCATGCCTCGTCACCTCGACCTCGGCGCCCGCGTTGACGTCGTCGAGGACGCGCAGCAGCTGCGCCTTGAGCTGGGTTGCTGTCATCTGACGAGACATGTGGTCATCGTAATGACCATCGAATGATGCGGAGCGGACGTTGACACACCCGCCGGGTCCGACACCGAGAGGTTCGAGAATTTGCGACGGCGGAACTCGCGCCGGTGTCGCTGCATCAGTCGGGCTGACGTTCAACAACTGTCCACGACCCGAACGCTCGCCGTGATCGTCGAGGGCGCGCGGCGCGTCGTCGAGGCCGTCTTCGCCCAGCGCCGCAGCCGGGTGTGGGCCAAGGTGACCATCGGTCACTGCGCCCTCGCCGCCTTGGGTGCCGCCCGCTCCTGGCCCATCGGCATGGTCGGCGTCGTCATCAACGGCCTGATCATCCGAGGCGTCCGCAAGCACCTCTGATCCACCCTGCTCGATTCGGGCCATCCGACCCGGGTCGCAACCGGCGCCTTCGCGTCCACCGTCAACGATGGGAACTCAGCGGTCGCGTGGCGCGGCCACGAGGACGCCGAGAGAATGCGCGGCCTCCGTCATCCGTCGGTCGTAGGTGACGACCCCCTCGAGGTCGGGGCCGAGTTGACGAGCGGTGGCGAGGTGGATGGCGTCCAAGGAACACAGTGGCGTGGCGACACGCAGGTGCCCGGCCTGGTCGAAGACCTCCGGGGTCAATCGGATCAGGACGATCCGTTCGAGCAATCCCTCCAGCAGCACCTGGCCGACGACGTCAGCGGAGAGTGCCCGTCGAGCCTCGGTCCGCAGAAGGTCCGACGAGCAGATCGCTTGATCGGTCAACCATCGATCGAGCTCAGTCGACTCCTCCTCCTTGCGCACGAGCTTGATGAACGCTGAGGTATCGAAGTACCACGTCACCGCTCGTCGGTCCGCAACTCCTCGAGGCGGGGCGACACGGCAGGACCGACCGTCGGGCCTCCGGCTTGGCGGAGGTGGTCCAGCAGCGAGCCGTTGCTCGGCGTTGCCAAACCCGCCTCGACGAGTTGCGCCAGTCGTCCGCCGGCAGCCGGTTCGCTGATCGGGACCAGTTCGGCCACGGGGCGGCCGCGATCGGTCACGACGATCCGTTCGCCTGCTCGGACGCGCGCCAACCAGCGACTGGCGTGCTGGCGTAGTTCCCGTACCCCGATCGTCGTCATGTGCTACAACGTAGCACGACTCGGACTCACTGTTCTGGGCGGGTTTTCTGTCGGCACCTGGCCGAGAACCCGCCCACAACGGTCGTTGGCAGGAATCCCGCCCATCTTGCGGCCTCGAGACCGACTGATGTCGTCAGACCAGGTACGGGTTGACGGCGTCCGGGTCGATGTCGTAGCGGGCCAATGCGTCGGTGACGACCTCGGGCTTGACCTCACCCTGGGCGGCCAGCGCGGCGAGGGTCGCCGTGACGACGTGCCCGGTGTCGATCTCGAAGAAGCGGCGTAGCGACTCGCGCGTGTCGGAGCGACCCATGCCGTCCGTGCCGAGCGGGAGGAACGCCCTACCGGGGACGAAGCGAGCAATCTGGTCCGGCACGCTGCGCATGAAGTCGGTGACGGCGACGATCGGTCCGCTCGACTCCCCGAGCAGCTCGGCGATGCGCGGCGTGCGCGCCGGCCGGTCGGGGTGCAATCGGTTCCAGCGCTCGCCGGCTACCGCGTCCTCGCGCAGCCGCTTGTAGCTGGTCGCCGACCACAGCTCGGCAGCCACGTCGAAGTGCTCGGCCAGCTCGTCCACCGCCGCTCTCGCCGCGCCCTGGGCAGTGCCCGAGAAGAGGATGGTCGCCCGGTGGGTCGGACCGTCCGGGGCGTCCTGCCACCGATAGAGCCCCTCGACGACCCCCGCCGAGATCGCCGCGACGTCGCCCTTCGGCATCGGCGGCATGACGTAGTTCTCGTTGTACAGCGTGAGGTAGTAGAAGACGTCGCGCTCGTCCGGTGGGGTGTCCGGCCCGAACATCCGCTGCAGGCCGGCCTGGACGATCGCCGCCACCTCGTAGGCGAAGGCAGGGTCGTACGCCTGCACGGCCGGCACGGTGCTGGCGAGCACCAGGCTGTGGCCGTCCTGGTGCTGCAGCCCCTCGCCGAGCAGCGTCGTGCGGCCGGCGGTGGCACCAAGCAGGAAGCCTCTCGCTCGGGCGTCGGCCGCCTGCCAGATCAGGTCGCCGACGCGCTGGAAGCCGAACATCGAGTAGAAGGTGTAGAAGGGCACCATCGGCACGCCGCGATGGGCGTAGCTCGTGCCGGCGGCGATGAAGCTGGCCATCGAACCGGCCTCGCTGATGCCCTCCTCGAGGATCTGGCCCTTGCTCGACTCGCTGTAGCTGAGCAGCAGGTCGTGATCGACAGGCTCGTACTTGGAACCGAGCGCGGCGTAGATCTTCAGCTCGCGGAACAGGGCGTCCATGCCGAACGTGCGCGCCTCGTCGGGGATGATCGGCACGACGCGAGGACCGATGTTCTTGTCGCGGGCCAGGTTGCGCAGCAGCCGCGTGAAGCCCATCGTCGTAGAGACCTCCTGCTTGCCCGAGCCGCTGCGCAGCTCGGCGAACGGCTTGTCGCCAGGGAGCTCGATGGGCTTTTTGGCCCGCGTCGTGCGCTTGGGGAGCGAGCCTCCGAGCGCCCGCCGCCGCTCCATCATGTACTGGTACTCGACGGAGTCTTCCGGTGGGATGTAATACGGCGGATCGTCGGCATGGATCGAGTCCTCGGGGATCTCGTCATGCAGGTACAGCCGGTCGCGCAGGGCGACGAGCTGCTGCTTGGTCATCTTCTTGATCTGGTGCGTCGAGTTGCGCCCCTCGAAGCCCTCGCCGAGCGTCCACCCCTTGACGGTCTTGGCCAGGATGACGGTCGGCGCGCCCGACCCGAGGTTCTCCGTCGCCGCCTTGTACGCGGCGTACAGCTTGCGGTAGTCGTGCCCGCCGCGGGGCAGGGTGCGCAGTTCGTCGTCCGTCAGGCCGGCGACCATCTTGCGCAGCCGCGGGTCCGGCCCGAAGAAGTTGTCGCGGATGTACTCGCCGCTCTCGACGGAGTAGCGCTGGAACTGACCGTCGACCGTTGTGTTCATCTGGTTGACCAACACGCCGTCCTTGTCCTGCGCGAGCAGCTCGTCCCAGCGTGAACCCCAGATGACCTTGATCACGTTCCAGCCGGCACCGCGGAAGATCGCCTCCAGCTCCTGGATCACCTTGCCGTTGCCGCGCACTGGCCCGTCGAGGCGTTGCAGGTTGCAGTGGACGACGAAGACGAGGTTGTCGAGCTGCTCGCGCGGCGCGAGGGAGATGGCGCCGAGCGACTCGGGCTCGTCGATCTCGCCGTCGCCGATGAAGCACCAGATGCGCGTCTGGCTGGTGTCGTCGAGCTGGCGGTTGAGGAGGTAGCGGTTGAAGCGGGCGTGGTACAGGGCGCAGATCGGCCCGAGGCCCATGCTCACCGTCGGGTACTCCCAGAACTCCGGCATCAGGCGGGGGTGCGGGTAGCTCGACAGCCCACGGCCGGGTCGCCCGATCTCCCGGCGGAAGTGGTCGAGGTCATCGGCGGTGAGGCGGCCCTCCATGAACGCCCGTGCGTAGATGCCGGGCGCGGCGTGACCCTGGAAGTACACGGCGTCGCCGGCGTTGCCGTCGTCCTTGCCTCGGAAGAAGTGGTTGAAGCCGATCTCGTAGAGGCTTGCGGAGCTGGCGAACGTCGACAGGTGGCCGCCGATCCCGTCGGCGTGCTTGTTGGCCTTGACGACCATCATCGCCGCGTTCCAGCGGACGAAGGCGCGGATCCGCCGTTCGATGTGCTCGTCGCCAGGGAACCACGGTTCGTGCTCGCGAGGGATCGAGTTGACGTACGGCGTGGAGACGGTCGCCGGGAAGCTGACCTGTGTCTCCTGCGCCCGTTCGAGCAGCTTGGTGAGCAGGAACCGGGCTCTCGTCTTGCCCTGCGTGTCGACGACGGCGTCGAGCGAGTCGAGCCACTCCCGGGTCTGCTCCCGGTCCGTGTCCGGGATCTGGTGGACATACCCGTCGAAGATCATGATGACCAGTCTTCCACCGGTGTCCCGGACCCGCACCCGATCGGCACAACTACGGTGCGCCGTCGTGGCGCCCCCGATCATCGTGTACACGGATGGCGCCTGCTCGGGGAACCCGGGCCCGGGCGGGTGGGCGTGGGCCGTGTCGCCCGACGGCAACCCGTCGGGTGCCGGGGGTGAGCGGGCGACGACCAACCAGCGGATGGAGATCGCGGCGGTGCTCGAGGCGGTGCGCGCGCTGGGCGCCGACGCGCCGATCGAGGTCGTGTCGGACTCGACGTACGTCGTCAACTGCTTCCGCGACAAGTGGTACGCCCGCTGGCAGGCGAATGGCTGGCGCAACGCCCAACGCAAGCCGGTCGCCAACGTCGACCTGTGGCAGCCGCTGATCGAGCTGGTGCTGGCCCACGACGTGCGGCTGCGGTGGGTCAAGGGCCACAGCGGCGACCCGATGAACGACCTCGTCGACCAGCTGGCGGTGGCCGCGATCGTGCGCTGACCTCGTCGGGCCAGCCGAGACCGGTCGGCCACTCTCACGTGTTCGTCATCGACATCCGGTGGGGTTGTCGAGCTGACGAGACCAGCGTGACGGTCCGGGTGACCGTGGGCGGCCAACCGAATCGGAGCTCCAATGCGACACCGGACGTTCAGCCTGCTGGCGCTGCCGATGATGTTCCTGGCCCAGTGCGTCCCGGACGGGTGCGCGCCGCCGCCGGGCAACCTCCGGCCGGGCACGACCATCGCCGTCGGCCAGATCCAGACCTTCGGGTTCGGCGGGCACGCCGGCGCTGCTCCGGCTGCGCCACCTGCACCAGACCTGCCCTGACCGTCACGTCCTGACCGTCGCGTCGCGGCGCCCGCCAGTCCGGCCAGCGCGATGAGCGATCTGCGTCGTCGGACCACTCATCGCTCATCGCGGCGATCGGCCGCGGGGGCGTGGCGTGGTCGGGCGGTCAGCTCGGGATGGCGCGCTCGAGATCGGCGAGCACGTCGTCGGGGTCTTCCAGCCCGATCGAGATGCGCACCAGGCCCGGCGTGATGCCGATCATCGCCTGCTCCTGCGGTGACAGTGCTACGTGGGTGCTCGACGCCGAGTGGCACACCAGCGTCTCAGGCCCGCCGAGAGATGTGGCCGGACGAGCCAGGCGCATCGTGTCGAGCATGCTCTGGGCGGCGGCGAGACCGCCGGCGAGGTCGACCGCCAAGACGGTGGGCAGGCAGGTCAGCTGGCGCTTCGCCAGGTCGTGCTGCGGATGGTCCGGCAAGCCAGGGTAGTGGACGGCGGCGACCCCGGGATGGTCGGTCAGCGCCTCGGCCACGCGCCGCGCCACGTCGGCCTGGTATCGCTGCCGTACGGCCAGGGTGCGCAGGCCGCGCAGCCCGTTGAGGGCGTCGTAGGGCGACGCGCTCGCCCCGTGCAGCACGGAGTACGCCCAAATCGCGTCGAGCAGTTCACGCTCGCCGGCAACGACGCCCAGCGTCGCGTCGTTGTGGCCGGAGATCCCCTTCGTCGCTGAGTGCACCACGAGGTCGACGCCGTAGCGGATCGGCTGCTGCCCGATCGGCGTGGCGAACGTGGAATCGAGCAGCGTGAAGGGTCCCGTCACCGCTCCCAGGTCGTCGAGGTCGACGAGGTCGAGGCGCGGGTTGGACGGGCTCTCGGCGATGACGAGCATCGTGCGGCCCGGACGCACTGCGGCGGCGAAGGCACCCGGCTGCGTGCCGTCGACGACGGTGTGCTCGATGCCGAGGCGCCCGCACGGGCCCTGCACCAGAGCGATCGTGCCGGCGTAGATCTGGCGCTGGATCACGATGTGGTCGCCGGCCGAGCAGAGCGCAAGGACGACGGAGGCGATGGCACCCATCCCGGACCCGAAGGCAAGGGCGTCCTCTGCCCCCTCCAGATCGGCGATGGCGTCCTCGAACGCCCGGACCGTCGGGTTGGCGTACCGGCTGTAGAAGTCGTTCGGCCGCATGCCGGTCGCTCGCTGGCGGGTGTCGTCGAGGCCCTCGGTCTGCCACGTGCTCGTGGCCCACAGCGGCACGTTGAGGCTGCTGCCCTGGTGGCGCCGTCCGGCGGTGACGGCGCGCGTCGACCGTGACGGCGTTGGCGCCTCGTCGTCGTTCACGAGGGAGCGAGCGTACCGGTCGACCTGGGACGTCAGGATCGGTCCGATCCGGCCGATTCCGCCGGCTGCCCGGTCGTGGAGCGGCGGTGGGGTTGGTGCGGACCGAACGGGGTTGCGTAACGTCCGGCGCCATGGACATCAGTGGGGCCAGCGCGATCGTCACGGGTGGGGCTTCCGGGATCGGCGCAGCGGCCGCCCGCCTGCTCGCCGAGCGGGGCGCCACGGTCGTCATCGCCGACCTGCAGGAGGACAAGGGCACGGCGCTGGCCGATGAACTGGGTGGCGCGTTCGCCAAGGTCGACGTCACGAAGACCGACGACATCAAGAACGCCACGGAGATGGCCAAGTCGATCGGTCCGGTACGGGTGCTCGTCAACTCCGCTGGCATCGGTTGGGCGCAGCGGACGGTCGGCAAGGACGGTTTGTACGACTCGGCGGCCAACCTCGACGCCTTCAAGCGCGTCATCGCGATCAACCTGATCGGCACCTTCGACTGCATCCGCATCGCCGCCACGGCGATGAGCACCACCGAGCCGCTGGAGTCGGGTGAGCGGGGCGCGATCGTCAACATCGCCTCCGTCGCCGCGTTCGACGGTCAGATCGGCCAGGCCAGCTACTCGGCGTCGAAGGGCGGCATCGTCGGCATGACGTTGCCGATCGCACGCGACCTGGCGGCGATCGGCGTCCGCGTCAACACGGTCGCTCCCGGGCTGATCGACACCCCGATCTACGGCGAGGGCGACAACAGCGAGGCCTTCAAGGCCAACCTGCAGAAAGGCGTGCTGTTCCCGCAGCGCCTCGGCTCGCCGGAGGAACTGGCCTCTGTCGTGATGGAGTGCGTGACGAACAGCTACCTCAACGCCGAGACGATCCGGGTCGACGGCGGCATCCGCATGCCGCCGAAGTGACGGACCCGCCGGCGCCGGGCGGTACATTCCCGCGGTGTTCGTCCGAGCCCTGGGGGTGACCGCAGCGCTCGCTGCTGCCCTCGTGCCGTCGTGCGAGCCGGCCTGCGGGCCGCCGCCACCGCCGCCATCGGAGCCGCGCCCGACCGATGAGGTCGTCGCCCTCGTCGTCGCCGGGATCGACAGCCGGTGGACGCGAGTCATCGACGCCGATCTGGTCGAGGTCCGTTTCGGGTTGGAGTCGTTGCGCGAGGCCTTCAACGAGGGCGACCGGGTGTTGCTGACGGACACCTCGCGCACGACCGAAGTGTCCGCTGCCACCCTGGACGCGGCCTACGCGCTGCCCTCATCGACGTTTGTGGTGGAGGGCGTGACCCGCGACCGGTCGATGGACTTCCCCTTCGCCTTCATCGGCGACTCCCTCGGCGTGAGCATGACGCAGAGCGACACCGATGAGCTGCCGGCCCTGCTTGACGGCGTGTTCGCGGCGGCTCGCTACGACGCCGTCGGGGCTCGCTGCACGGCCGATCCGGGGTGCGTGAGCACCGGCCTCGCCGCAGCCCAGGCCGTCCCGGTCGGCACGGAGCTGGTTGTCGTCGAGCTCGGCATCAACGACCTGTCCGGGTTCGCGACCAAGCTCGACCGGGTGATGCAGGTCCTCGTCGCCAAGGGCGTCGACACGGTGATCTGGCCGACCGTCTCGACGCGCAGCACCTATGCCAGCGGGGCGACCGCCAACAACGCGGCGCTCTTCGCGGCAGCCGCAGGCCGGTGGAGTGGCCGGCTGCAGGTTCCCGACTGGAACGCCCACAGCTCCGGCGCCGCCAAGGACGCGTGGTTCACGAGCGACCGCATCCACCTCACGGCGACCGGGCAGGCCGAGATGGCGTTGTTCATCCGCAACAGCGTCATCGACGTCCTCCCGCCCCCGTCCGCCGAGCCCCCCACGACCGAGCCCGGCTGACCCGTCGCGCCGACCCCATCTGGGCGCGAATCGTCTCATTCACTCATCTGGGCGCGATCCGTCGCAGATCTGCGACGATCCGCGCCCAGTTCGAGGTGCGGCGCCCATCGTCGAACGATCGCCGCGATCCGACGTGCCTGCTCGGCGGGGCGGCGCACGATCTGGTGGTAGGTGAAACGCAGCGACAGAACCCCGTGTTCGGCGAGGTGCGCGTCCCGGGCTGCGTCGGCGTCCTGCTGCGCTCGGGATTTGGCGTGGAACTCCCAGCCGTCGCACTCGAGGACGATCGGCGTGCCGACGATCCAGAAGTCCACCTCGAACCCGGCGATCCGAGCGTGAAACTCGTACGGGGGCAACCGGTGGATCTCGAACAGCCGGCGCATCGCGGGCTCGAGCACGCTGTCGACGGGCTTGCCGTCGATCACCCACTCTTCCAACGCCGTCCGGAACGCCGGCGTGCCATGGCGGCGTGAGTGCCGGTCGATCGCCGCCCGCAGTGCGACAGGCGAGGCGAGCCGGGCGGTGACGACATGTCCGACAGCGGCCGGCACCGTTGCCGGGTCGACGGCGCCCAGGTCGCAGAGCAACCGCAGCACATTGGTCGCTGGGATCCGAGCCTTCAATGTCGGCTTGAGGTCCCTCTGATCACGCGGGCGGTGGACGATCACGCCGTCGATGTCTGGACTGCGGTTGCGCCTCGTGACGATGACCTCGACCGGGTCGTCATCAGGCCGTGCGATGCCCCACAGGTGGGCGGCCGAGCGGTGCGAAGCCAGCGACCCGGGACCCGTCGCCAGTACGGCCGCGGCGATGGCTTGTTCACGGGTCGTCGGCGCCCCCGGCAGCCGGGCAACGCCCCGGTGGACGAGCGTCAACCTCCCGTCCTGCAGCGCTCTGAACCACGTGGCGCGGCCCAGCCCGCGCTGCAGGGCGGCCGAGAGACTGACGAGACCGTGGTGATCCTCGGCGTACATGCGCAGTGACGTGAAGTCCATACCCTTCCTGGGTGTCGCTCGACCTCACGAACGGAAACTGCCCTGGAACTGGGGGGGGGGGGGGGGGGGGGGGGGGGGGGGGGGGAGGGGGGGGGGAGGGGGGGGGGGGGGGGGGGGGAGAGGG
>JBPCJW010000223.1:0-13687 GCA_051004915.1 Ilumatobacteraceae bacterium
CGCACTCCACCGGCGCAACCGGCGGCTCGGCCCCCACCACCCGCCAGGCCAGCACGGGCACGACCAACGCCATCGCACTGGCGATCGCGAGTCGCCTCACGGCGCCACCTCGGGTTGGTCGACCGAAACCGCCAGCACACCCACGGCGACCTCGCTGTCGGCGGCGACAGACACCACGGCCGACGTGGCGCCCGGCAGCAAGTACCGGTCGGGGACGCGGATCACGTCGATGTCGGCGGCTGCGCCGACGATCGACTGCGCAGCGGCCGAGCTCGGCACGTTCGTGGTCACCGCCGTCCCGAGCGCGCAAGTCGAACCGTTGAGGACCCCGACCGTCGAGTTGCACACCGGATCGGCGCCGATGACGACGCCGGCCGCTGCCGGGACGTCTCCCGGCGTGGCGTTGTTGCCGAGCGGGCCGCCTGCGAAGGACACGCTCTCGGTACGGCTGACACCGTGATGGGTGACGACGTGCAGGGTCTTGGCGAACACCGGGCGATCCATGGGATGGTGAACCCGCCGACCTCGACCTCGACCGGAAGGTCCGCCGTGACAGCCAACCCGTCGCGCCATGACACGGCGCGGCGCGCGAACCGGGTGTGCACCTCGGGGGGAAGCTGACCGATGTCGATGCCCGGGGCGAGGTCGTAGACGACGACGATGCTCCACGACGCGTGCGGCGGCACCCGACCGGCTCGCGCGCTGACGATGTCGGCCACGGCGTAGTCACCGCCGCCGTGTTGGCGCACGAGATCCGTCACGTTCCAGATGGTCTGACGCCTGGCGCCTGCGGTGAGATCCGCGACGAGCGGCGCACCAGCCGAGTCGGTGCCGAGCTCGGCGTACGCGAAGCCGACGCCCGGTCCGGCCACCCGCACCCGGAGTGGACCGCCCGGCTCCCCTGCCGTCGTCGCGACGTACAGCCGAGCGGCGACCACTGATGCGCCGGGTGGCAGGTCGACGAGCGCCGAGCTGGAGTTGTCGGCGCATCTCGAGCCCGCCCCAGCTGCGACGCAGAGCGTGTCGACGTCACCGTCGATGTCGACGTGGGCGCCATTCGCGGCACGGTTCGAGTTGCCGGCGAGCACGACGTCTCCGCGCACCACCGTCTGCAACACCGTCGACAGCGGTGCAGCTTCGGCGGACGGCTGAGGCGACGTGGTGGGCGGCGATGTCGCGGCCGGCGGCTCGGGCGGGGCCGGAGACCGGCCGCTGGCGACACTCGGCACGAGGACGGCAGCCACGCCTGCCGTCACGACCACCGCGCGCCAGTGCCGTCGAGGCCGTCGTCCTGGATGTCTGGTGTTCGGCCTCATGTCGGGTCCATCCGCCGCGCCCCGGGGGTCGTGAACCTACGAAGCCTCGCCACACCCGCCACCGGCCCAGGGCTGGCCCCTCAGCCGCAGAGTGCTGCCGAAGTGCCAGAAAACTGCGTCGTGCGCAGCAGGTGCAGGTTCAGTGCGAACTCAGAGGCCGAGAGAACGGCCGATGATCTCCTTCATGATCTCGGTCGTCCCGCCGTAGATGCGCGTGATCCTGGCGTCGGCGAAGGCGCGTGCGATCGGGTACTCGGTCATGTAGCCGTAGCCGCCGTGCAGTTGCACGCCGGCATCGGTCACCCTGCCCTGCAGCTCGGTGCACCACCACTTCGCCATCGCCGCCTCGTCGGCCGTCAGCTCGCCGTCGTTGAGGGCCAGCACGCATCGGTCGACGAACGTCTCTGCGATCTCGATCTCCGTGGCCATCTCCGCCAGCACGAACCGGTTGTGCTGGAACGTGCCGATCGGCTGCCCGAACGCCGTGCGCTCCTTGGCGTAGGCGAGGCTCGCCTCGTACGCGGCCCGCGCGGCCGCCACGCCGGTGACGGCGATCGACAGACGCTCCTGGGGCAGGTTGGTGACGAGGGACACGAACCCCTGCCCCTCGTCGCCGAGACGGTTGGCCACGGGCACCCTGACGTCGGTGAAGAACAGCTCCGCGGTGTCCTGGGAGTGCATGCCGATCTTGTCGAGGTTGCGGCCCCGCTCGAAGCCCTCCATCCCCCGCTCCAGCACCAGCAGCGACATGCCGCGATGGCGTTGGCTCGGGTCCGTCTTCACGGCGGTGACGACGAGGTCGGCGTTGATCCCGTTGGTGATGAACGTCTTCGACCCGTTGACGACGTAGTGGTCGCCATCGCGGATCGCCGTCGTCGTCATCGACGCGAGGTCCGAGCCGATCGCCGGCTCGGTCATCGCCACTGCCGTGATCAGCTCGCCGCCGCAGATCCCCGGCAGCCAGCGCTGCTTCTGGTCGTCGTCCGTGAGGTGCAGGAAGTACGGCAGGCAGATGTCGTTGTGCAACGTCAGCCCGAGGCCGGCGGCGTTCAGGCCGACCCGCTGGATCTCCTCGGCCAGCACGACGTTGAACCGGAAGTCACGAACGCCACCACCGCCGTACTTCTCCGGGACCTCCATTCCCAGGAACCCGTTCGACCCGGCGGCGGCGAACAACGACCGATCGACGATGCCCTCGTCCTCCCATCGTTGGCGATGGGGAACCGCTTCTCGGTCGAGGAACGCCCCGACCGACGAACGGAACTGGTCGTGGACGTCGTCGAACAGCGTTCGTCGCATCCACCCATCCTGGCGCTCAGCGAGCGAGGCGAGCCACTCACCGTGTGGTAAGCGGCTGGCTCCGCTCGCTGGGCCGGGTGCGTTGCCAACGTCCGCCCGACGCGACCCGGCGGAACTGGGCGCGAAACGTTGCAAATCGGGATCTGGGCGCGAACCGTCGCAGATCTGCAACGATTCGCGCCCAGAAGCGCGCAGGTCCTCAGTGGCTCGGCACCCAGTTGCCGTGGAAGCCGAAGGGCACGCGCTGCGGCAGCCGGATGGTCGCCACTGGCTCGCCGGCGATGTCCTGCGCGGCGACGATCACGAGGTCGCTGGAGTCGCTCGGCGCGTCGTAGACGAACGACATCAGCCACCCATCGTCCTCCGCGGCGCCGGGTGACGACGGCACGAACACGGCCTCACCCGTCGCCCGCCCCGCCCCGAAGTCGTGGGCCTCCACGGTCCCCTTGTCGAGGTCGTGCTTGAGCAGTTGACTGCCATCGAACCCCACCTGGTCGCCGACGGACAGCGAGGCGCCGTACCCGAAGCGGTGCCGCTGCGACACCACTCGCTCGTCCACCCGGGGGAACTCCTCGGCCAGCTCGGACAGCTGCTCCTCCTTGACGGCACCGGCGGCGAGGTCGACGGTGAACCGCCAGAGGGACGGCGCGCCCTCGTTCGGCCCGTTGTGGTCGGTGGCGAACATGCGCGGGTGGCGGACCACGTCGAGGACGACCTGCTCGCCGTCGTCGTAGGCGTTCAGCGGGTGGTACACGTAGCACGGCTCGATCTCGAACCACCGCGTGTCCGCCCCGGTCCCGGCCCGCGGCATGACCCCGATCCGGGCGCCGTAGTCCTCGTCCCAGCGGTACGGGAAGCGCGCCCCACTCATCGCCTGTTCGAGGTTGAACGTGACCGGCAGGTCGTAGAACACGGCGTGGTCCTGGGTCAACGACATGTCGTGCATCATCGGCGAGCCCTTGACCGGGATCTGCTCGACGCGGTTGACCCGGCCGTCGATGCCAACGACGAGGTACTCGACGTAGGGCAGCTCCCAGTAGTACGCCGCGGCGTGCAGCTCGCCGGTCACCGGATCGACCTTCGGGTGGGCAGTGAAGCCATGCAGCAGGGTGCTGTCGAAGTCGCTGTGGGCGACGGTCATCAGCTCGTCGTCCAACTCCACCGGATGGGAGCCGGCCTCGACGATCGCCCAGGTCCGCCCGGCCAGCCCGATGATGTTGGTGTTGGCGCCGTCGAACCCGCCGTGGCGAGGACCGGGAGCGGGGTCCTCGCCGAGCGCCTCGCTGACGTGGGCTGAGCGGATGAACCTGTTGCGGTACCACTCGGCCTTGCCGTCGTGCAGGCGGACGCCGTGGGCCATGCCATCGCCCGTGAACCAGTGGTAGGTGACGGGGTCGGGCGGGGCGATCGGGTTCGGCCCGATGCGCAGGTAGCGGCCGTCCAGTGTCTCGGGGATGCGGCCCGTGACCGGCAGGTTGAAGGCCGTCACCTCTTCCTCGACCGGTGCGTAGTTGCCACTCAGGTAACGGTTGGTGGCCTGTTCTGTCGTCGACATGGCGTTCCTCCTCGAATCACGTCTGGAGCTTCTTCACGCAATTCATAACGCTGGTATGCCGACCTGTCAAGGTGATTGGCGTCACGACCCATAACGTTGGTATCTAGACTCACCGTCGATGAGCCCCCGAGTCGCCGAGCCGGGTGCCCGCGAATCCCTGCTCGAGACAGCCGCCCGCCTCCTCGCTGAGGAGGGGCCGGCCGCCCTGACCACCCGCCGCGTGACGGCGGAAGCCGGAACGTCCACGATGGGCGTGTACACGCACTTCGGCGGCAAGGAACAGCTGGTCAGGGCCATCGTCTGGGAAGGCTTCGAACGGCTCGGCCGCTGGCTCGGCGAGATCCGTCCGACCGATGACCCCGTGGCCGACCTCGGCCAGCAGGCGATCGCCTATCGAGCCAACGCCACGGCCAACCCGCACCTGTACGCCGTGATGTTCGGCAGCTCGCCGGTCCCCGAGTACCGCCAGTCCCCAGAAGATGCGGTGCACGGCTACGCGACCTTCCTCATGCTCGTCGATGCCGTGCAGCGGTGCATCGACGGTGGTCGGTTCGAGGATCGTGGCGCGACCGAGATGGCCTTCCAGCTGTGGGCCTCTGCGCACGGCGTGGTCACGCTCGAGCAGCAGGGCTTCCTCGTCACCCAGACCGACGATCCTCTCGGCCCGCTGTGCGTCACCCTCGGGGTCGGCTTCGGCGACGATCCGGCCGCCGCCGCCGCCTCGTATCGCAAGGCCCAGCGCCGTCGGCGACCGCAGGGGTGAAGGCTGAGCCGACCTCGGTTCAGTCCCACTCCTGCATTGCGAGGATGACCCGGTGGCGGCGGCGCGATCCGGGCGGCGCCGACGTGCTCCGGCCGCTGCTCGACTTCCCGCGCACGGAGACCGCTGGCGGGGTCATCCTCGTCGACGACATCGGGGCGATCCTCATCATCGCCGTCGCCTACTCGGCCGGTCTGCACGAGATCCCGCTGCTCGTGGCGGCGTCACTGTTCCGGCTCGTGGTCGGCGCCCAGCGGTTCGGTGTCCGCGCCGTACCGGTGTAGGCGACCCGGCTCGTGGTGCGCACGCGCGTCGGCGAGCTACCGCAGGGCGCCACATGGGCTGGCATCGTCGCATCGGCGCGTGGCCGGCATCGGGTTCACCGTCTCGATCTTCGTCGCCGGGCTGGCCTTCCCCGGCGACGTTGCCGCGCAGGGCGAGGCCAAGATCGGGATCCTCGTTGCGTCGACCACCCTCCTCGGCATTGCCATCCTCACACAACACGATTCGTCGGGCGCTTCGACGGGCACGCTCCCTCGCCGTGACGATCGTCGGCTGGCACGCCTCGCACGAGCAGGTGCGTCCCGGTGACCTGCTGCTTGCCGCTCGCCGGGCGGAAGAGGTCGGCTTCGATGCCGCCATGTCCTCCGACCACTTCTCGCCGTGGAGCGCCCGTCAGGGTGAGTCCGGCTTCGCCTGGTCGTGGCTCGGCGCTGCGTTGGCGACCACGTCGCTGCCGTTCGGCGTGGTCAACGCACCGGGGCAGCGCTACCACCCGGCGATCATCGCCCAGGCCGCAGCGACCCTTGCGGACATGTTCCCCGGCCGGCTGTGGATCGCCCTCGGCACCGGTGAGGCGTCGAACGAGCACATCACCGGAGGCGGTTGGCCGGACAAGGCGCGCCGCACCCGCCGCTTGGGCGAGTGCGTCGAGGTGTTGCGGGCGCTGTTCGCCGGCGAGGAGGTCACCCACCACGGCGAGATCGTCGTCGACCGCGCCCAGCTGTGGACGCTGCCGGTCAACCCGCCACCGCTGTTCGGGGCTGCGGTGTCGGCGGAGACGGCGGCGTGGGTCGGCGGGTGGGCCGAAGGTCTGGCCACGGTCAACCAGCCGCACGATGCCCTGCGGCGCGTCCTCGAAGCCTTCCGCTCCGGCGGCGGCGAGGGCAAGCCGGCCTATCTCCAGGTGCACGTGTCGTGGGCGCCGACCGACGACGAGGCACTGGCGATCGCCCACGACCAGTGGCGGACCAACGTCTTCGACCCGCCCGTGTGCTGGGACCTCGAGATGGTCGCCCACTTCGATGTCGTGGCCGCCAACGTCCGCCCCGAGGACGTGCGCGGCCGAGTGCTCGTCTCGGGCGACCCGGCCTGGCACCGAGACCAGCTGACGGAGCTGGTCGCGCTGGGGTTCGACGGCGTGTGGATCCACCACGTCGGGCGCAGCCAGCTGCCGTTCCTCGACATCTTCGGCGAGCACGTCGTGCCGACGCTGCGGGAGGTCACGACGTGAGCGTGGCGGAGACGGCCGACCTGTGGTGGAAGAACGCCGTCGTCTACTGCCTCGACGTGCAGACCTTCTGCGACTCCGACGGCGACGGGATCGGCGACTTCGGCGGGCTCACGTCGAAGATCGACTACCTGGCCGGGCTCGGGGTCACCTGCGTCTGGCTGATGCCGTTCTACCCGACGGCCGACCTGGACGACGGTTACGACATCAGCGAGCACTACGCCGTCGATCCGCGCCTCGGCACGTTCGGCGACTTCACCGAGTTCATGCGCACGGCCCGGGATCGTGGCCTGCGAGTGATCGCCGACCTCGTCGTCAACCACACCTCCGATCAGCACCGCTGGTTCCAGGCTGCCCGGCGCAACCCGTGCTCGCGCTACCGCGACTTCTACGTGTGGCAGGACGAGATCCCCACTGAAGGGCCGACGGGCGAGACGTTCCCCGGCGAGCAGGGTGGCCTGTGGACCTGGGATGCCGAGGCCGGGCAGTACTACCTGCACCGCTTCTACCGCCACCAACCGGACCTCAACGTCGCCTCGGCGGACGTGCGTGACGAGATCCGCAAGGTGATCGGCTTCTGGCTGGCCCAGGGGCTGTCGGGCTTTCGCGTCGATGCCGTCCCGTTCCTGCTCGAGGTGGAGGGCATCGCCGAACGGATGGAGCTCGACCCGCACCACTACCTGCGCGACCTGCGCGCGTTCCTCGGGCGGCGCAGCGGCGAGGCGATCCTGCTCGGTGAGGTCAACCTGCTGGCCGACGACCAGCGGGCGTTCTTTGGCGACGAGGATGGCGACGAGCTGCACCTGCTGTTCGACTTCCTGCTGATGCAGGCCACGTACGTCGCCATGGCCCGCGGCGACGCCGAGCCGATCGAGCGAGCGCTGCGACAACGCCGGGCGATCCCGGACGAGGGGTCGTGGGCGACGTTCCTGCGCAACCACGACGAGCTGACGCTGGACAAGCTGACCGAGGCCGAACGGGGCGAGGTGTTCGCCGCCTTCGGCCCTGATCCCGACATGCAGCTGTACGGCCGGGGCCTGCGCCGGCGCCTGCCGACGATGCTCCGAGGCGACCAGCGACGGATGCGCATGGCCTACAGCCTGATGTTCTCGATGCCTGGCACACCAACGCTGTTCTACGGCGAGGAGATTGGGATGGCCGAGAACCTGGCCATCGATGGCCGCCTCGCCGTGCGCACGCCAATGCAGTGGTCGCCCGGTCCGACGGCCGGGTTCTCGGCGGCCCCACCCGACGCGCTGTGCCGCCCGTTGCCGACGGTCGCCGGGTTCCGTCCGGCAGACGTGAACGTGGAGTCACAGCGGCCGGAGCCGGAATCGTTGCTCAACTGGTTCGAGCGCATCATCCGGCTGCGCAAGGAGCTCCCGGAGGTCGGCTGGGGCGAGTGTACCGTGCTCGAGACCGGCGAGCCGTCGGTGCTCGTGGTGCGCTTCGATTGGCAGGGCCGGTCCGTGATCACTGCACACAACCTGGCCAAGCGGGCGGCGTCGGTGCGCATCGAACTCGGCGACCATGCCGCGACCGAGTTGCGCGACCTGCTGCAACCCGGCCGACCAATCAAATCGCGCGACGGCCGGGCACGCATCCCGCTACGGGCCCATGACCACCGCTGGTTTCGCCTCACGTCGGACTGACCGGCGGCACCGGTCTCGCGGGTCGCTGCGGCCAGACGACGTCGACGCACAGGCCGGAGTGATCGCTGGCGTGGACGCCGGTCCTCGGCTCGTGGAACGCCAGCGACACGTCGAGCACGCGTCCGGCGCCGCCTCGCCGCTGGAACGGGTCGCCGACGAACACGTAGTCGATCCGCTTGCGATGCAGGTTCATCGAGTCGGCGAGTGCGTTGGTACGCCAGTCCTGGGTGTAGCCGGGGCCGTCGCCGGCCACTCGCCACGCGTCCTGGTAGAAGGCGGTGCGGCCGTCGAGCGGGGCGAGCGAGCAGAGGAAGCGGATCTCGTCGCTGTCGGGCTCGGCGTTGAAGTCGCCGCACAGGATGATCGGCATCGCCTCGCGATGGCGCCCCAGCGGCGGGACGGCATCGAGGTCACCGCGTGCGTCGCGGATGATCTCGTCGATGGCCAGCACCTGCCGGCGACGGTGCAGGCCGTGGGTCGGCGCCGGCGCGAGGTGGCACGAGAGCACGTCGAGCCCGGCGGTGCGGACGTGGAGGAGCTCCCACGGGACGTCGACGACGAACCCGTCGCCGGGATCGTCGACGTCGATCGGCAGGCGGTGGTACGTCGACTCGTCGATCGGCCAGCGCGAGAGGACGGCGGAGCCGAAGCGCAGTGCGGGGTCGGGCCAGACCGACGGGCCGAACGGCGCACCGCCGAAGGCGAAGTGGTAGCTCAACTCGGGAAGCTGCTTCACGATCCACGCCGCCGTGTTCGAGGTGTTGTCGTCCTCCCACACCTCCTGCAGACAGGCGACGTCCGGCCGCAGCTCGTCGAACCACACCACGATCTCGTGCCGCCGTTCGGGCCAGCCTGCCTCGAGCAGCGATCCGATGTTGAGCTGCACCACTCGCAGCGCCGGACTCGACACGCACGGGAAGCTACGAAACGGCGACCGGGGTTGACACATCCCGCAACGGGACGACGATGGTCTCGTGCGATGCCGAGGCGTGCTCAGCCTGCGGCGGCGACGGTTCTCCGTCCCGGTCTGCCCGCCGACCACCCCCGAGGTCGTCGCCAGGTGCGTCCGGCTGCCGCTGGCCGAAGTGATGGACCTGGCGGCGGGCGTCCGGGTACCGCTCACCGCCGGCACCTTCACCGTCGACGGGGCCTTCGTGACATCGACACCATCCGGGATTCGCTCTGATGAAGCCGCCAGTTGGCGGGCGCCGGGTCACATCGGCTCCCCGCATCGCCCGCGCACTTCGGTCACGCTCGAGCTCACGTGGTGGTCCGACGACGTGACCGAGCTGCGGCTGCGATCGGCCCGGCTCCGACGATGGGGCGAGCGACGCCGGCGTCGCTACTTCGACCGCACCCATGACGCCGCCGACGGCCTGCTCCGCCACCTCGTCACGACCAGCGCCGTCCTGTGGCGACCACCCCCACGCGATGCGCGATGTGCGGCACATGACCACTCATCGCTCATCGCGCCACCCGGCCTCCCGACGTGATGAGCGATGGGCGGCACATGACCACTCATCGCTCATCGCGCTGATCGGCCGGCTGGGCGGTCAGACGGGGTAGGACTCGATGTCGGTGGCCTTGGCCGTTGCCAGCACGGGGTCGCCCGGACGCAGGTCGAGCGCCTCGAGCGCGGCGGCGGTGATCTCCGCGGTCAGCGGCAGCGAGCCGTCGAGGTGGACCCGCACCCGGTCGCCGAGGCGATCGATGTCGGTCACCGTGCCCGACCAGCGATTCTGCGCGCTGCCGATGTCGACGTCGCCAGATGACCGCCGGTGCAGCGCGATCGCCTGCGGCCGGATCAACGCGTACGCCTGGCCGGGCGTCGGGTCGACAAGGACGACCCGGCCACCATTGCCCGTCGTCAACGTGTTGCCCTCGACCACACCCATCGCGAGGTTCGTGCCGACCAGGCTGGCCACGTAGCGCGAGCGGGGATGGGCGGTGACCTCGGCGATCGAGCCGAGCTGGACGATCCGCCCTCCATCCATCACGGCCACCCGATCGGCCAGCGCGTAGGCGTCGACGGGGTCGTGGGTGACCATCACCCGCATCCCGTCAAACGACCGGAGGTGGTGGCGGAGATCCCGTCGCACCCCGGCGCGCGCCCCGGCGTCCAGCGCAGCGAGCGGCTCGTCGAGCAGCAGGAGCCGAGGGTCTGTCGCTAGTGCCCGGGCAAGTGCGACGCGCTGGGCCTGGCCTCCTGACAACGCGCCCGGTCGACTGGTCGCGTACTCTCTCAACCCGACACGGCCCAACCACTCGGCGGCTCGACGGCGGGCCTCCACCCGCCCGACGCCGCGGGCGCGCAGGCCAAAGGCCACGTTCTCGACGACGCTGAGGTGCTGGAACAGCAGGTAGTCCTGGAACACGACCCCGATCGGGCGCGCTTCGGCCGGCACGAACACGCCGGCGGCCGGATCGTCGACCACCGCGCCGTCGATGGCGATGCACCCGCCGTCGATCGGCAACAGCCCGGCCAGGGCCCGCAGCACGGTCGACTTGCCGGCACCGTTGGGCCCGAGGATGGCGAGCAGTTCGTCACGCTCGACGTCCAGGTGAACGTCGAGGTCGAGGAGCCCGAGGCGCAACGCGATCGTCGCGTCAAGGCTCATCCGGCTCCTGCGGCCGCACCACCGAGCCAGCGGTCGCGCAGGCCGATCAGCACTGCGAACGACACGACGATGAGCACGAGGCTGAGGATCAGCGCCTCCTCCGGGTCCGTCTCCAGCGCGAGGTAGGTCGCCAGCGGCATCGTCTGCGTGGTGCCGGGGAAGTTGCCGGCGAACGTGATCGTGGCGCCGAACTCACCGAGGGCGCGGGCCCACGCCAGCACTGCGCCGGCGATGAGCCCCGGTCGGATCGACGGCAGCGTGACACGAGAGAACACGTACCACCGGCTCGCCCCGAGCGTCCGCGCGGCGTCCTCGAAGCGGCGGTCAAGCTGGCGGATCGATGCTTCCACCGTGAGCACCAGGAACGGCATCGCCACGAACGTCTGGGCGACCACGACCGCCCACGTGGTGAACGGGAGACGGATCCCGAACCAGCTGTCAAGGTACTGGCCGAACAGCCCGCGGCGGCCGAACGAGAAGAACAGTGCGACGCCACCCACCACGGGGGGCAGAACCATCGACAGCGTGCACAGCGCTCGGACCACACCGCGCCCGGGGAACCCGACTCGCGCCAGCAGCCACGCCAGCGGCACACCGAGGACCATCGACAGTGCGGTGGCCATGAGCGACGTGCGGATCGACAACCACAGCGCCGTGCGCACCGGCTCGTCGGTCAGCACATCGCCCAACGCGGCCCACGGGACGCGCCACAGCAGCCCGACGAACGGGAGGGCGAAGAAGGCGACGGCCAGCACGGCCAGCGCCATGACGGGAAACGGCAGGCGATCGTTCTGTCGCCGCCGGACTGTTGGACGCGGCCTCGCCGCGAGGCTCACGGTCCCGCGAAGCCGTATGCGGCGAGGATCGCCTGTCCGACGTCACCCTGCACGAACTCGATGAACGCAGCGGCCCCCTGGGGGTTCTCGGCTGCTGTCGTCGCCACGATCGGGTACTCGGCGATCACGTTGATGTCCTCGGGGATCTCGACGCCCTCGGCGTCGGCGCCTGCCGACAGGACATCGGTCCGGTAGACGACCCCGGCGTCGGCCTCGCCCAGCACGACCTTGTTGAGCACGGCCTTGACGTTCTCCTCGAAGGACTTCGGGGTCACGGTGACACCGGCGTTGGCGAAGATCTCCGCAGCGTACGTGCCACACGGCACCTCTTCGGCGCACGTCACGACGATCAGCTCCTCGTTGGCGAGGTCCTCGACACCGGCGATGCCCTCCGGGTTGTCCGGCTGCACGACGATCTCCAGCACGTTCGTCACGAACAACTCAGGTTCGCCTTCGTTGCCGCCGGCATCGACGAGTTTCGTCATGTTGTTCTGGTCCGCCGACGCGTAGACGTCGGCCGGCGCACCCTCGTTGATCTGCGTCACCAGTTCCGACGATGCGGCGAAGTTGAACGTGACCTCGGCGTCCGGGTTGGCCGCCGTGAACTCCTCACCGATGTCCTCGAACGCTGCGGTCAGCGACGCCGCAGCGAAGACGGTTAGGGGACCGGACACGTCGTCCGTCGTGGAACCGAGCTCCATCGTGGAACCGGTTGCAGTCGAGGAGCCGGGAGCTGTGGTGTTCGGCGCGGTGATGGTCGTCGCCCCACTTTCGTCGTCGCCACACGAAGCGGCAACGAACGCCAGCGCTGCCAAGCCTGCGATCAGGATGCGGGGAGTAGCCCGCATCGATTTCGTCGTCATAGTCAGTGCGAAACTATCAGCCCGATCCGGATGGTTGATCATCGACTAACGGCTCGGGTGAGGACACGGGACGGGAAGTGAGGCGACACTCCTGGCACGATGTCGCTGGATGGCCCGGACTCGTGCCGATGACCGCCTGCTGCTCGGCGAGTGGGCCTGCCTCGGCATTCTCGCCGAGCACCCGGCGCATGGGTACGACGTCTCCATGCGGCTGGCCCCCGCCGGCGACGTCGGGCGGGTCTGGTCGCTCAGCCGCTCGCTGACCTACCGCGCCCTCGACCAACTGGCCCAGCGCGACCTCGTCACGACGCGTGGCGAGGAGCGGGGCAAAGCCGGTGGCAACCGGACGATCCTCGCCCCGACTCGACGCGGCCGTGCCGCGCTGCGCCGGTGGCTGGCGCGACCCGTCGAACACTTCCGCGACGTGCGCGGCGAGCTGCTGCTCAAGGTCGTCCTGTGCGACCTCGCCGGCGTGCCGTCGCGGCCGTTGCTCGTCGCCCAGCGGGCCCAGTTCGGCGCGATGGTCGACCGTCGGGCCAGCGACGAGGCGTCATCCGCATCGATCGATGACCCCGTCGCGACGTGGCGCGACGAATCATCTCGGGCCGTCGTGCGGTTCCTCGACCGCCTCCTCGCCACCGACCACTCCCGCCCGAACGATCCAGGAGGGTGACCATGACTGATGCCAGGACCGAACGGCTCGACCCGTACTTCGACCTCACCGGCAAGGTGGCGCTGGTCACCGGCGGCAGCCGTGGCCTCGGCTACCAGATGGTCAAGGCGTTCGCCGAACGTGGGGCCGACTGCGTCGTCGCCAGTCGCAAGCTCGACAACTGCGAGGCCGTCGCCGATGAGGTCCGGGCGCTTGGCCGGCGGGCACTGGCCGTCGAGGTGCACGCTGCCAAGTGGGACTCGATCGACCACCTGATCGAGATCGCTTACGAAGAGTTTGGGCGGGTCGACATCCTCGTCAACAACGCCGGCATGGGCCCGGCGATGCGCAGCCACGAGGTCACCGAGGCTCTGTTCGACAGCGTCGTCGGGCTGAACTTCAAGGGTCCCTTCCGGCTCGCTTCGCAGGTCGCCAAGCGGATGTACGACGGTGCCGGCGGCGTGATCATCAACGTGACGTCATCGGGCTCACTGATGCCGCTTCCCGACGTGGTGCCGTATGGCAGCGCCAAGGCGGCACTCAACGCGATGTCACGATCGCTCGCCGCCGAGTACGGCCCGCGGGTGCGCGTCAACACGCTGTCGCCCGGACCCTTCCTCACCGAC
>JBPCJW010000224.1:0-22763 GCA_051004915.1 Ilumatobacteraceae bacterium
TGGCCGCCGTCACGGGCGATCTGGCAGCGGTCGGGGAGATGCGCACGGCCTTCGAGCGCCGGGGCCGGCTGATGCACTCGATGCTCTCGGCCATCGACGGGGTCAGGTGCCTCGAACCGCAGGGTGCATTCTACTGCTTCCCGAACGTCTCGGGCCTGCTCGGGAGGGATCTCGGCGGGCGAACGTGCTTCACGACGCTCGAGCTGGCCGACCACGTGCTGTCGGAGTCGAAGGTCGCCTTCGTCCCCGGCGAGGCGTTCGGTGCCCCCGGCTACGCCAGGTTCTCCTTCGCCCTCAGCGACGCCGACATCGAAGAGGGCATCACCCGCCTCGCCACCCTCGCCGCCCGCTGACCACCCGGGCTGAAAATCCCGGATCGGCGCGAGGCGCAAACCTAGGCTCGCTCGTCGACACACCTGGGGAGCATGCCGATGGCCGGTCAACCGAGCGACGTGCTGCGCATCGCGTTGAGCATGCGCGGTGGCGTGAGCCTCGCCGTGTGGATCGGCGGCGCCGTGCAGGAGCTCGACCGGCTGGCGCACGCCCCACCTGTCGATGACGATCTCTCGACCCGCATCGGCGGGCCGCCCTTCTACGAGGCACTGCTGGCGATCGGCGGGTTCGAGCGGGCGGTGATCGACGTCATCACGGGCGCCAGCGCCGGTGGGCTCAACGGCGTCGTGCTGGCCGCCAGCCGCGCCTACGGGTTCGACTTCGGTCAATGCTCCCGCTGTGGGCAGCTCGGCGACATCGAGTTGCTGACGCGTGATCCAACGCGGCGCTACGAGGACCCGCACACCGGCCGCAAGTCATTGCGGCCGGAGTCGCTGATGAAGGGCGACGAGTACTTCCAGGAGCGGCTGGCCGATCAGCTGCGCCAACTCATCTCCAGTGGAGACACGGATGACTCCGTCGACGAGCCGTTCGATCTGATCCTGTCGGCGACCCTCGTCAACCCGACCTACGAGAGGGATGTCCTCGGACTCCTGGCCGCCGGCATGAACAACCCGGCCCGCAGGAGCGTGTACACCGCGAGCGAGAGGCCGGCTCCGACGATGCAGCGGATCCAGTACCAGTTGGCGTCCTGGTGCCGGAACCGGCCGCTGCTGCGCCGCCGGGCGTACACGCCCATCGTGTACAACAGTGCGCCGAGCAGACCGGCCATGCCAGCCAGGACGAGGAACGCTTGGTCGGCG
Organism: Ilumatobacteraceae bacterium; assembly: GCA_051004915.1. Classification (GTDB taxonomy): domain Bacteria; phylum Actinomycetota; class Acidimicrobiia; order Acidimicrobiales; family Ilumatobacteraceae; genus JALZMG01. Next base: position 1,197 of record JBPCJW010000224.1, read on the forward strand.
GTCAGCCGCCAAGTGATCCCGAAGCCGAACGGCACCGCGTTCGCCGCCGCCGTCGCGGTCGCCGTCGCTGCGTCACCACCTCCGCCGTCGATGGTGGTGGTGGTCGGCGTCACCGCCGGCCAGATCTGGACGATCTCGTAGAGCACGACGAGGGCGAAGGCGGGAGACAGGAAGCCGAAGAGGAAGGCACCACCATTGCCAACTGCGGCGCGTGCGACGTGATGCCATTGCCGCATTCTCGTCGCCCGGCCGCCCCGTGGTCGGGGTTTACGTCCACCACACGCGGTGGTGGCGAGCGAGGACGGTGACGGCGACGAGCACGGTGCACTCGGCGACCTGCTCGACGGCGCCGAGCACGTCGCCCGTGATGCCGCCGAGAGCGCGTCGAGCGACCATGACGACGAGCACGGCGGGGACGGCTGCGGCGACGGCCAGCGGGCCGATCCACCACCCAGTGGCCAGCGCGCCGAACCCGAGCGCGACCGTGCCGCCGGCCATCGCGCGTCGCCCGTTGACAGCCGCCGCGTAGCCGGCGCCGAGACCGTCGGATCTCGCCAGTGGCGCCCAGCCCATCGCGGCGACGGCCGCTCCGCGGGCGAGCGCGTGCGCGGCGACCAGCCCGGCGAAGGCCGCGGCCGGGCCGAGCGAGGCGACCGCTACGACGCGCACGACGATCGAGCCGCTCAGCGCGGCAACGCCGTACGTGCCGTGCCGCGGGTCGTCGAGGATCTCCAGCCGACGTTGGCGGGTCCATCCACCGGCGACCGCGTCGGCCAGGTCGGCCAGACCGTCCTCGTGGAACGCGCCCGTCACGAGCACGCCGGCGAGCACGCCGACGGCGGCCCCGACGGCAATGGCTGACACCGCGCCGAGCCCCGCCGCGATCGCGCCGGCCAGTGCCCCGACGAGCGCGCCGACGACGGGGAACCATACGACGGCGCTCGCCAGGTCCGGCGGTCGACGCAGCCGCACCGGGACGCGCGTCAAGAACTGCACGGCGGCCAGGAAGCCGCCGGGGCGACGTTCAGGCATCGGCGCCGGCGCGCTCCACGGCCTTGCTCACGGCGGCGGCCACGGTCGTCGACAGGTCCGGATGGAACACGCTCGGGATGATGTAGTTGGCCTGCCGCTCGTCGTCGGCCACCACGTCGGCCAGCGCGTGGGCGGCGGCGAGCAGCGCCGACTCGGGGATCGACGTGCTCTGGGCGTCGAGCAACCCACGGAACACTCCCGGGAAGGCGAGCACGTTGTTGATCTGGTTGGGGAAGTCACTGCGCCCGGTGGCCACCACCGCGGCATGGCGGCGGGCCAGCACCGGGTCGATCTCCGGGTCAGGGTTGGCCAGGGCGAACACGATCGAGCCGTCTGCCATGGACGCCACGTCGGCCTCGGTCAGCACGTCGGCTGCGGACACGCCGATGAACACGTCGGCCCCCGCGCAGGCTGCGCCGAGCGTCCCGGTCAGGCCGCGCCGGTTGGTTCGATCGGCGATCCACGCCAGCGACTCGTCGAGGTCGTCACGACCTGCGTGGACGATGCCCCGGACGTCGCCGACGACGACGTCGGTGGCGCCGGCGAGGAGCAGGAGGTGGAGGATGGCGTTGCCGGCAGCGCCTGCTCCGGACAGCACGATGCGCACGTCGGAGAGCGCCTTCTCGACGACGCGCAGCGCGTTCGTCAACGCGGCCAGCACGACGATCGCCGTGCCGTGCTGATCGTCGTGGAACACCGGGATGTCGAGGAGGTCGCGCAGCCGCCGCTCGATCTCGAAGCAGCGTGGCGCAGCGATGTCCTCCAGGTTGATCCCGCCGAACACTGGCGAGATGACCTGGGCGGTGCGGATGATCTCCTCGGTGTCCTGGGTGTCGAGGCAGATCGGGAAGGCGTCGATGCCGGCGAAGCGCTTGAACAGCGCAGCCGTGCCCTCCATCACCGGCAGGGCGGCGAGGGGGCCGATGTTGCCGAGGCCGAGCACCGCCGAGCCGTCGGTCAGCACGGCCACGGTGTTGCGCTTGATCGTCAGGCGCCGCGCGTCCTCCGGTCGCTTGGCGATGGCCATGCTGACGCGGGCAACTCCCGGCGTGTAGGCCATCGAGAGGTCGTCGCGGGTCTTCAGCGGGACCTTCGAGGTGATCTCGATCTTGCCGCCGAGGTGGAGGAGGAAGACCCGATCCGACACCTTGCCGACCACGACGCCCTCGACGGCGGCGAGCGCGCCGGTGATCAGCTCCTCGTGCTCGGCATCAGGCGCAGCGACGGTCAGGTCGACCTGCAGCACATCACCGCGCGCGGCGGTGACGTCGAAGGCGGTGACCATGCCACCGACGGCCTCCACGGCCGAGGTCAGCAAGCTCGGCGGCAGCCCCTCCGACGGAACCTCCAGGCGGACGGTGACGGAGTACGACGCACTCGGGATGATCCCCACGGCCGCGCACTGTAGGTGACCCTCTGACGGGTCGAGTTGGATCGTGTCCATCGGCGCCCCGGCTGCTTGCAGTTCGTGCGGGCCGAGGGATCTGCGTTGTGCGCGGGCGTCGCCTCGTTCAGCCTCACGTCGGTCGAAGAGCTCTTGAAGTGGGGGTGGGCCCGATCAGTGCGACGCGACCCGGCCGATCTGGGCGCGAATCGTTCGCCGATTGACACGATCCGCAGTGGGTGTGTGGTTCAGGTCGGCCGTGTCCGACCCAGCTGAGGAGCGGAGTCTTCGGAGCGATCGAGGCAACTAGGACGGAACCACTCGTCGAACGTGGGGACCTCAGTGATGCCCGCGCAGGCCATGGCGACGAGGGGGACGGCGGCCATCGCGCCGCTGCCTTCGCCGAGGCGCATGTCGAGGTCGAGGAGCGGCCGCTTGCCGAGCCGCTCGAGCAGTTTGCGATGGCCCGGCTCGGCCGAGCAGTGACCGACGATGCAGTGGTCCAGCGCGGTCGGCTCGATCATGACAAGTGGCAGCACCGAGGCGGTCACCACGTACCCGTCGAGCACGACCGGCATCGACCGATGACGGGCCGCGACCACCGCCGCGGCGATCGCCGCCAACTCTGCGCCGCCGACCTCACGCAGCACCTCGATCGGGTCGGTCACGCCGGCGATCCGCCGCACGGCCTGCTGCACCGCGACGCGCTTGCGGGCGAGTCCGGCGTCGTCGACCCCGGTCCCGCGTCCCACCCATGCGGCCGTCTCCCCGCCGGCCAGCGCCGCCGCCAGCGCGGCCGATGGCGTGGTGTTGCCGATGCCCATCTCACCGATCACCAACAGGTCCCCGTCGAGCCGACCGACGGCGGCGACGGCGACCGCCATGATCTCCTCGAAGCGCTCCACCGACAGCGCCGCCTCGTAACGGATGTCGCCGGTCGGCCGTCCGATGCCGACGTCGATCGCCTCGACCTCGGCACCGGCGTGGCGGGCGAAGGAGCTGATCGTCGAACAGCCCTGCTGGTAGGCGGCGAACATCGCCGCCGTCACCTCGGTCGGGTAGGCGCTGACGGACTCGGCGGCGGCAACGCCGTGGTCGCCGGCGAAGATCAGCCCCACCGGTCGCTCGACCCGGGGCCGCTCCGTGCGGTGCCACCCGGCGATCCACTCCGCCAGAGCGTCCAGCCAGGCCAGGGCGCCGCTCGGTCTCAGGATGCGCGCCGCCCGATCGTGGACGGACGCAGCAGCGGCCCGATCAGGCGAGGGCAACCCTTCCAGCATCCGGTGCAGCGATGTGCTCACGGCCGCAGCACATCCGCCGGGTCGTCGAGGCGCACGGCCCGTCCAGCCACCAGCAGTAGCGACCGTTGTGCCCGCGCCGCCCAGCGCTGGTTGACGCGCCCGAGCACGTCGCGGTAGCGCCGGCCGAGCGGCGTCTCGGGGTGGACGCTCAGGCCGACCTCGTTGCTGACGACGATCGTCGGCTCGGATCGCTCGGCGGCCATCGAGGCAGTACCGACCGCGAGCGCTTCGATCTCGTCGTCGGTGTCGCCGCGCTGCAGCAGGTTGTTGATCCACAGCGTCAGGCAGTCGACGATGACGAGCCCGTCCGCTCGGCGCAACGCAGCGGCGAGGTCGAGTCGTTCCTCGATCGTCGGCCAGTCCGGCCGCTCGGCGCGATGGCGTCCGACGCGCGCGGTCAGCTCGTCGTCGAACGGATCGAGCGTGGCGACGAACGTCACCGGCCCGTCGTGGCGTCGCCCCAGTTCGACGGCCAGTGCGCTCTTGCCGCTCCTCGCTCCGCCGAGGAGCAGCAGCAGCCCGCTAGTAGTCGACACCGCGGAGCGCCCGGATGCCGCGGTCGTAGGCGTGCTTGATGACGCGCATCTCGGTCGCCGTGTCGGCGACGTCGATCAGCTCCTGCGGCGCGTCGCGACCGGTGATGACAACGTTGACGTGTTTGGGGCGATCGCGCACGGCGGCGGCGACCTCTGGCGTGTCGAGCCATCGCCAGGTGCACAGGTACGTCAGCTCGTCGAGGATCACCAGCTGGTGCTCGCCGGCGGCGAGCAGCCGGGCCGCGTCGGCCCACCCGGCGCGGGCCAGCGCCGTGTCCTTGGCCAAGTCCTCCGAGTCCCAGGTGAACCCGTCACCGACGGCGAACCAGTCGACGCCGAGCTCCCGACCGAGCTTCTCCTCGCCGACGTGCCACTTGCCGCTCTTGACGAACTGCACGACCGCGACGCGCCAGCCGCAGGCGACCCCCCGGACCATCACGCCGAACGCTGCCGAGCTCTTGCCCTTGCCGTGCCCGGTGTTCAACACCACGACCGACTTGGCGCGGCGCAGCCCGTCGGGACGCGGGTCCTCGGTCGGCGCCTCGTCGGTCACGGCGCCGGAGTGTACGCACGAGGTCGCTGACCGGTAACGTGCCCGACGGTCGCAGGACCCAGCGAAGTCCGGTGAGAGCCCGGCACTGACCCGCAACGGTGAAGCCACCGTCCCGATGTCCGGGGCGCGTGGACGAGTCCGGTCGCCTGGCCCTGCGGTGCGACAACCAGACCCTCGAGGCAAGGGCGGTTCGCGGAGACGCGCCGGGCACTTGTCCTCCAGAACTCATGGAGGAACCGTGGCGAAGAGGACCACCACGTACATCGCCGGCGCGCTCGTCGGCGCCTTCCTGTTCGCCGCCGGTTGCGGCGACGACGACGAACCGGCGGCGCAGAGCACGGTGGTGACATCCGCCGCCGCAGCGACCACCACGGCGGCAGCCGCCACGACGGCCGGGCCGGAGACGACCGAGCCGGCCAGCACCGAACTCGCGACGCCCCAGCGCATCGTGTCGCTGTCGGCGACGGCGACCGAGATGGTGTTCGCCATCGGAGCCGGTGACCAGGTCATCGCCGTCGACAGCACGTCGAACTACCCGGCCGAGGCCGAGGCGGTGCTCACCGACCTCTCGGCCTTCGAGCCCAACGTGGAGGCGATCGCCGGGTATGAGCCCGACCTCGTGGTGACGTCCGGTGATCCTGCCCTGACCGAGCAGCTCGAGTCGCTCGACATCGAGGTCTGGGAGGGTCCGGCGGCGATGACCTTCGGCGACGCCTACGCCCAGCTCGAACAGCTCGGCGCGCTGACCGGTCACGTCGCCGAGGCGGCCGAGCTGGTGGCCAACATCCAGACCGACCTGCAGGAGATCGCCCAGTCCGTGCCAACGAGCGAGGTGCCGCTGACCTTCTACCACGAGCTCGACGACACCTTGTTCAGTGTCACGTCGGCGACGTTCATCGGCGAGGTGTACTCGCTGTTCGGCTTGCAGAACATCGCCGATCAGGTCGAGGGCGACAGTGGCGGGTTCCCGCAGCTCAACGCCGAGTTCGTCATCTCCGAGGATCCCGACCTGATCTTCCTTGCCGACACGAAGTGCTGCCAGCAGAGCCTGGAGACCGTGGCCGCCCGTGACGGCTGGGCAGACATGCGAGCCGTCGTCGACGGCAACGTCATCGCGCTGGACGACGACATCGCCTCGCGATGGGGTCCGCGCGTGGTCGACTTCGCCCAGACCGTGGCGGACGCGCTCGAGTCGGCGTTCGAGCCGGCGGGCGGTGGCTGACACCACCCTCTCCCTGGCACCGGCCACCGTGCCGGTGACGCGCCAGCGGCGCGTGTCCTGGATGGCGGTCGCCATCGCCACCGTCGTGGCGGCCGTGGGCGTTGGCATCGTCATCGGGCCGGCGGGTCCGGAGTGGTGGCGGATCCCGCTCGAGCTGACCGACCGGCTGCCGTTCGTGACCGTCGACAGCGGGGTCAGCGCCGTCGAGTGGAACATCGTGTGGCAGGTACGCATGCCGCGCGTCCTGCTCGGCGCATTGGTCGGGGCCACGCTGTCGATCGCCGGCGCCAGCTACCAGGGCGTGTTCCGCAACCCGCTGGTCGACCCGTTCCTGTTGGGTGTGGCTGCCGGCGCCGGGTTGGGCGCCACGCTGGCCCTCACCGTGCTGCGCTCCGCCACCGCCGGCTGGCCGTTCGACGCTGCGCCGCTGGCGGCGTTCATCTTCGCCCTCGTGACCGTCTCCTGCACGTACTTCGTCGGCGCCTCGTTCGGCGGGTCCCGCGATGGCGTGACGCTCGTGCTGGCGGGCGTCGCCGTCGCCGCCCTGGCCACGGCGATCCAGACGTTTCTCCTGCAGCGCAACTTCCTGGTCATCCGTGAGGTCTACGCATGGATCCTCGGCCGGCTGTACACGGCCAAGTGGTCGGACGTACGCCTGCTCCTGCCGTACACCGCGGTGTGCGTCGTCGTGCTGCTGCTCCACCGCCGCCACCTCGATCTGTTCCGCGTCGGGGAGGACGAGGCCTCGACGCTCGGCGCCCCGGTCACCCGCGTGCGGCTGATCGTCGTCATCGCGGCGACCCTCGGCACGGCGGCCGCAGTGTCGGTGAGTGGGCTGATCGCGTTCGTCGGGATCGTCGTGCCGCACGTCGTGCGGCTCATCGCCGGTTCGTCGTACCGGACGTTGCTGCCCCTGTCCATGCTGTTCGGCGCAGCGTTCCTCGTGCTCGCCGACATCCCCGGCCGGGTCCTGACCGACCCGGCGGAGACCCCGATCGGCGTGGTCACCGCCTTCCTCGGCGCTCCGTTCTTCATCTTCGTGCTGCGCACCCGGACCCGCCGATGAGCGAGCGAGCCTTCGAGCGAGTGAACGATCGATGACGGCCCTCGAGCTGCGCGGCGTCGGTGTGGCCTACGGCCGCCGGGTGGCGCTCGCCGACTTCAGCGAGCTCGTCGGGTCCGGTGAGTGGCTCGGCCTGATCGGACCGAACGGGGCTGGCAAGTCGTCGCTGGTCCGGGCCGTCGCCGGGCTGGTCGAGGCGACCGGCGAGCTGCTCGTCGACGGCACGCCGCTGGCAGCCCGCTCCCGACGGCGCCGGGCCCAGCTCGTCGCCTACGTCCCGCAGTCTCCGGTCCTGCCCGACGACATGTCGGGCTTCGACTACGTGCTGCTGGGGCGCTCGCCGTACATCGGGTACTTCGGTTCGGACGACCACCACGATCGCGATGTGGTGGCGTCCGTCCTCCACCGTCTGGAGCTGCGGCCGTTCGCCGATCGACGGCTCGGCACGCTGAGCGGCGGCGAGCGCCAGCGGCTGGTGATCGCCAGGGCGCTGGCCCAGGAGGCCCCGATCCTGCTGCTCGACGAGCCGACCAGCGCGCTCGACATCGGCCACCAGCAGCAGGCGCTCGAGCTCGTCGCCCATCTGCGTCACGAGCGCGGCCTGACGGTCGTGTCGGCGATGCACGACCTCACGTTGGCCGGGCTGTACGCCGATCGGCTGACGCTGCTGCACCAGGGCCGATGCGTCGCCCGCGGACACGCCCAGGACGTGCTGCAGGCGGAGATCCTGTTCGAGTACTACGGCGTCGTGGTGCGCGTCCACCACGAGGCCGACGGCACCGTGGTGGTGATCCCGCACCGCGCGCCGACCCCCGTTGGCGCGGAGCAGTCGCCGGCTGCCATCGTGGATCGATGAACGGGCGGACCCTCGATGCGCGGACGACGCTGCTCGGCCGGGTGGCCGAGGAGCTGGGGTCCGCCACGTCGATCAAGGACGCGCTGCACTCGCTGGTCGCCGCGCTGGTGCCGGAGTATTGCGACGCTTGCGAGGTGGCCATGCCCGACCAGGACGGGACGTTGCGGCGCGTCGCTTCCGGTCCCGCGACGCTGTCGGAGCGCGAGGGCACGGTGGTCCCGGACGTCGCCGACCACCCGGTCCGGCTGGTATTCCAGCGCGGCCGGCCGCTGCTGCTCGACGTCGATCGACACCCCGCGGCGTTCGGTCCGCCGGACGTCCCCCAGACGGCGCGCGCTCTCGGCGTCTGCTCCGCCGTGCTCGCTCCATTGACGGGACGCGCCGGCACGATCGGCGTGCTGGCGGTGGCCAACGGCGGGAGCGGTCGACGGCTCGATGCCGAAGATGCCGCGCTGGTGCCGATCATCGCCCGCCTCGTCGCGCTGGCGATCGAGAACCACGAGGCGCTCGATCAGCAGCGGTTGGTCGCCAACCGGCTGAGGCGGGCCAGCCGGGTGGCGGCGGCGCTCAACGCTGCCGACGATCTCCCGCAGATCGGGTCGGCGATCGTCGACGTGGCAGGTTCCGAGCTCGGGGCCTCGACCGGTCTCCTTTTCGCCGTCGACGACGATGATCTCGAGCTGATCGCATCCCGCGGCCACGACGACGCGCAGCTGGCGGGCTGGCGACGGTTCCCGCTCGCCGTCGCCGCCCCGGCCTCCGATGCCTGTCGATCGGGCCAGGCCGTGGTCTGCGAGGACCACGCCCAGATCCTGACCCGGTATCCGCGCACCGCCGACGTCGCAGGGTTCCAAGGACGAGCGTTGCTCGCCGTCCCGGTGGCGATGGGCCACGAGGTGCTCGGCGCGGCGTGCTGGTCGTTTGCCCGCCCGAGGCGATTCAGCGACGACGAGCTGAGCTTCGTCAACCTGCTCACGGAGCAGGTCGGTGCGGCGATGGCCCGGGTGCGCGCCCGGCGGTCCTCGGACGAGCAGGCGGGGCGGCTGAACGCCAGCCGAGCGCGGCTGGCCGCCCTCGCCGGTGTCGGGGTGATCGGCACCGCCGCCGGACGCGACGACCGCATCCTGGAGGCCAACCAGACCTTCCTCGACCTGCTCGGTCTCGCCCCGCTCCCGGAGGAAGGGGTCAGCTTCGTCACCCTGACGCCTCCCGAGTGGGCGGGGCGAGACGAGGTCGGCGTCGTGGAGCTGCGGCGCACCGGCCGCATGGCGCCGTTCGAGAAGGAGTACCTGCACCGCGACGGCTCGCGCGTGCGCGTCCTCATCGGCGGCGCGACGTTGAGCCTCGAGCCGTTCGAGTGGATGGTGTTCGTCGTCGACCTGCGCGCCAAGCGAGCCGCCGAGCTCGCCGCGGAACGGGCCAACGAGCGGCTGACCGAGCTGTTGATCGAGCAGCGGCGGATCGCCGACGTCCTGCGGGCCAGCCTGCTGCCGGCGTCGCTGCCGTCGATCGACGGTCTGGAGCTGCACGCCGAGCACTGGCCGGAGTCGAGCGACGGACTGTTCGGTGGCGACTTCTACGACGTGTTCCCGACCGACGAGCGGCGGTGGGGCTTGCTGATCGGCGACGTGTGCGGCAAGGGCGTGGAGGCCGCCGCGGTCACGGCCACGGCCCGCCACACGGCGCGGGCCGCGGCCACCCACCTGCGCGGACCCGACGCAGTGCTGCGATGGGTGCACGAGGCGGTCGCGGAGCATCCGCTCGACACGTTCTGCACCGTCGCGTTCGCCATGCTGTCGGCGGAACCGCCGGGATTCCTGCTGGACGTCAGCCTGGGGGGCCACCCACCTGGGCTCGTGTGCCACGCCGACGGGGGGATCGAGGAGCTGGGCCTGCCCGGTTCGCTGCTCGGGTTGTTCCCACCGAACCTGACGACGTCGAGCCACCGCCTGCTGCCCGACGACGTGATGATGTTCTACACCGACGGCGTGACCGACGCGCCGGAGGACGAGGCGATGCCGGACACCGAGCTGGCCACGTGGCTGTGCCAGCACCGGGACCGATCACCGTCGGAGATCGGCAAGGATCTGCGCGAGGAGCTGCTGCGTCGCAGGCCCGCAGGGTTGCGCGACGACGTCGCGATCATCGTCGCAAAGGTGACCTGAAGACCCGATGTGGTGAGCGGTGAGCGATGAGCGATGAGCGCGCATGGTGCCCCGTTCGCTCACCTTGATCCGGCTCTCGTCGGTCGAAGAAGCTCTTGCAATGGGGGCGCATCGATCACCGCGACGCGACCCCGCTCATCTGGGCGCGAAACGTTGCGAGACGGAAACTGGGCGCGAAACTTTGCAAAACGGGAACTGGGCGCGATACGTCGCAGATCTGCGACGATCCGCGCCCAGATCGCCCAATGAGACGATTCGCGCCCAGATTTCGTCGGCGCGTCGCCCGGTCGCGTCGGGAGACCGGCCACCCTCCACCTTCAAGAGCCTCTCCGACCAATGACACCCGAACAGGGTGAACGCTCGCAGAGCGAGCGAGGCCACTAGGACGGCTCGAACCACTCGTCGCCGTCGAGGACCTTGTCGGCCTCGGCGGGGCCCCAGGTGTCGCGGAAGTACGGCGAGATCGAGCCGGGGTGGTCGAGGACGGGCTGCACGATCGTCCACGTGCGCTCGACCACGTCCTGGCGGGCGAACCGGCGTGGCGACCCCTCGATGGCGTCGCGCAGGAGGCGCTCGTAGGCGTCCTGGCGTTGCCCCAGCGCGGCGGCGAAGTCGACGCTGACGTCGACCTCCTGGCTGTCGAGGTGCGGTCCCGGTGTCTTGGCCTGCAGCGTGAAGGTCACCCCGTCGCGCTTGCCGAGGCGGAAGCGCACCAGGTTGCGCTTCGGGCGCGGGCCGCCGGCCTCGTCGAACAACAGTTGCGGCGGCTCACGCAGCTCGATCACCGCCTCGGACACGTTGGCGGCGAGCGCCTTGCCGACCCGGACGTACCACGGCACGCCGGCCCACCGCCACGAGTCGATCTGCAGCCGCACGGCGACGAACGTGTCGACCGTCGAGTCCGGCGCGACCCCCGGCTCCTCCCGGTACCCGATGTACTGGCCGCGCACCATGCACTCGGGGTCGATCGGCTCCATGGCCGCCAGCACCTTGGCCTTCTCGTCCTGCAGGAACGAGGACTCCGGTCCGACCGGCGGCTCCATCGCCAGCAGCGTGACGATCTGCAAGGCGTGGTTCTGCAACACGTCCCGGGTCGCGCCGACCGTCTCGTAGAACGCGCCACGCCCTTCGACGCCGATCGTCTCGGCCATCGTGACCTGCACGCTGCGCACGTAGTTGCGGTTCCAGATCGGCTCCAACGCCATGTTCGAGAAACGGAACACGAGCAGGTCCTCCACTGCCTCCTTGCCGAGGTAGTGATCGATGCGGAAGATGCGCTCCTCCGGGAAGATCGAGTGCAGCACCTCGTTCAGCTCGAGCGCCGAATCGAGGTCGCGCCCGAACGGCTTCTCCACGACGATCCGGCCGCGCTCGTTGAGCCCGACCGAGGCCAGGGCCTCGGCCACCGTCGGGAACATGTCCGGCGGGATGGCCATGTAGTACACGGCCGTCTTCGAACCGCACTCGTCGAGCTTGTCGACCAAGGCCTGCCACGTCGTCGGTGCCGAGTAGTCGCCCTGGACGAGGTCGAGCCGGCCGAGCACGTCGTCGATCACCTTGGCCTCGGGTTGGTCGACGTACTGCTCGATCGACTGCTTGGCGTGGGTCTTGAAGTCGTCGTCGGTCCAGTCGCTGCGGGCGACGCCGACGACGGGCACGGTGAGGTGGCCCGCCTTGGCGAGGTGGTACAGCGCCGGAAACAGCTTGCGCTTGGCGAGGTCGCCCGTCGATCCGAACATCACGAGTGAGTCGGCGGGTGGTTGGTTGCCCGTCGCCAACGCGCTCGTCATCGACTCGTCTCCTTCTGCTCGGTGTGGCCGCCGAAGCCGGCGCGCATCGCCGACAAGATCTTGTCCGCCGTCTGCGCCCGCCCTCTCGAGCCGAACCGGGCGTACAGGGCGGCCGAGAGCACCGGCGCCGGCACGCCTTCGTCGACGGCGGCGGTGATCGTCCAGCGCCCCTCGCCGGAGTCGCTGACGCGGCCCTCGAACATCGAGAGCTCCGGGTCGACGGCGAGGGCCTGCGCGGTGAGGTCGAGCAGCCAGCTGGCGACGACCGACCCGCGCCGCCACACCTCGGCGATCGACGCCAGGTCGAGGTGGTACTGGTAGTACTGCGGCTCGGCAAGCGGCGCGGTCTCGGCGTCGACGGGGTGATCCTCTGCGCCGATGTCGGCGGTGGCGAGGATGTTGAAGCCCTCCGCGTAGGCGGCCATCAGTCCGTACTCGATGCCGTTGTGGACCATCTTGACGAAGTGCCCTGCGCCGTTCTGGCCGCAGTGCAGCCATCCGCGCTCCGCCGTCGACGGCTCGGCGCCGAGACGGAGCAACTCCGGCGTGCGCTCGGCCCCCTCCACACCCGGTGCGAGCGAGTCGAAGATCGGGGTGAGCCGCGCGATGGCGTCGTCGGGCCCCCCGACCATCTGGCAGTAGCCGCGCTCCAGGCCGTGGGTCCCGCCGCTGGTGCCGACGTCGACGTAGTCGATGCCGCGATCGGCGGCCAGCGGCTTGGCCCGGCGGATGTCGTCGCGGTACCAGGAGTTGCCACCGTCGATGATCGTGTCGCCGCGTTCGAGCAGCGGCACCAAGCCGGCGATCGTGGTGTCGACGTAGGCGGCGGGGACCATGATCCACACGTGGCGCGGCGCGTCGAGCTCGGCGACGAAGTCGGCCAGCGAGTGCGCGCCGACCATCCCCTCAGCCGCCAGTTCGTCGACGGCGTGCGGGTCGAGGTCGTAGCCGACGCACTGGTGGCCCGCCTGCTCGAGGCGGCGCACCATGTTGGCGCCCATCCGACCAAGACCGATCATGCCCAGCTGCATGGCCACACAATGGCACGGGTGCCCCGTAACTTCTTCGGCGTGCCCGACCGTGACGACGCCGGGCGCCAGCGCCAACTCGATCGGGATGTCGCCGGCGCGGCGGACTCCCACCAGCGATTGCTGGCCACGCTCGACGCAGCGTTGGCCGATGGGTGCCTCGACGTCTCGGGACCGAGCCGGTTGCCCGGATGGACCGTCGGCCACGTGCTCACCCACGTGGCGCGCAACGCCGACAGCATGACGCGCGTCCTGCGAGGCGGGGCGGGGGGCGCACCGGTCGACCGCTACGTCGGTGGCGCGGCGGGACGCGACGCCGAGATCGCGGCCGGGTACGCGAGGCCCGCCGGCGAGCAGGTCGACGACGTGCGCCGCACGATCTGGCGGCTCGAGCAGACGTGGTCCGATCCGGCGGTGTGGGCCGGGCGCAGCCGTGAACCCTCCGGGTTCGAGCTGGCCGCCGTCGATCTGCCGGGGTTGCGCCGCCGCGAGGTCGAAGTGCACGGCGTCGATCTCGGCATCGGCGTCGAGCCGACCGACTGGCCCGAGGAGTTCGTCCGGCTGGAGCTGCGCGTGATGGAGATGCGCTGGAACGCCCGCCGCCCAATGGGGATGACCGGCCTGCCCCCCGCCGCGCTGGCTGCGCCGCCTGCGGAGCGACTCGCCTGGTTGTACGGGCGAGCCGAGCTGCCCGGCACCGAGCCCGCGAACATCATGTAGTGGCTCGCTGGGTCGGGCACGGCCGGCCTGACCAGCCACGGGCGGTGCGCTCGGAGGACAAGCGCGCACGCACGAGCAAGTGGCTCAACGGACGACTTGCAGCGCCGCAGCCACCTCCAACGCCTCGGCTTGGCGGTCGAGGCGCCAGGCGCCGTCACGTAGCTCGTCGGCGGCCTGGGCGATCCGCTGACGGTCACGGGACAGCATCGCCCTGCACTCGTCGGCCGCCGGGCTGCGCCACGTGTCGGGCCCGGCCCACGCCAGCACCTCACCCAACGCGACGGCATCGAGTCGGACGGCCAGGCGACGCAGCTCGCCCGCCCGCCGCCGCAGCGCTTGTGCTTGTGGATCGATGGGCAACTCGTCTCACTTTCTTGGTCGGCGCGAACCTTCCCAACCTCCCTGGGTGTCGCCGATCGGCGGAAGCGGAAGACGTCTGATGCGGTGATGGGGCAGCGCCGTGTCGGCGGTGAGGAACCCGTCGCCGACGACCGCGAAGCCGTTGCCGACGTAGAAAGCGAGTGCCGTGTCTCGGGCGTTGGCCCACACGCTCGTCGCGCCGTCTGCGAACGCCCGCTCCACACCGGCGGCGACCAGCTGGGCTCCGAGGCCCTGACCCTGCCGGCCGGACTCGACGGCCATGCCGCGCAGTTGGACGTCGGCGGCGCTGCCGGCCGGGCCGGGAAACGGCGCCGGCAACCACGTCGAGATCGCCACCAGCGCCCCGTCCTGGCGGAGGCCCAGGTGCCACGTCCCGGGGGCGTCGTCGCCGGCCCATACGACCGCCGAGGTCGGTGTGCCGACGCGCAACACGGCACGGCGCAAGGGGTGCGTCTCCGCGGCCGTCAGTTCGGCGAGCTCGGCGACCTCGACCAGGTTCGTCAGCTCGACCAGCTCGGTCATGCGCACGACGCGATCGGCCACCGCCGCCGCCTCGGCGGCGTCGTGGGTGACCAGCAACGAGGTCGTCCCGGTCGCCCGCAGGATGCGCGCCAGCTCGCCGGTCAGCCGGTCGTGCAGTTCCCGGTCGAGCCCCGTCAGTGGCTCGTCGAGCAGCAGCACACGCGGCGACGGCGCCAGCGAGCGGGCGAGGGCGACGCGCTTGGCCTCGCCGCCGCTCAGCTCGGTGACCCGACGGTGCTCGAAGCCGGCGAGGCCGACGATGGCGAGTAGCTCGGCGACCCGCCGGCTGCGCTCGGCCGCCGGCGGTCGGCGGTCCGTCGGCAGCATGCGCAGTCCGAAGTCGACGTTGGCGGCAACGGAACGGTGGGGGAACAGTTGCTCGTCCTGGAAGACCATGCCCACGCCGCGACGGTGTGTCGGGGTCTCAGTCACGTCCCGACCGTCGACGAGGATCCGTCCCCGGTCAGGGACCAGCAGCCCGGCGACGATTCGCAGCAGGGTGCTCTTCCCGCTCCCCGACGGGCCGAGCAGCGCAACCACCTCGCTGTCGCCGACGTGCAGCGAGACTCCGGCGAGCACCGCCTCGCCGCCGTCGAAGGCGACGGTCAGGTCACGGGCGTCGAGCACCGTCGCCCATCATCGTCGGCCGCTCGCGATCACCGGCCGCATCGAGCGCGACGACCACACCGACGGTGACGACGGCGAGGATCGTCGCCAGCGCGTACCCCTGCGCTTGGAGCACCGCGCCGGCCCGCCCGAGGAGCCGCTCGATGGCGATCGGCATCGTCTCGTCGCCACTGCGCGAGAGGAGGCTGGTGGCGCCGAACTCACCGAGGGAGATCGCTGCCGCGAGTCCGGTGGCGAGGAGCAGCGGTCGGCGCACATGGCCCAAGGTGACCTCGCGCCAGGCACGACTCGGTGAGGCGCCGAGGGTGGCCGCCGCGTCGTGCAGGCGCGGATCGATGCCGCGCAGCACGGGGAGCACGATGCGCACGACGAACGGCACGGCGACGAGGGCTTGTCCGATTGGCACGAGCAGCGGCGACGCCCGCCAGTCGACCGGTGGTCGGTCGAACGTGATGAGGATGCCGAACCCGATGGTCACCGCGGACGTCGCGATGGGCAGCATCAGCCCCGCGTCGAGGAGTCGGCCGGCTCGACGGGCGGCGGCGATGCCGAGCGCGGCGAGCGTTCCGACGACGACCGCCATGGTCGTCGCCAGCACCGCGGTGCGCAACGATGCGACGATCGCCGACAACGGGTCGACGCCGATGCTCACGCCGCGCCGCACCTCGGGCTCGGCGAGGGTCCGCCATCCCGCCAACGACCAGCCGGAGCCACTGCGCAACGATCGCGTGACCAGCGCGCCGAGCGGGGCGACCACGACGGCAGCGGTGGCGAGCGCCGTCAGCGCGACCAGCCACCGCTGGCGACCGCGCCGGGGTCGCACCCGGCGGGCGAGTGGGCGCAGGGCGAGAGCGCGGCTGTGGCGCCGCTGCTGCCACGAGGACCACCCGACGATGGCGCCGACGGCGACGAGCTGGAGGACGGACAGCGTCGCTGCGCCGCCGATGTCACCGAGCTGCGTCGCCCGTCGCCACACCTCGACCTCGATCGTCGACGTGCCGGCGTCGCCGAGCACGCGCACGACGCCGAACGACGTGAACGTGAAGACGAAGACGATCGCCGCGGCAGCGAGGATCGCCGGCCCCACGAGCGGCAACGTCACGTGGCGCCACGTCCGCCACGGTGATGCGCCGAGCGTCGCTGCCGCCGCCTCGAGTTCGGCCGGCAGGTGGTGCCACACGGCGCCGACGGTGCGCACGACCACCGCCAGGTTGAACGCGACATGGGCGGCAAGGATGGCCGGCACGCCGCGCTCCCAGCCGGCGGGGAGCAGCGCCAGCATGGCGGCGCCCATCACGATGGTCGGCAGGACGAACGCGGCCGTCAGCAGCCCGCCGACCAGCCGGCGACCGGGGAACCGGAAGCGGGCGAGCACGTAGGCGGGGACGAGCCCGGCGACGATCGTCAGCGCGGTGCTGGCGACGGCCTGCCACAGCGTGAACCACGCGACGTCCCACGTCGACGACCGGCCGAGCGTCGCCCGGACCGTCGCCGGCGTCAGACCGCGACCGAGCAGCGTGAGGAACGGCCAGGCGTAGAAGACTCCGAGCAACAGCGCGGGCAGCGCGATGAGTGCGATGACCAGCCGGCGCGGCAGCCGGTTCGGGGTCAGCGCAACACCACGTCGGTCCACCGGTCGATCCAGGACTCGCGGTTGGCGTCGATGGTCGCAGGGTCGAGCGACTTCGGTGCGCTCGGGATGGCGGCGTTGTCCGTGAACACCTCGGGCAGCTCGATGCCGCCGTTCGCCGGGTAGACGAACATCGTCAGCGCGACCTGCTCCTGGAACGCCGGGGAGAGCATGAAGTCGACGAGCTGGCGAGCCTCGTCCGGAGCGTCCGTGCCGCGCAGCACACCGGCGAACTCGACCTGTCGGAAGCACGTCGACTCGATGACGGCGGTGGTCGCCTCGGTGATCGGCGGGTCGGCGAAGACGACCTCGGCGGGCGGGCTGCTGCCGTAGCTGACGACCAGCGGGCGATCGCCGTCACCGGCGCCCGAGAACTGCTCGTAGTACGCCTGCTCCCACCCGTCGACGACGAGCGTCCAGTTGTCGCGCAGCGTGCCCCAGTACTCGACCCAGCCGTCCTCGCCGAACTCGGCCACGGTGGCCATGAGGAAGGCCAAGCCGGGTGACGACGTGGCCGGGTTCTCGACGACCAGCAGATCCCGGTAGGCCGGATCGGCCAACGCCGCCAGGTCGGTCGGCGGGGTCAGCCCCTGCTCCTCGAAGAACGCCCGGTCGTAGTTGACGCACACGTCGCCGAAGTCGATCGGCGTCGCCTCGCCGCCCGGCACGAGCTGGCGCAGCTCGGAGGGGACGGCGTCGAGCCCGCCTGCCTCGTACTCGTCGAGCACGTCGGTGTCGATGACCCGCGAGAGGAACGTGTTGTCGATGCCGAACATCACGTCGCCCTCCGGGTTGCCGGCGGTGAGCACGGCCTTGGAGACCATCGTGCCGGCGTCGCCAGCGGTGACCAGCTCGACGCCGATCCCGGTGTCGGCGCTGAACGCCGCCAGCGCGTCGTTGAGGGGACCCTCGGTCGGGAAGGAGTCGTGGGTGATCAGCGTGACCGCTGTCGCCTGCTCGTCGCCGCCGCAGGCGACGAGCAGGATGGGAGCGGCGAGCAACGCCATGATCAGCCGTCTCACAGCGCAGCTCCCGGGACGACGACGGTGACGATGCCGGACGCCACGCTGATGGTGACGGGTGGTTTGGCGATCTGGTTGCTGACCCCCAGCCCGACGAGCGGTTCGAGGCGGTGGTCCGTCAGCGGCCAGCGGGCGCCGTCGACGATCACGCCGTCGGCCGGACCGTGCATGGCGAGCACGGAGAACGTCGTGCCGGCCGGCAGATCGAGGGACGTGGAACCGGGGCCGTGGACGACGCGCAGCTGGTCGCTGCCCCACCACGCCTCGAGGTGCCCGACGTCGCACAGCTCCGGCGCGCCGAGCGCACCGAGTGCGGCAACGGCGTGGTCGAGGCGATCACCCTGACCGGCGACGAGCACGATCCGATCGGGGCCGAGCGAGGCGGCGTGGGCGATGGCCAGCTCCGTGTCGGTGGCCGCCTTGTCGATCGGGTGGCGCACGACGGTCGTGTGCTCGGAGGCCCATGCCAGCCCGATCGCGCTCACCGAGTCGAGGTCACCGACGAGCACCGACGGTTCGAGGTCGGCGGCCAGCGCGTGGTCGAGGCCACCGTCGGCGGCGACGACGACCGCGTCGGGCGGCAGGGCAGCGACGGCCCGCCCGTCGAGCGGTGCCGCTCCCGTGACGACGACGACCGTCATGCCGGCCGGGGAGCGCTCTGAGGTTGCCAACGATGATCTCCGATCCCTCCGCCGGCATTACCCGGTTCAGGTTCTCGGGTCGGCGGCGGCAGCCGCCCTCTCAGCCCGCTGGTCCTGCGAGCTCCCCGTGTTCTTGGGACGCCACTGTACCGTGCTGAAGGCGACGAGCCCGATCAGCATCAGCGCCATGCCCGGCAGCTGGGCGAGGCGGATCTGTTCGCCGAGCAGCAGGTAGCTCCACCCGACGGCGAGCGCTGGTTGGGCGACCTGGAGGATGCCGATCGTGCCGATGTCGACCTCCCGCTGGGCGGCGGCGATCAGCCCGTGGGCGAGCATCCCGGTGAGTACGGAGAGCAGGGCGGCGGCGATCCACCCCTTCGCCGACAGCGGCCAGATGTCGTCGCCGGCCAGGAGCAGCGCCACCGGGGTGGCCGTGAGCAGTCCGACGGGCATCATCGTCGACATGAAGTCGACCGTGTCGACCGTCGCACGCGCCCGCCGGCCCGTGAGGAGGTAGCCGACCCAGGTGCACACGACGACGACGACCAGGGCGTCGCCGCCGAACGTGGCCCCGCCCTGGTTGCCGCCGAGGAACAGCACGACGGCCAGCCCGACGATGGTCAGCCCACCCCACGCCAGCGCCCGCCGGTTCGGCTCCTCGTGGAAGAAGATCGCGCCGGCGGGCACGAGGAACAGTGGGCTGAGGGCGGTGATGAACTCGGCGTGGGCGATGCTCGTGTAATTGATGGCGGTGAAGAACAGCGTGATGTTGAAGCCGAAGAACAGTCCTGCCGGCAGCACCCGGCGCCACGTCTCTGCCGACGGGATCGGGCGGCCGGTGATGACGCGCCGGCCGGCGATGACGATCCACCACAGGATGACCGCGCCGATCATCCGCCAGAACGCGAGCACCGAGCCGGGCGTGTCGGCCCACTTGACGATCGACGAGCTGCTGGAGAACGTGAGGACGGCCGCCAGCACCAACACGATGCCGATCGGCACGCGTCTCATGGCATCACGGTGTCACTGTGTTACGAGGCGGGGGTGGTGGACCGGTAGATGTCCGGCTCGATGAACACCAGCTCAGCGGTCGGCACCGCCGCTCGCACCGCCTGCTCGGCGCCGTTGATCGCCGCGGCCAGCTCCTCCATCGACAGGTCCGGCGCGAACTCGACCTTGGCCGCCACGAGCAGCTCGTCGGGGCCGAGGTGCTGGGTACGCACGTTGATCAGTCGCCGCACGGACGGTGCCGAACCGAGGCTCGCTTCGATCGCCGTCTGGTCGCTCTCCGTGGCCGACTCGCCGATCAGCAGTCCCTTCATCTCGATCGCCAGCAGGACGGCGATCGCCACGAGCAGCACACCGATGGCGAGGGAGCCGAGAGCGTCCCAGCGCGGCTCGCCGGTCACGCTGGAGAGCACGACGCCGCCCAGCGCGAAGAACAGGCCGAGCTCGGCCCCGATGTCCTCGAGCAGCACCACCGGGAGCTCGGGCTGCTTGCTCGTGCGCAGCCACGTCCACCACGACATCGACTTCGCCTTGCGGTGGCTGGCTTCCTTGTATGCGGTGCGCAGCGAGAACGTCTCGAGGCAGATGGCGAACACGAGGATCCCGATGGCGACGGCCAGGCTCTCGACCTCGTGCGGGTCGCGCAGCTTGGAGATGCCCTCGTAGACGGCGAAGAGCCCGCCCATCGAGAACAGCACGAGGGCCACGACGAACGCCCAGAAGTAGCGTTCCCGCCCGTATCCGAAGGCGTGCGTGCGGTCGGCCGCTCGGCGGGCTCGCTTCCCGCCGAGCAGGAGCAGCGCCTGGTTGCCGGAGTCAGCGACGGAGTGAACGGCCTCGGCCAGCAGCCCCGCCGAGCGGGTGATGGCGAACCCGACGAACTTGGCGATGGCGATGCCGACGTTGGCACAGAGGGCGGCGAGGATCGCTTTGCGGCTGCCGTCGGTCACCGGGCAAGGTTGACACATGGGGCCCCCATTGGACGGAAGAGTCGCGTTGGTCAGCGGCGGCGGGCGCGGGATCGGCCGGGCGATCTCGGCGGCGCTCGCTGGGCAAGGGGCGGCGGTCGCCGTCAACTACCGGCGTGATGCGCAGGCGGCCGGCGAGACGGTTGCGGCGATCGAGTCGGCCGGCGGGACGGCGCGGGCGTACATGGCGTCCGTCGACGAGGCCGACGCCGATGCGGAGATGGTCGAGCAGGTGCTTGCGGACCTTGGCCCGGTCGACTTGCTGGTGGCCAACGCCGGCGTCGCGAGTCGCGGTCAGGCGGTCGCCGACACCGACCCGACGGAGGTGGGCCGGTTGATCGGCACGCACGCGATCAGCGCCCACCACCTGGCTCGCCTCGTGCTGCCGGGGATGCGCCAGCAGCCACGCGGCGACATCGTGATGGTGTCATCAGTGGCTACGTCGACCATGGCCGCGTTCGGCGCGCCGTACAACATGGCCAAGGCAGCGCTGGAGGCGCTGGCGGCGACGCTGGCCAAGGAGGAGCGACGCCACGGTGTCCACGTCAACGTCGTCGCACCCGGGCTGGTGGAGACGGACATGGGCGTGCGGTTGGCGCGGGCGTTCACCGGCGATCGATCGATGGAGGACCTGCGGGCGCTGGACGCCGTCGCCCCGTTCGGTCGCGTCTGCCAACCCGCCGACGTCGCCGAGGTGGTCGCGTGGCTGTGCAGCGCAGGCGCCGGCTACGTCACAGGCCAGAGGATCCAGGTCGACGGCGGCGGGATGGACGCGTAAGTGGGCCTCGCTCGCTCCGAAGACTCCGCTCCTCGGCCTGGGTCGGCAAGGCCGACCTGGCCATGCACGCGCACTGCGGCACGAACGCTCGGGAACCCCGCACACAACGATTTTGCGGTCTGTGTCTGCACAAACGACGTGCCTGGTCGTTGTTGCCGACAGAGCGAGGCGGCGTTCCGAAACCTCAGCTGTAGTACGGATTTTCGCCGGTCTCGTGGTCGGTGAGGTCCTTGACGCGGTGGACGGCGGGGATGGCCTCGACGAGCATCGTCTGCACGCCGTCGAGCATCGTCAGCTTGCTCATCGAGCAGCCGTGGCAGCCGCCGCCCATCGTGAGGTA
>JBPCJW010000225.1:0-17543 GCA_051004915.1 Ilumatobacteraceae bacterium
AACTCGGCGAGGCCGACATCGTCGGCGACGACGTCGGCGAAGCGCAGCTCGGGGAGGTCGTCGGCGATGGCGGCGTCCCACGTCCGCGGTGGCGCTGGAGCCGCAGCGAGGCGGCAGGCGGAGCACGCACACCGTTCGCCGAGCCAATCGAGTGAGAGCACGGTCCGGTGTCCGTCGGGCCAGTCGATCGCCAAGGCATCGTCCAACACCTCGAAGGTGACCGGCGCGATCTGGGCGTCGATCGAGAACGTGTCGAGCACCCGCTCGTGGGTCTGCGGGTGCAGGCAGTCGGTGCACGGGCAGTTGTCGCGCAGCCACAGGTGGTGGAAGTCACCACGATGACCGTCGGCGAACGTGATGGCGAGGTGCCGTTCGCGCTGATCGACGCTCGGCGGACCCGTGGGCGCCGGCGCGTGGGCCGACGGCGTCGCAGCCCGCGCCGCGAGCGCCCGGTCGTGGCGGGCGACCACTTCGCCGGCTCCCCAGCCAACCTCGCGCAGTGCCTGCAGCACGGCGATCAGACAGTCGTCGCGCTGCGCCGCCAGCTCACCGATCGTCCGCCCGGCGGCCTGGGTGTCCGATTGCTCGACGATGCGGTCGATCAGCTCGGCATCGAGCGCGGGGACGTCCATCAGCTTCGTCCACGGCCACTGCAGAGCCGGGCCGAACTGCTCGAGGAAGTGGCGCATCCCGGCCTCGCCGCCGGCCAGCCGGTAGATGAGGAAGGTCCCCATCGCGCTCCACCGCAGTCCCGGCCCGTAGCGGATGGCGTCGTCGATCTGGGAGGTCGTCGCAACACCGTCGTGGACGAGCCACAGGGCCTCGCGCCACAGCGCTTCGAGCAGCCGATCGGCGACGAAGCCGTCCGTCTCGACCGCCAGCTCCAGTGGATGCATCCCCACCGAGGCATAGACCGCAACCGCCCGCCGCACCGCGGCAGCTGCGCTCGGCTCGCCGCCGCACACCTCGACCAGGGGCAGCAGGTACACCGGGTTGAAGGGATGACCGACGACCAGTCGTTCCGGATGACGCAGACCTGAGCGCAACGCACTCGGACGCAACCCCGACGTCGACGAGGCGAGCACGACGGTGGGGTCGGCCACCTCGTCGGCAGCGGCGAGCAGGTGCTGCTTCAGCTCCAGCCGTTCCGGCGCGCTCTCCTGCACGAAGTCGACACCGACCGCGGCCTCCCGCGCGCTGGCGACGACGACCAATGACCCCTCCGCCGGCAGCGGCGAGCTGAGCAATCCACGGAGCGCTCGCCGAGCGTCGGAAACCGTCCGTTCGACGACTTCCGCTGCGCCCGGATCCGGGTCGAACAGGTGCACGTCCACCCCGTGCAGCAGGAAGCGCGCGGCCCACCCCCCGCCGATCACCCCGCCGCCCAGCAGGCCGACACGACGCAGGTCCGGCAACGTCACGGCGAGCGCTTGGTCAGCCCGAGCCGGTCGCGCACCTCGGCCGCCGACTGCACCCGCACGTTCATGCCCTCCAGCACCTTGACCGCCCGTGCGACCAGGTCGGCGTTCGTCGCCAGTTGACGGGGACCGGAGTAGAGGTTGTCCTCCAGGCCAACGCGCACGTTGCCGCCGGCGAGCGCGGCAAGGGCGACGTACGGCAGCTGCATCCGCCCGATCGAGAACGCCGAGAAGATCGTCTCCGGTGGCAGCAGGTTGACCATCGACAGCAGCGTCGTCGGGTCGTCGGGCGCCCCATAGGCGATGCCCATGCACAGTTGGATCAGCGCCGGCTCTTCGATCAGGCCCTCGGCGATCAACTCCTTGACCATCACCAGGTGGCCGGTGTCGAACACCTCCAGCTCCGGGCGCACACCGAGCTCGGCCACCTGCGCGGCCATCGACCGCAGCACGGCCGGCGTGTTGACCATCACGTAGTCGCCGCCCGAGGCGAAGTTCATCGTGCCGCAATCGAGCGTGCAGATCTCCGGCAGCAGAGCCCGTACGTGGTCCAGCCGCTCGGTCGCACCGACCAGGTCGGTGCCGGACGCCACCGGCGGCAGGGGCGCCTCGGCACCGCCGAGCACGAGATCACCGCCCATCCCCGCAGTCAGGTTGACCACGACGTCGACGTCCGCCGCCCGCACCCGCTCGACCACCTCGCCATACAGGTCCGTGTGGCGCGCGCCGGCCCCGGTGTCCGGATCGCGCACGTGGATGTGGACGATCGCCGCACCGGCGCCCGCCGCCTCGATGGCGGACGCGGCGATCTCCTGCGGTGTGACCGGGACATGCGGACTCTTCTCGGTCGTCTCACCGGCGCCCGTCACGGCGCACGTGATGAACACGTCCCAGTTCACGTCACCACTGCTCCTCTCTGCACGACCCAGGCTGGTGGGATACGGTGTCCCTCGGCGAACCTAAACGATCGGCCACCAGGGGCGGTCGACGCGAGCATCGGGGGAAACGATGGGCAACGATCGTCGGTACGAGCTGTGGCTGCCGCGGGCGGTCAGCCGCCGTCAGCTGATCTTCGGGGCGGGCGCCGCTGTGGTCGCCGGTGGCCTCGCCGCCTGCGGCGGCGGTGACGACGAGGCCAGCCCGACCACGGGTGGCGCTGCGCCGGACACGACCGGCGGGTCGACGGCGACCACCGGATCATCGGCGACGTCCGCGCCTGGCACCGCGCCTGGCACCACGGCCGGCGGCACACCAGCCGGTACCCCCGGCGGCACGCTGCGCGTCGGCCTCGTCGGCTCGACCAACGACATCATCGACGGGCAGTACATCGTGGCCAAGGCCGACCAGGCCCGCTGCGTGACGGGCTGGGACCCGGTCCTCAACTACGACACCGACTTCAACATCTCCTACGAGCACAGCCTCGCCGAGGAGGTCGAGACCAAGGCGGCCGACAACTACGTGATCCGGTTCAAGGAGGGCCTCGAGTTCCACAACGGCAAGCCGGTCACGGGCGACGACATCATCTACTCCTTCCGGCGCCGCATCGACCCCGAGCTCAACCTGGCGCCGGGGCTGGCCGAGCTGCTGGGACCCGACGGGATGACGGCGATCGACGACCGGACCATCGAGTTCCAGCTGCTCAAGCCGGCGGTGACGTTCGTCAACAGCCTCGCCGAGTACACGACGACGATCGTCCCGGTCGACTACGCCCGCTTCGACGGTGATGTGTCGACGCAGATCGGCACCGGGCCGTTCATGCTGCAGAGCTTCACTCCGGGCACCGAGAGCGTCCACGTCAAGAACCCCAACTACTGGGCCAGCGGGCTGCCGTACCTCGACGAGGTCCAGATCATCGACTTCGCCGACGCCCAAGCGCTCACCAATGCGCTGGCCAGCGGCGACATCGACGCCGCTGTCGACGTCCCGTTCGCCCAGGTGTCGACCGTCGAGAGCGACTCCAACCTCAGGATCCTCGAGTCGCAGGCCGGCAACTGGCTGGTGATCACCATGGCCATCGACCAGGCGCCGTTCGACGACGTGCGCGTGCGCCAGGCGATGCGCCTGATCGCCAACCGCCAGGAGATGGTCGACCGGGTCCTCGTCGGGCACGGCAGGATCGCCAACGACATGTACGGCGTGCTGGATCCGTGCTACCCCGCGGACATCCCGCAGCGCGAACAGGACATCGAACAGGCGATGGCGCTGCTGGCGGAGGCTGGGCAGGAGAACCTGACCATCGACCTGTTCGCCCCCGACGACACCGCCGGCCTGCCGGACCTGATCGCTGTGTTCGCTGACCAGGCCCAGGCCGCCGGCGTCACCGTCAATGCCCAGGTGCTCGACGGCGGCACGTACTGGGGCGACGAGTACACCAAGCGCACGTTCGCCACCAGCTTCTGGAGCACCCGGCCGTACCTCATCCAGGTCGCCGCGGGCAGCCTGGAGAACGCGATCTACCCGGAGACCCACTGGCCACCGCCGGACAGCGACTTCACCGAGAAGTACGAACAGGCCATCGCCGAGACGGACGACGACGCCCGCTGCGAGGTCATCGCCGAGATGCAGCAGGAGGAGTACGACGACGGCGGGAACCTGATCCCGTTCTTCTACAACCTGGTCGACGGCCACGCGGCGAACGTCCAGGGGTTCGAGGCCCGCCCGAACCTCTTGAACCTCGACCACTACGGTCGCGGCTGGAAGAACATCTGGCTCGAGAGCTGACGAAGCCACCGGCACCCGCCCTCGTCGTCTCCACACCCGAGTCCCATGGGCATCGCGAAGTTCGTCGTCCGGCGGCTGCTGCTCGGCGTCCTGACGCTGTTCATCGTCTCGGTCGTCGTCTTCGCCCTGACCCAGGCGCTCGGCGACCCCGTCCGGGCGATCCTCGGTCGGGAGGCCCAGCCGGAGTCGGTGCTCGCCAAGCGTGAAGAGCTCGGCCTCACGCGGCCGGTGCTGACGCAGTACTGGAGCTGGTTGACCGGGCTGGTGACCGGTGACCCCGGCACGTCGTTCACCAACGGCGTGCCCGTGCTCGACGTGCTCGGCGATCGCATCTGGAACTCGCTGTTCCTGATGGCGATCAGCGCGGCCGTGTCGATCCCCATCTCGATCGCCGTCGGCACGTACGCCGCCGCCCGGCGCGACAAGCCGTTCGACTCGGCCAGCTCGGCGGGCAGCCTGGTCCTCGCCTCGATGCCGGAGTTCGTCACGGGGCTGCTGCTCATCGTGCTGTTGGCGACGAACGTTTGGCAGGTCTTCCCTGCCGTCGTGCGAATCCGGCCGGGTGAGCCGCCGTGGGTGCAGCCGAGCGCGCTGGTGCTACCGGTGCTCACGCTCACGCTCGGGGTCATCCCGTACGTCTCGCGGGTGATGCGGGCCTCGATGATCGAAGTGTTGGAGAGCGACTACATCGAGATGGCCAGGCTGAAAGGCTTGCCCGAGCGCACGGTCGTCTGGCGCCACGCCCTGCCCAACGCCATCGGCCCGGCGCTGCAGGTCATCGCCATCAACATCGCGTACCTGGCCGGTGGGGTGATCGTGGTCGAGAACATCTTCAACTTCCCCGGCATCGGGCTCGCGCTGCGCGACGCGGTGACCGACGTCAACGTCCCCGTCGTGCAGTTCATCGCCATGCTCATCGCCGCCATCTACGTCATCGTCAACCTGCTCGCCGACGTTGGCACGATCCTCGTCACGCCGCGCCTGCGCACGGGGCTGCGATGACCGTCGTCGAGACCGCGATCGTTGCGGGCCGCATCGACCGTCCGGTCCGACGACGCGGCGTGATCGTGGCGGCGTTCGGTCTGTGGCGGACGCGCATCGGCGCCGTCATCGTCGTGCTGCTCGTCGCCGTCGCCATCTTCGGGCCGTTGCTCGCGCCGCAAGGGGCCACCGAGTTCGTCGGCACCCCCAACACCGCGGATGTCCCCGGGCTGCTGTTCGGCACCGACCGCCTCGGCCAGGACGTGTGGTCGCGGTTCCTGCTCGGTGGACGCACGATCCTGGTGCTGGCGGTCGTGTCGACGTTGATCGGCCTCTTCGTCGGGATGGTCATCGGGCTCGTCGCGGCCTACGACCGAGGGCGGTTGGACAACGTGCTGATGCGGGCGATGGACGTCGTCTTCGCCTTCCCCAACCTGCTGCTGGCACTGGTCGCCGTCACGACACTTGGCCGCCGGTCGTGGGTGATCATCCTCATCGTCGCCTTCACCGCTGTGCCACGGGTCGCCCGCATCACTCGCGGCGCAGCGCTCGGCGTGGTCGAGCGAGACTTCGTCGGCGCCGCGGAGGCACTCGGTGAGTCGCGTCGCCACATCCTCGGTGCCGAGATCCTGCCCAACGTCGCCGGTCCGTTGCTCGTCGAGGCCAACCTGCGCCTGACGTACTCGATCGCCCTGATCGGCGCACTCGGCTTCCTCGGCTTCGGGGTCGGCCTCAACCAGCCCGACTGGGCGCAGATGATCAACGAGAACCGTGCCGCGCTGAGCACGGCCCCGTGGGGAACGCTGCTGCCGATCTTCGCCATCGGCCTGCTCACGGTCGGTGTCGGGCTGATCGCCGACGGCCTCGGTCGCGCCGTTGCCGGCATCGACCGCGGACGGCCGGAATGACGGCGCAACAGGTCGGGACGGTCGCCCGTCACGGCGCAGATGACGACGGCCCTGCGCTGACCGTCGGCGGGCTGCGCATCGACGTCGTTGACAGCGGCGACGACATCGTCGACGAGGTCTCCCTGACGATCGGTGCGGGCGAGGTGCTCGGCCTGGTCGGTGAATCGGGTTCGGGCAAGACGACCGTCGGACTCGCCGTCCTCGGTCACGCCCGCAAGGGTGCGTCGCTGGCCGCCGGGCGCGTCGAGATCGGCGGCTACTCGATGCTCGGGCTCTCGCTGGCCCAGCTCCGGCTGACTCGCGGGGAGTTGGTCAGCTACGTGCCGCAGGATCCCGGCACCGCCTTGAACCCGGCGTTGCGCATCGGCAAGCAGCTGCTGGAAGTGCTGGAGACCCACGACTTCGGCGGTTCCGACGCGGCTCGTCGAGCGCGTGTCGACGAGGTGATGGCAGAGGTGCTGCTCCCGGGGACGCCGCAGTTCCTGCGCCGCTACCCGCATCAGCTCTCGGGCGGTCAACAGCAGCGGGTGGGCCTGGCCATGGCCTTCGCCTGCCGGCCGTCGGTGATCGTGCTCGACGAGCCGACCACTGGCCTCGACGTCAGCACGCAGGCGCATGTGCTGGACACGGTGCGCGACCTCTGCCGCACCCACGGTGTGGCGGCGTTGTACGTCACCCATGACCTCGCGGTCGTCGCCACGCTCGCCGACCGGGTCGCCGTGATGTACGCGGGGCGGATCGTCGAGGAGGGTCCAGCGGCAGCGCTGTTCGACGAACCGGCCCATCCGTACACCCGCCACCTCATCGCCGCCGTACCGGACATGACGGGCGATCGCACGATCACCGGGTTGCCCGGCAGGGCGCCGTCTCCCGGTCAACGCCCGACCGGCTGTTCGTTCGCGCCGAGGTGCGAGGCAGCCACCGAGGAGTGCCGGATCACCTTTCCGGCCGAGCAGTTGATCACCATCGGGCACACGGTGCGCTGCTATCACCCGATGGCGCCGATCACCGTCAACGACGACCTGCGGGCTGCCCCGGCGGTGATCGAGGTGGCTGCCGACGCCGCCCTCACGTTGCGCAACGTGTCCGCGTCGTATGCCGGACAGACCGTCGTCCACGACGTCGACCTGCACGTCGGACGCGGTGAGTGCCTGGCGCTGGTCGGCGAGTCCGGTTCCGGCAAGACAACGGTGTCCCG
Organism: Ilumatobacteraceae bacterium; assembly: GCA_051004915.1. Classification (GTDB taxonomy): domain Bacteria; phylum Actinomycetota; class Acidimicrobiia; order Acidimicrobiales; family Ilumatobacteraceae; genus JALZMG01. The sequence goes on from JBPCJW010000225.1 coordinate 7,227, forward strand.
GTCGATCGGCGGTCTGCACCGCGAGTGGACGGGTGAGATCCTGATGGGAACGACCGCCCTGGCCCGGGCTGCCCGCGATCGGCCCGTCGAGCAACGGCTGCGCATCCAATACGTCTTCCAGAACCCGTACAGCTCGCTCAACCCGCGCCGCACGATCGGTGAATCGGTCGGTCGGCCGCTCGTCGTCGGTGGTTCGTCGTCGAGCGACACGCGACGGCTCGTCGGCGAGATGCTCGAGCGGGTGTCGTTGACCACTGCCTACGCCGAGCGCTACCCCGACCAGCTCTCCGGTGGCGAACGACAGCGGGCGGCCATCGCCAGGGCGCTCGTCAGCCAGCCGGAGGTCCTCGTCTGCGACGAGGTCACGTCCGCCCTCGATGTGCTGGTGCAAGCAGCGATCGTCGACCTGCTCGCCGACCTGCAGCGCGACCTGGGCCTGGCGATGCTGTTCGTGACACACAACCTGCCGCTGGTGCGTTCGATCGCCGATCGCACCGCGGTGATGGCCGACGGACGCATCCTCGAGGTCGGCCCGACCGAGGACGTGCTGACACGTCCCGAGCAGGAGTACACGCGACGGTTGCTCGCCGACACCCCGCAGATCAACGACACCCACCCCAGCGAGGTCGTGGCGACCACGGTGCACGACGACCCGATCCTCACCGTCCCCGCCATCGCAGTCCCCGAACCCGAGGTGTGAGCCCGTGATGCTCGAGTGCTGCTTCAGCCCAAACGCCCGCAGGCCAGCGCAGTCACTCACGCCGACCGTGGGGTAGTGGTGCGCGGTCTCGTTGCGCCGGGGTTCGAGGACGTGGCGGCGGTCTTCGCCGAGTGCGTGCCGGAGGACGGCGTCGGCGGATCGTTCGCGGCGTACGTCGACGGCACGGCGGTCCTCGGCGTCGTAGCGGGCACCGCCGGCGATGACCGGCCGTGGGAACCCGACACAACCTGCGTCATCGCATCAGGCACCAAAGGCATCGTGGCGACGGCGATGCTGATGTTGATCGAGCGCGGCCGGCTCGCCCTCGACGAGCCCGTCACCACGTACTGGCCCGAGTTCGCCGCAGCTGGCAAGGGCGACATCCGGGTCGCCGACATCGTCAGCCACACCGCCGGCCTGCCGGGCATCGTGACGCCGATCGCCGTCGAGCAGCTGCCCGACCCTGAGTCGATCGAAGCCGAGCTGGCCGCCCAGGCGCCGATCGTTTCCGACGGCCAGCCGAGCTACCACGCCCTGACCTACGGATGGCTGTGCGATGCCCTCGTGCGCCGGGTCGACGGCCGATCGGTCGGACGCTTCGTAGCCGACGAGATCGCCACGCCACTCAAGCTCGACCTGTCGATCGGCACCCCACCCGAGCGGGTCGCCCGCACGGCCCGCCTGCGCCCGTCGGCGAACTACCAACTGTCGGCGTTCCTCGGCGTCGAGCAACCCGACCCCCGTCTCGCCCACGTCTACGGCAACCCGCCCGTCTTCGGCAGGATGAGCGATCCGCAGTTGCTCGCCTGCGAGGTGCCGGGCGGCAACGGGGTGGCGACCGCCTCCGCCATGGCCCGCCTGTACGGATGCCTGGCCTGCGGCGGCGAGCTGGACGATGTGCGACTGATGGCACCGGAGACCGTCGAGCTCGGTCGCCGTGAGCTCTCCAGCGGGATCGACCCCCTGTCGGGGCGGCTGCTGCGCTTCGGCGTCGGCTTCGAACTGGCGCCCAACCCGTCCGCCCTCGGCCCGGCCGGTGACGCGTTCGGTCACACCGGCGCCGGTGGGTCGAGCCACGGTGCGTGGCCGAGCCGGCGGGTGGGTTTCTCGTTCGTCACAGCCGGCCTGCGTCCCGAGAACGACGACGGCCGCGCCACACGGTTGTTGGCAGCCCTCGACCTGTGTGTCAACGGGCCGTGATCGCAACCCCCGACTTCGACGTGTACCCGGACACTCCGGCGATCACCACGGCCACGGTCGAGGCGCGCTGGGTCACCGTGGAATGGACCGACGGCCTCGCTGCGCGGTTCCACCACGTGTGGCTGCGAGACAACTGCGCGTGCGCGAGCTGCGTGCTCCCACTGACCAAGGAGCAGACGTTCGAGCTCGATGCGAGCACGCCGTCGTCTCCGCACGGCGAGCCGTCCGTCGACTCGGCCGGAGCCCTGGTGATCACCTGGGCGGGCGAGCACCATCGCAGCGCCTTCCATCCCGGGTGGCTCCGAGCGCACCGCTACGACCGACCGCCAGTGCTGCCGATGCGGCCGGCAACCTGGGACGGCGCGACTGCGGGCGTGCCGGCAACGTTCGACGGTTCGGCCGTCGTCCACGACCACCACGCGCTGCTCGAGTGGTTGGTGGCGCTGCGCGATCTCGGGTTCACCAGGCTGCGAGACGTGCCGTGCGAGCTCGACGCGGTCGGGCGGATCGCCGAGCTCATCGGTCCGATCCGGGAGACCAACTTTGGCCGGCTGTGGGACGTGCGCAGCGAGCCGACGCCGATCACCAACGCCAACACCGACCTGGCGCTGCCACCGCACGTCGATCTGTGCACACGCGAGTACCAGCCCGGGTTGCAGTTCCTGCACTGCATCAGCAACGACGTCCCCGGTGGCCAGGGCCGGTACGTCGACGGCCTTCGCGTCGCCGCGATCCTGCGGGCCGAGCATCCCGAGCAGTACAGGGTGCTGACCACCACGCCCATGGCGCGCGCCAACCGCTCAGCGTCCAGCGACTACCGATGGTCGGCACCGCCGATCGTCTTGGATCGCGCCGGCGCAGTGACGGAGATCCGCTGGGGCAACTGGCTGCGAGCCCCGCTGGCGGTCGAGTTCGAATCTGTCGAGCCGCTCTATGCGGCGGCGTCGGACATGGCTGAGATCGCCCGCCGCGACGAGTTGGCAGTGCACCTCGACCTGCGCCCAGGCGATCTGATCGCCTTCGACAATCGACGCGTCCTGCACGGACGCAGCGCGTTCGTCGCCGCCGGCGGCCAACGTCTCCTGCGGGGCTGCTACGGCGAGCGCGAAGAGTTGCACTCCCGTCTACGGGTCCTCGCCCGCCGGTCGCGCTCAGCCGACGTCGACGCCGCCGTCGGGCCGTGAGGACGGTGTCATCGCCAGCCGCGACGGTCAGTCGCCGGCGACTGGGATGTAGGCCGGCAGCGGGGTCGGTGCCCGTCGCGGCCGACGATCGTCCTTGCCTTCGGACGCCGGGACGACGTGCGTGCGCATCAGCCACAGCCCGGCACCGCACAGCAGGACGGCGCCGGCGAAGGCGGCTCGCTTGCTGGCCAGCTCGGCCACGGCGCCGAGGACCAGGCCACCGGACACAGTCCCGATCTCGAAGAACATCGTGAACGAGCTGATCGCCGCCGGGCGCTCACGGTCGTCGACCCGGTTGACCGTGAGTGCCATCAACGACGGGTAGAGGAACGCCATGCCGACGCCGATCACGATGGCTGCCGCCCAGAGGGCCCACACGTACGGGAAGGCCGCCAGACCGGCGAGTGCGACGGCGACCGTGACGAACGCGATGGTCACCGAACGGCGTGGCCCGAGCCGCTCGGGAAGGCGGGCGCCGGTGATGCGCAGGATGAGGCAGACGACGCTGTACGCAGTGAACAGGCCGCCTGACGCGGCAAGGCCGACCTCGCGCGAGTGATCGGGCAGGAACGCCGTGAACACGGAGAAGGCGGCGATGCCACTGGCCAGCACGAGGCCGGGCCCGATCGCGGCGGGGTGGATGAGGCGGGCGAGGCCGGAGCGTGGGACGAGGGCCGGCGCGTCGTCGTCGACCGGCGCAGGTTGCGTCGTCACGGCGACCGCCAGGACGGCGGCGAGCACGGCGAACCCGGCGGCGCCGGCGAACGCCAGGCTGTATCGGTCGTCGTCGAGGATCAACTCGCCCAGCACCGGTCCGATGCCGATGCCGGTGAAGACGGCGACGGAGAAGTAGCTGGCCGCCTCGGCCCGGCGGTCCGGCGGAGCCAGATCCGACACCACCGTGGCGGCACCGACGAACAGCGCAGCTTCGCCGATCCCGGCAATGGCTCGCATCGCCAGCAGCGGTCCGAGCGAGTCGGCGGTGGCCGTCAGCACACCTCCGATGGCGGCGATCAAGGCGCCGGCGATCATCACCGCCCGCCGGCCTCTGGCGTCGATCAGTCGGGCGATCAGTGGACGGACGACGATCGCGGCGAGGGCGAACGTCGCCACGCTCAGCCCGATGCCGAGCTCACCGGCGCCGAGCTCGTCCTCGATGAACCTCGGCAGCAGCGGGAGGAGCATCCCCACGTACACGAAGAAGGCGCCCGTCGCCAAGGTGACGGCGAGAAACTCCCTCGTGACGAGCCGGGGCTGGGACACATCGGACATGGTGCAGGGCGCAACGCCCGGGACGGGCGCGCGAATGCCTGATGTAACTCAATTCACAGCGGTGAGGTCGGTTGCTCGCTGGTGATCTCGACGGAGACGTCGAGGTCCTGCTTCGAGCCGGGACCGATGATCACCCCGCGCATGGGGGCGACGTCGCCGTAGTCGCGGCCCCACGCGACGGTGACGTGGTGGTCGGCGGGGAGCAGATCGTTGGTCGGGTCGAAGTCGACCCAGGCTCCCAGCTCGGACGAGGCGTCCGGCACCCACACCGACGACCACGCGTGCGACGCCCCGGCGCCCTGCCGGCGCGGTCCGTTGGTCCCGAGGTATCCGCTGACGTAGCGGGCGGCCAGGCCGACGCTGCGCAAACAGCCCGCTGCCACGTGGGCGAAGTCCTGACACACGCCGCGGCGCGCCGCAAGGATGGTGGACATCGGCGTGGACACGTCCGTGAACGTCGGGTCGTAGGCGAACGTCTCGTAGATCAGCGTGCACAGGTCGCGCGTTGCGTCGATCACCGGCCGACCCGGCGTGAACGTCTCGCCGGCCATCGCGCGCAGGGCCCCGCCCTGCAGGTCGAGCGGGACGTACGGCGACGCGGCTGCGAACGGGCGAACCGTCAGTGCTTCGCCGCCACGCAGCTCCCCGACGGTCGCTGCGACATCCTCCCAGGCCGGTCCCGGAAGTGGTACGCCGGGCCGAGACACCACCACGTCACTGATCGCCCGCACGGACAGCGCATCGTGACGGCGGTGCACGCCGAACTGCAGGGCCAGGTTGCCGAACACATCGACATGCTCGGCCCGGGTGTCCGGCACGGGCTCGACGACGACCTCCGCCGACTCGACCGTCTGCTCCGGTGTCGGGCGAGGCAGCAGGTAGGCCAACGTGTAGCCGTCCGTGACCGCCGGCCGGTACTGGTAGGTCGTGGCGTGGGAGATCCGGTAGCGCATCACCCGGACCGCACCAGCACGGGCTCGACCGGCGTGGCGAACCACCGCTCGACCATCAGCGTGTGGAAGGCCCGCACCCGCCGCATCGCCTCGCCAAGGCCAGCCAGCGGGTCGGATGCATCGACCGTTGCGCGCAGCTCGGCGACCGCCCGCTCGCCATCCACCCAGCCGATCGCCGCGACGTGCTCCGCCAACCTCGCGGTCGCCGCCGCAAACGAGCGCGGGTTGTCCTGATCGAGCAGCAGCAGCCCGATCGCCGGCACCAGCTGGACGTCGCTGCGGTAGCGCCGGCGATAGGCGACGAGGCTCTCGTTGGCCGCCAGCAGCACCTCCAAGGCCGACGCGTCGACGACGTCCGCCGGATCGAGGGGTGATCCAGCCGCACCGTCTCGGCGGCCAACGGTCGCGTCGACGGCGCGCAGCACGACGAGCGACCGCTCGACGCGGCGCCCGAGGTCGCCGAAGCGCCACGCCGAGCCGCGCACCACGCTTTCGGCCCACAGCCCAGCCAGCGCCGCCAGGTCGACGAGGACGGCGTCCAGGGCATCGATCGGCATTCGCTCGTCGTCCAGCGCGCACCGCGACTCCGCCAAGCCACCGAGCACACGACCGGTCGTCCCGGACAGGTACTCGCCGACGGTCGCCGCCGAGGCGACCAGCGCGTCGAGGCGAGCGCCGACGGCGGCACGGGCGCGCACCAGCTCCTCGTCGACCGTCGAGCTCTCGCCCTGCGCTCCGCCAGACGCGTGGCGCAGGAGCGCCACCATCCGATTCGCCCAACGCCCATCCGCCAGCAACGCAAGGGCCGGATCCTGCTCGTGACGAGATGCGACGGCGCGCGCCGTGCGGGCGATCGCCTCCGCCCGCTCCGCGGCCGTGCCCAGCCAGTACATCGCATCGGCGACGCGCGTCGGCACGGACGCCGCCAGGTCGACCTGCGGCAGAGGCGGAGCGATCGGCACGGGGGACCCGTTGCCGACCACCCAGACGTCCTTCGCGACGCGCGCCGTCGGGCGTCGCGGATCGTCACCGTCGGCGAGCACTCGCCCGTTGCCGCCCGCCATCACGGTGATGCCCTCCGGGCGGGCGACGGCGTGCAGCCGCACCACGACCGCCGACGCGCCGATGTCGCCATCACGGAACGCCGGCTGGCGGGTCAACGACGGGCGCTGCGCGCCCAGCTCGGGCAGCGTCAGGCTGCGTCCGGTCAGACCGAAGATCGCCTGCACCCAGAACGGCGCCAGCGCCGGGTCCTCCAGCACACCGCTGCCGTGCGCGTTGGCGAGCACGACGCCTCCCTCGGCCGCGGCGAACGTCAAGCCCGGCACCCCCGCCGAGCCCGTCGCGCTGACCTCGATCGGGTCGAGCGACACGTCCGAGCGCCGCCGGTACACCACGTCGATCGGGTCCAGCCCACCGAGCACGCGCAGCCACAACCGGCCCGAGCGCACCACCAGGTCGGCGGCCTCCACCAGGTGGAACCCGAGCAGCCGAGCGAGCGCGGAGTGCTCGACGTATGCGGCGTCGCCGATCCCGCTCGTCAGCAACACGATACGCGGGCTGGCCACCGGTGTGACCGTGGCCAGCCCGTGACGCAGCTCGGCCGGGAACCCGGCGATCGACACCAGGTCGTCGGACCCGGCCGGGCCGAGCAGTTCGGCGGCGAGGCGGCCCATCACGGACCGATCGAGCTGGGCGTACCCGACGCCCGTCGGCGTGTCGGCGAGATCTTGCACGACCCGCCAGGACCCGTCGGTGCAGGCGACGACGTCGACGGCGAACGACGTCAGCCAACGCGGCGGGGTCGGTGCGCCGACGACCGCCAGCCGGTAGCGACGGCTGGAGGCCAGAGCCTCCGCCGGCACGATGCCCTCGCGGACGACCTGGCGAGGGCCGTAGAGGTCCGCCAGCAGCGCCTCCATGCCCTCCATCCGCTGGCGGACGCCAGCGGCAAGCTGCGCGAACTCATCGCGTTCGAGCACGAGGGGGATCGGGTCGAGCCGCCACGGCGCATCCTCCCGCTGCCCGGTCGTCGGCCGGTGCACGAGGTGCCCCGCCAACGCGGCCGTGATGACGCGATCGGCCTCCGCCTGGCGTCTCGCCAACGCATCGCGGTCGAGGCGCGCCAGCAGGTCAGCGATGCGCATGCACAACGATGTCAGGCGCCGCCGCGCAGGTAGCGCACGGTGATCTGCTGGTTGAGCTCGCCGATGGCGACCTGCACGGCGTCCATCGCGTCGTCGAGCGCGGCGCCGTCCGTGCTCGCGGCGGTCGATCGACGGAGCACGGCGACGACGTGGTCGAGGGTGTCGAGGCAGGTGGTCGGGCCGGGCAGTTCGGCGAGGGCGAGGCGGATCTCGCGCAGCAAGGCCCGCACGGCGCGCGGGAAGCGATCGTTGTCGAGCAGGAACTCCACGACTCGCCAACCCTCGATCGGACCGCGCACCGCCCGCTGGTACATCTGCAAGCCGGCCACCGAGCGCAACACGCCCATCCATTGCAGTTCGTCGTGCAGCCCGATCGGCGCGACCTCGTGACCGTCGAGGAACAGCATGACGGCGGCAGCCCGCACGCCGAGGACGCGCGTCGTCATGTCGGCCCGCTCGATCGCCCGCCCGAGCCGCCACATGACGTACGCCTCGTCGTGGGTCATCGCAGTGGCGAGCACGCCGTCGAGCCGACGGCTGTCGGCGATGACGCGCCCGAGGAAGCGCTCGCGGGTCAGGCGTTCGATCGACCGGTCGGCGGCGGAGGACACGAAGAGGTAGAGGTCGTTGAGGGCGTGCCAGCTCTCGCGGGGGACGATGTCGCGGGTGGTGCGCAGGTTCTCGCGCGCCGACGACACCGAGCTGGCGATGCTGCTCGGGTTGTCGCAGTCGGCGATCAGGAACCGGGCGACGGCAAGCTCTCGGAACGTGCTCGGCGACGGTGATGGTGATTGGGATTCCGACGGTGATTGGGATCGCGACCGGGAGGTCGAGCGGGACGAAGAGTGCGATCGGGATTGCGACTGTGATTGCGACTGCGGACGGGACAGCGTCTCCTGCTGCTGGTGGTGTTGGCCGTTGACCATCTCGGCGAAGTGGGCGTCGCTGCCGACGACACTGATCAGCGGTTCCCAGTGCGCCGGGATGGTCAACGGGAGATCGGCGGCCAACTCGCCGTGCGCCCGCACCAGCCGAGCCGTGTCCTCGGCCCGCTCCAGGTGCCGAGCAGCCCAGTAGATCCGCTCAGCCACGCGCGAGAGCAACATCAGAAGGCCGGCCTTGCCCGGCCCAGCCGAGCGAGCGGAGTCTTCGCAGCGAGCGAGGCCACCAATTCAGTATTCTCCCCAGTTGGCGCCGAGGTCGACGATCCAGGTGTCCTTGCTGCCGCCCCCTTGCGAGGAGTTGACGACCAGCGAGCCCTTGGGAAGGGCGACGCGAGTCAGGCCGCCGGCGGTCACGTAGCTCGTCTCGCCGGTGAGGATGAAGGGGCGCAGGTCGACGTGGCGCGGCTCGATGCCGTCCGCCGTCAGCGTCGGTGCGGTGGAGAGTTGCAGGATCGGTTGGGCGACCCAGTTGCGCGGATCGTCCTCCACCGCTTGGGCCTGCGCGGCCAGCTCGGCGTCGGTGGCACGGTCGCCGATGAGGATGCCCGCGCCCCCGCTCTCGTTGGCTGGCTTGAGGACCAGATCGCGCAGGTTGTCGAGGACGAACGTGCGCTCGTCGTCGTACAGGCACCGGTAGGTCGGCACGTTCGGCAACAGCGGCTCTTCGTCGAGGTAGTAGCCGATCATCTCGGGCACCCAGGCGTACACGACCTTGTCGTCAGCGACGCCGGCGCCGGGCGCGTTGGCGATGCCCACGTTGCCGGCCTTCCACGCCCGCATCAGCCCGGCCACGCCCAGACGCGAGTCGGGACGGAACGCCTCGGGATCGAGGAACAGATCGTCGATCCGCCGGTAGATGACGTCGACGGGCTCCAACCCGTCGATCGTCCGCATGTACACGCAGTCGTCGTCCGGCACGATGAGATCGCCACCCTCGACCAGGGTCGCGCCCATCCGCTGGGCGAGGAACGAATGCTCGAAGTAGGCCGAGTTGAAGATGCCGGGGGTCAGGACGACGATCGACGGATCGCGGGTGCCGTCCGGCGCCAGGGACGACAGCAACCGATTGAGCTCGTCGGTGTAGGCGTCGACGGGCGCGACGTTGAGGCGCATGAACAACTCGGGGAACGCCCGCTTGGAGACCGCCCGGTTCTCCAGCACGTAGCTCACGCCGGACGGCACCCGCAGGTTGTCCTCGAGGACATAGATGGCACCGTCGGCGTCGCGCACGAGGTCGGAGCCGGAGATGTGCGCCCACACACCGAACTTGGGGTGGACGCCGCAGCACTCGGGCCGGAAGTTGGCCGAGTCGGCGAGGAGTTCGGCCGGGAAGACGCCGTCGGTGATGATCTGCTGAGCGTTGTAGACGTCGTCGATGAAGTGGTTGAGGGCGACGAGACGCTGGATCAGACCGCGCTCCACCCGCGCCCACTCGTGGGCCTCGATGACGCGGGGGATGATGTCGAACGGCCACGCCCGATCGATGCCGGAGCCGTCGGAGTAGACGGAGAAGGTGATGCCCATGGTGAGGATGTCGGCGGCGGACGAGGTCTGGCGGGCACGCAGCTCCTCGACACCCAAGCCATCGATGACCTCGAGCACGTCGACCGCCGGCGGCCGCGCCGCGCCGTCGTGGTCGCGCAACTCGTCCCAGGGCGCCGTAACCCCCACGTGCGTCATGTGCGCCGCAGGCTAGGCGACCTCGTGTTTCCAGCTCATTAAGTCAGACGGTGGGAGGACTCGTGCCGGTGGTCGCGTGAGTCAGTCGCATTCTGGGCGTGTTCTCTGCCAGCAGTTGGCGGAGAACACGCCCAGAGCGCGACCGACGGGTCTGGCGTCGGACTTCATGAGCCGGAAACACGAGCTCGCCTAGCCTGCGGCGGACATGACGCACGTGGGGGTTACGGCGCCCTGGGA
>JBPCJW010000226.1:0-18231 GCA_051004915.1 Ilumatobacteraceae bacterium
CCACGGTGCGGTTCGATCGCCAGGGACCGCTTCCTGATGTGGTCGTTCATGCAGCGCGACCCGCGACCGGCCGGAGTCCGTCTGCTCGAGACCAGCCCCCGCCTCGGGCACGACTACCGCCAGTTCATGCGGACGTGGTTCGACTATCGGGCCAGCGACTTCGATCTCAGCGCGCACGTCGGCGACCTGCAGCTCGATCTCCAGCAGGTCGACCTGGCGGCGGCATCGGTCGACGTCGTGCTCACGCCACACGTCCTCGAGCACGTCCCGGACACGAAGCGAGCGCTGGGCGAGCTGTTCCGGGTCATCGCCCCGGGTGGACGGATGTACCTCCAGGTGCCGCTCCTGCACGGCGACACCCGAGTCCCGGTCGAGCCCGAGTTCCACGCCGACAACACGCCCGTCTTCTTCAACTTCGGGTGGGACCTGATCGACCAGTTGGAGGCCGCCGGTTTCGAGGTCACCGTGCTCGTGACGGATCGCTTCCGGTCGTGGCTGGCCACACCAGCGACGGGGCCGAGCAGCAACGGCGACGGCTTCCTCGTCGAGTCACTGACCGAACATGCTCGGCTCGACTCCGTCACAGGTGTGGCCGACGAACAGCAGTCGGTCCAGCTCGGGTTCCTCCCGCCGTACCACTTCGTCACCTGGGAATGCCGCCGTCCTTGATCGGTCAGGGGGTGGTCGTGAGGACGGCTTCGACGGCGGGGAACAACCGGGCGGCGGTGAGCATGCCGAGCCCTGTGACGGTGGCGAGCGCTTCGGGTGTCTCGGGACGGGCGGCGGCGATGGCTGCGAGGTCGCCGTCGCTGCACAGCTCGGCGGGCAGCACACCCGCCGCCCGCGCCGCCCGCTGGCGCCACCAGCGCAGCTCGTCGACCGTGCGGTCAGGCGGCACCTCGGCCGAGCGCAGCTCTGGTGGCATCGGGATGATCGGTATCGGGTCGAGCTCCAGATCGTCGATCAGCGGGCTCGGCTTGCGGGCGTAGCCGTTGCGGCGACGCGACCAGGTGATCACCAACCGGTCTGCGGCCCGCGTCAGCGCGACGTGCAGCAGCCGGGCTTCCTCGCTGCGGTCGGCGACCATCGTTGCCGAGCGGTGGGGGACGAGCCCGGTCTCGACCCCTGTCACGACGACGGTCGGCCACTCTCGTCCCTTCGCCGCGTGGAACGTCAGGAGCTCGACCCCGATCCCGTCCTCGTCGAACGGGTTGGCCGTGGCGATCCACGCCCGCAGCGCGACCCCGTCGCCGTACGGCTGGTCGCGCAGGAACTCGAGCACGGCAGTCGCCACGGTGCGCTCCGCCGAAGGACCCTCGTGGTGGTCCTCCAACGTGTCGTGCGCCCACTCCCGCAGGCGCGATGCCGATGGGAGCGTTGCGGCGTGGCGGGCGAGCCGCCCGACGGGTGTGGCACTGGCCGCCCGCCGCCGGCGGACGGGCAGGCCAGCCGCCCGCAGCACCTCGTCCAATCGGGTCAGCTGGTGATGGGTCCGGGCGAGCACCGCGACGTTGCCGGCGCGAATCTCGGTCGGGTCCGTGGAGCGCATGAACGCCGCGACCAGCGAGGCTTCGTGCAGCTCGTCGTCGGCGGCCACCAATCGGACGACCGCCCCGTCCGGCCGCGACGACACGGCGCTGATCGTCGTGCCACCCGATCGCAAGACGTGGCGTCCGGCGGCGACGACCTGCGGCGTCGACCGGTGGTTGGTGGGCAGGTTGATCACCTCCACGCCGTGCAGCCGCTCGGCGATCCCCGACAGCAGTGTCGGATCGGACCCGTTGAACCCGTAGATGGCCTGGGCCGGATCGCCGACGAGGTAGAGGTCGCGACGCGGCCCCACGATCAGTTCCAGGAGGCGGTACTGGATCGGGTTGAGATCCTGCGCCTCATCGACCACGACGTGGCGGTAGCGCCACCGCACCGCGTCGGTCCAGGTCGGATCGAGCAACAGCTCCCGCACCGTCAGCGTGATGAGGTCGTCGAGATCGACGACACCACGGCGCCGCTTGAGATCCTCGTAGGCCATGATGACCTGTCCGATCTGGGCCGGCGGGAGTCCGCTGCGGCGCCCTGCCGCCCGGGCCGCGGTGGCGTACTCGGCGGCCCCGATGCCGCGCGCGCTGGCCCACGCCACCTCGCTGCTCAGCACCGCGATCGGCGCTCCGTCGGCGACCATCGCAAGCAGGCGGTCGCGATCCTCTGCGACGAGCAACTCCGGACGGCCGAGATCGCGGTAGCGCTGGCGGAGCAGCGCCAGGCACACGGAGTGGAAGGTGCCCGCCTCGACGTGGTCGCGCACGCCGGTGCGGCGAAGGCGCCGGCGCAGTTCGCCGGCCGCCTCTCGGGTGAACGTCAGCGCGAGTGTGTGCGCGGCGTGGGCCGTGCCGGTGGCGAGGCGATGCGTGATCCGGCTGGTCAGGACGCGGGTCTTGCCCGAACCCGCGCCGGCGATCACGGCGACCAGCGTCGACGACGTCGTCACCGCTGCGATCTGATCGGCGTCCAGCCCGCCGAGCGCCAGAACGGCCGGATCGATGTCGTCGTTGACCACGTCGAGCAGCTCGACCGGCTCGGTCACATCGCCCACATCGGTCACATCGGTCACGCCATCGTCGTTGATACGGGCGTCCGCCCCCGGATGCACCCAGCTCACCCTACGACCGCCCCGGGGTACTGTGAGCTCGATGCCGTACCCGAAGAAGCTGCTCAACGACTACGAGACGTTGGCCCTCGACCTGCATCCGCACTGGTGGTACTTCGCCGAATCCGTCCTCACGCTGCTGCTCACGGTCGGCTTCGGGGTCGTCGCCGCGGTGATGGAGTGGGCGAGCGCGGTGAAGGTGGTGGCGTTGGTGCTCATCGCCGTCGCCGCCCTGTGGGTGCTCGTCACCTATCTCACGTGGGTCACCACCAACTTCGTCATCACGAGTGATCGCGTCATCTTCCGCAACGGCATCTTCGCCAAGAGCGGCATCGAGATCCCCTTGGAGCGCGTCAACAGCGTGCACTTCGACCAAGGCATCTGGGAGCGCATCGTCGGCGCTGGCGATCTGATGATCGAGTCGGGTGCCCGTGAGGGTCAGCAACGGTTCACCGACATCCGCAACCCGGACCGCGTGCAGAACCTCATCCACTCCCAGATGGAGCAGAACGAGGACCGGATGTTTGGCAACGTGCGAAGCCAGAACACCGCCGCAGCGGCGATGTCCACGCCGCCTCCACCGCCTCCGCCGACCGGCACCGACAGTGCGGCGTCGCCAGACGTGATCACGCAGTTGGAGAAGCTGGAGGCGCTGCGCGATCGCGGCTCGCTGTCGCCAGAGGACTTCGAGAACCAGAAGCGGCGCCTCCTCGACGGCTGACGCCCGACGGCGCTGTTTGTTCACCTTGTTCCGCCGCCCGTTGGTCGAAGAGCTCTTGATCGTCTCATGCGCCCAGTTCCCGATTTGCAACGACTCGCGCCCCGCGGTCAGGTGAGGTGCATCGTGGCGCTGAACTGTTCGATGGCGTCGAGGTCGAACGGCGCGCGCAGTGCCAGGTTGACCTGGTCGGCGCCGGCCTCGATGTACTCGCCGACCCGCTCGCCGACCTCGCCGACCGACCCGCTCAACACGCCGGGCCGCACGTAGTCGGCGATCTGGCCGAACTGCTGGCGCAGGCTCTCCTCGGTCCACGCCAGGCCGACGTTGACCGCGCAGGCGATCTCGCCGGGATCGCGCCCGACCGATGCACAGTGCTCGTGGAGCACCGCCCGCTTGGCGGCGAAGGTCTCGGGCGACACGAACGGCACGTTCCACCCGTCGGCGAACTGCGCGGCGATGCGCAGCGTGCGCTTCTCTCCGCCGCCACCGATCCAGATCGGCAGCCGGGCCTGGATCGGGCGCGGCTCGTTGCGCGCCTCGTGGAGTGAGAACCATCGCCCGTCGAACGTCGTGACGTCGTCGTGGAGCAGGCCGCGCAGCACGGCGACGCCCTCCTCGAGTTGGTCCATGCGCGTGCCGACCGAGGGGAACTCGATCCCGTACGCCTGGTACTCCACCTGTGCCCACCCGGCGCCGATGCCCATCGCCGCGCGGCCACCCGAGATCAGGTCGATCGCCGTGATTGCCTTGGCCAGCACTGCCGGGTGCCGGTAGCCGATCGAGTAGACGAGCGATCCGCACTGCACCCGCTCCGTCTCGCAGGCCAGCGCAGCGTGCATGGCGACCGCCTCGAGGCACGCTGCGTCGTCGGGGTTGCCGGTGGCGCCGTAGAAGTGATCCCAGATCGAGATCCAGTCGAACCCTAGGGACTCGATCTGCTTCCAGCACAGGCGCAGCTCGTCGGCCGTCGTGTGCTGCAGACCGGTGTGGACCCCGAAGCGTGTCATCTCGTCCGACGGTAGTTGCGTGCGCCAGACTGCGGCGATGCCACGAGCAACCATCGCCACGTCCAGCCCCGAGACCGTCGAGATCGAGTACGACACGTTCGGTTCTCCCGACGATCCAGCGCTGCTGTTGGTGATGGGCTTCACGGCGCAGCTCATCGCCTGGGACGAGGACCTGTGCCAGATGTTGGTCGACCGCGGCCGGTTCGTCATCCGCTACGACAACCGGGACTGCGGGCTGTCGACGCACCTCGACGGCCAGCAGGTCGAGCCGATGGGCGTGATGCGCGCCGCGCTGGCCGGCGAAGCGCTGCCACCCGTGCCCTACACGCTGTCGGACATGGCCCGCGATGCCGTCGGGCTGCTCGACGAGCTCGGCATCGATCGGGCCCACATCATGGGTGCGTCGATGGGCGGGATGATCGCCCAGACGATCGCCATCGAGCACCCCGACCGGTGCCTCAGCCTGGTGTCGGTGATGAGCTCGCCGGGCGATCCGAGGGTCGGGGCTCCGAGCAAGGAGGCGCTCGAGGTCCTCCTCAGCGCGCCACCGAGCGATCGTGCCGCGTTCATCGCCGCTGCTGATCGCAGCGCCATCTGGGCGTCCAAGCACTATGTCGACCTCGAGTGGCTGCGGGTGCGGGCGGCTGCCGCCTTCGACCGGGCGTTCTACCCCGAGGGCGCCACGCGTCAGCTGGCGGCGATCTACGCCAGCGGCGACCGGTCGGCGCTGCTCGGCGACGTCGAGATCCCGACGCTCGTCCTGCATGGTCGTGACGACACGCTGATCACGCCGGGCGGCGGTGAGGCGACGGCGGCGGCGCTGCCCAACTCCGACCTGCTGCTGCTCAGCCACATGGGCCACGACCTGCCGCGACCGCTGTGGCCGACGATCGTCGATGCGGTGATCGGGCACACCGAACGCGCCGTGGTCAAGGTCTGACGTGCCCGGTCCGCTGACTGGCTACCGCGTCATCGAGCTGGCGGGCATCGGGCCCGGCCCGTTCGCCGCGATGATGCTCGCCGACATGGGCGCCGAGGTGCTGCGCGTCGAGCGCGCCCAGGCGGTGCGCGGCCCGGCACCGGCCCGGCCGGCCGGCGACGTGATGCTGCGCGGGCGGCGCAACGTGGCGATCGATCTCAAGCACCCGGACGGTGTCGCAACGTTGCTCGACCTCGTCGCTGCCGCCGATGCGTTGATCGAGGGGTTCCGTCCCGGGGTGATGGAGCGCCTCGGCGTCGGGCCCGGCGAGTGCCTCGCCCGCAACCCGAAGCTGGTCTTCGGGCGGATGACGGGTTGGGGACAGGAGGGGCCGTACGCCCTGGCCGCCGGCCACGACATCAACTACATCTCGCTGGCCGGCGCGCTGGCCCACATCGGCCGCGTCGGCGAGGCCCCGGTCCCGCCCCTCAACCTCGTCGGCGACTTCGGTGGCGGCGGGATGTTCCTCGCCTTCGGGGTCGTGTGCGCGCTGCTCGAGGCGGCGCGCAGCGGCGAGGGCCAGGTGGTCGACGCCGCGATGGTCGACGGCGCAGCGACGCTGATGACGATGTTCTGGTCGTTCTCCCAGCTCGGCGCGTTCGACGAGCGCCAGCGCGGGACCAACCTGCTCGACACCGGTGCTCACTTCTACGACGTGTACCGCTGCGCCGACGGCGAGTACGTGTCGATCGGGTCGATCGAGCCGCAGTTCTACGCCGAGCTGCTGCGCCTGACCGGCTTGGACGCCGACGACGAGTTCGCCGGGCAGATGGACAGTTCCCGTTGGCCGGCGCTGAAGGGTCGACTGACCGACGTCTTCGCCTCGAAGACGCGAGACGAGTGGTGCGAGCTGATGGAGCACACGGACGTGTGCTTCGCGCCGGTGCTCACGATGACCGAGGCCGTGCACCATCCGCACAACGTGGCCCGCTCGATGATCGTCGAGGCCGGCGGCCTCCGCCAGCCTGCGCCGGCCCCGCGCTTCAGTCGCACCGTGGCCGAGCTGGAGCACCTTCCCGCTCACCCCGGCCAGCACACCCGCCCGGCGCTCGAGGACTGGGGTCTGGCAAACGATCGCATCGACGCCCTCGTCGAGTCCGGCGCCGTCGTGGCCTCCGGGTAGCTCCAACCCCCCTCCTCCATCTGGGCGGGATCCGTCTCACCTGCTGGGGACGGACCACGCCCCGAGACCGTTCACGCCCAGATGGGAGTGCCTGTCCGTAGCCTGCGGCGGCGATGGCGACGATCGTGTTCGTGCACGCCCATCCCGACGACGAGGCCAGTTCGACGGGCGGGTCGATCGCCAGAGCGGCGGCGGAGGGTCATCGTGTCGTGCTCGTCGTGTGCACGAACGGGGAGTACGGGGAGTCGCCAGACGACCTGGCCGACGGCGAGACGTTGATCGCCCGCCGGCGCACCGAGACGCAGCGCTCGGCCGACCTGCTCGGCATCGCCCGCGTCGTGCGGCTCGGCTACCGCGACTCCGGCATGACGGGCTGGGAGCACAACGAGGACGCCAGATCGTTCCTGCGCGCCGATCCGCAGGAGGCCGCCGGGCGACTGGCCGACATCCTGCGCGAGGAGCACGCCGACGTCGTCGTGCTGTACGACTGGCACGGCGGCTACGGCCACCCCGACCACATCCAGGTGCACCGGATCGGCCATCGCGCCGCCGACCTCGCCGGCACCCCGAAGCGCTTCGAGGTGACCTACAACCGGGACGCCATGCTGCGCATGATGGCCCAGCGACCCGAGAGCCTTCCGGACGACCTCGACTTCGACCCGGCAGGGCCGGCTGACGACGGCAACCCGTTCGGCACGCCCGAGGACGAGCTGCACCTCGCCGTCGACGTGACGGACCACGTCGACCGCACGCGTGAGGCGCTCGCCTGCCACGCCAGCCAGGTCACCGACATCGGCATGCTCCTGGCCATGCCCGTCGACGTGTTTCGCATGGTCTTCTCCACCGAGTGGTACATCGAGCCGGGCGCGGCGCCCGGGCTGCGCAAGGGCTGGCTGCTCGACGGGGTCTCCACCACCTGATGTTCCGCATCCACCTGGTGCGCCACGGGCGGGCGACCGGCGGCTGGGACGTCGACCCCGACCCGGGGCTCGACGATGTCGGCCGGTCGCAAGCCGTCCGGCTCGTCGCCCGCCTCGCCGAACTGCCGCCACGGCCGATCGTGTGCAGCCCCATGCGCCGCTGTCGCGAGACAGCCGCGCCGCTGGCGACGGCGTGGGCGGTCGAGCCAGTGATCGACGCCACGGTCAGCGAGATCCCATCGCCGCCAGGGGTGCCGGTCGGACAGCGCGTGCCGTGGCTGCGGGCGGCGATGGCCTGCAGCTGGGGCGACCTCGGCGAGCCATGGACGGCGTACCGCGACGCCGTCATGGCGTCCCTCGCCGCACGACCCGCCGACACCCTGATCGTGTCACACTTCGTCGCCATCAACGCCGTCATCGGAGCCTGCATCGGCGACGACCGGCTCGTCATCCGCAGACTGGACAACACGTCGGTGACGATCGTCGACGCGACGCCCGGCGGGCTGGTGCTGGTCGAGGCGGGCGCCGAAGCAGACACGTTGATCCGCTGATGCTCGCCTGGCACGGCGGGCTGGCCTGGGCGCTCATCGCCGTCAATGCCGGCGCTGGCGCGTGGGCACTGGGGGCGCACCGATGGTTGGCGCTGCGCGGGTGGCCGCTGTGGTCGGCGATCGTGGTCGGGCAACTGCTCGCCATCGTCCAGGCGATCACCGGCTCGGTCCTCATCGCCCGGGACGAGCGCCAGCCAGAGGAGCTGCACGCGCTGTACGGCTTCTCCGCCGTGGTCGCCGTCGGGATCCTGTACAGCTACCGCAGCAGCTCGTTCATGCGCGGCAAGGAGTACGTGCTGTACGGCCTCGGCTCGCTGTTCATCATGGGCCTCGGGCTGCGCGAGCTGGCCCTCTCCTGATGCAGCGTGCCGGCGCTTGACCTCGAGTGCGCTCGAAGACCTACCGTCCGACTCGTGCGCTACCAGCCGTACCACACGTTGCACGCGACACCGAACGTCATCGTCGATGGCTCACCGACGGACGGCACTGCGCTGACGATCACCCACTGGCCCGGCTACCCACCGCCCGAGCCGATCGCCGACGATCTGTCGGCGCAGATGGCCTTCCGCCTGCTCGAGCATCCTGACCTCGTCCCGGCGGGGGTCGACGCGGTGTCGAACAACCACTTCGACCAGGACGGCCTCGTCTCGATCTACGCACTCGTCGCACCGGAGGACGCGCAGGCTCGTCGCCAACTGTTGGAGGACGTGGCGGCGGCGGGTGATTTCGCCACGTTCCAAACCCGCGACGCGGCGCGCCTGTCGATGGTGCTCGCGGCGTGCGCCCGCGGCGACGACGACCTCGTGGCCGGGCTGCCAGCTGACTACGCAGAGCGGACGGCGACGCTGTACGGCGAGCTGCTCGGCCGGCTCCCCGAGCTGTGCACGCACATCGACCGGTACCGGCGATGGTGGGGCGAGGAGGACGCCACCCTCGGCGTCAGCATCGACGCCATCGAACGCGGTGTCGTGGGCATCGAGGAGGCGCCGGACATCGACCTTGCGATCGTCACGGTCGGGGCCGGCGCGCCGACGGGCGGTGGGCACCGCTTCGGGCACGACTGGGTGGACGGTCTCCATCCGATGGCGGTGTGTGGGGCCACGCAACGTCTGGTCGTGGCCACCATCCGTGACGGCTCGTACCAGGTAGAGCTGCGGTACGAGTCGTGGGTCCAGCTGCGCTCCCGGCCAGCTCGTCTTCGGCGGGATCTCGTCCCGCTCGCCGCCCGCTTGCAGGACGACGAGCGCGGTGACGTGATCTGGCACGCCGACCGCGTCGGTTCGTTGACGCCTCGACTGACCGCCTCGGGCGCCACCTCGATCCCCCCGGCGATGTTCCTCGCAACGCTCACCGACCACCTGCGTACCGCGCCGGCGGCATGGGACCCGTTCGACGTCCGGTCCGGGTGAGCTCTCGGCCACACTCTGGTCATGGCCGACGATCACCTCGAGTTGGCAGAGCGGTTCTTCGCCGCCATCGAGACCGGTGATCTGGCCGCCGTGGGCGACCTGTACGCGCCGAGCGCCGAGATCTGGCACAACCACGACGGCCTGGTGCAGGACCGGGAGAGCAACCTCAAGACGCTGGCGTGGATGGTCGCCAACCTCCCACACCGTCGCTACGACGTCATCCGCCGGTCCGCGACCGCAGACGGCTTCGTCCAGCAACACGTGCTGAGTGCGACCAACCGGGCCGGGCAGAACGTCGAACTGCCAGCCTGCATCATCTGCACGATCGCCGACGGGCGCATCGTCCGACTCGACGAGTACTTCGACTCCCGTCACGCCGAGCGGTTCGCCGACCACTGACCGTCAAAACAGTTTTCTGACGAGCATGGGTCGCGCCTGGCACGACCCATCCACAAGCGAACACCGGCGGCGACGACGTGCGCGGTTTGGCCCCCGACCGCACTGCAGGAGCTGGTCAGGCCGGCCTTGCCCGGCCCAGCGAGCGGAGCGAGCCACTTACACGGGCGGGTCCGTCTTGCTCATGCGCGCCGTGAACTCGTCGTCGGGCATGCTCATCAGACGGTCCAGCACCGGTCGCGGGTAGGCCATCTGGGGCAGGTCGGGGTCGACTGGCGGTTGCTTCACCGGCTCGGAGGGCACGGCGAACCGATCGGGCTGCCGGAAGCGACGCAGTTCGGAGTTGGAGATGCCGGCCAGGCGCACGACCTCCGGGTCGATCCAGTGGTCGCCGTCGATCGCCACGTCGGAGGTCGCCACCTCGAGCGTCAGGCCCTCCGGCCCGGCGAAGTAGATCGACGAGCACATCCCGTGGTGGATCGGTCCCATCACGTTGATGCGGCGCGACCGGATGCGGTCGCGCATCGCCAGCAGGTGGGCCTCGGTCGCCACCTCGAAGGCGACGTGCTGCATCGTGCCGCCGGCGCTGATACCGCCGCCGTGCCCGGCGTGCGTCACGCCCACCTCCGCCGGCGCGTCGGCGATCCCGGCCATCTGCACGAACGCCACGTACGACATGTCGTTGAGCTTGACGAAGCCGTGCCACGCTCCCTCGACGCCGTGCATCCAGTACAGGGCGACCAGCTCGCACCCGAGGACATCCGAGAAGAACTCGATCTGGGCCTTGATGTCCCCGGTGCACACCGCCAGGTGGTGGACGCCGCGCACCTGCACGGGCGGCTGCATGACACCAGTGTGCCAACCCCGTCCTCTCAGCTGCTACCAGCGGGCGAGGTGCACGTGCTCGAGGATCGATTCGTCCTTCGTCACCAGGACGCCGTTGGCGGCCAATGCGTCGCCGACGATCAACCGATCAAACGGATCACGCGTCCACGTCAGCGCAGCCGCCGCGGCGACCACCGATGCCATCGACAGGTCGGACAGGGCGAGTCCGAGCCGGGCGCGCAGGTCGGCCGTGACTTGCGCGCCGCTCACGTTGAGGCGTCCGATCTCATGCAGGTACGTCAGTTCCAACTCGACGATCGGGCTGATCGCGAGGTCGTCGTCGGCGTCGAGCGCAGCGTTCACAGCAGGACCGAGACGGTCGGTGTCGCCCGTGTACAGCCACAGCACGACGTGCGTGTCCAGTCGGATCACGCGCGCCACTCCGCAGACCAGTCGAGATGGACGAGATCGTCGGGGTCGCCGTTGATGGCTTCCGGGCGACGGACGAGCCGACCCACCCGCGTGGGCTCGTCGACGGCGGCGATCCGCAGCGTGCGACCATTGCGCACGATGTCGACCGGGACCCCGGTCGCCAGCACCTCGTCGAGGATCCGGTAGACGTTCTCGCGCAACTTGGAAGCGGTGACGCTCATGCGCCAAGCGTAGACGTACGTGCGGTACGACGCTACTCGTACGTGTGACCGGGCTTCAGGCGAGCTGGGCGTCGAGGGTGTCGAGGGCCACGTTGAGCTGGGCGGGGAGGTCGGCACCGAACTGGGCGTAGTGCTCGCGAATCTGCGGCACGGCGTCCCGCCAGCCCGCGACGTCGAGCTCGAGCAGCGCCTGCAGGTCGTCGTGGGCGATCTCCAGGCCGTTCGTGTCGAGCGCGGCGGGCGTCGGCAACCGACCGATCGGCGTGTCCACCGCCTCGGCGTCGCCCTCGACCCGCTCGAAGACCCACTTCAACACCCGGCTGTTCTCGCCGAAGCCAGGCCACAGAAAGCGGCCGTCGGTGTCACGTCGGAACCAGTTGACGAAGAACAGGCGGGGGAGCTTCGACGGGTCGGTGGCCTTGCCGATCGACAGCCAGTGGGCGAAGTAGTCGGCAAAGTTGTACCCGCAGAACGGCAGCATGGCCATCGGGTCGAAGCGCAGCTTGCCGACCGTACCGGCCTGGGCAGCTGTGGTCTCCGAGGCCATGATCGACCCGAGGAAGACCCCGTGCTCCCAGTCGTAGGCCTCGGTGACCAGCGGGACCGTGGTGCGCCGGCGTCCGCCGAACAGGATCGCCGAGATCGGGACGCCGGCTGGGTCCTGCCATTCGGGCGCGATCGACGGGCACTGCGACGCCGGCGCCGTGAAGCGGGCGTTGGGGTGAGCAGCGGGTGTCTCGGCCTCCGGATTCCACTGGTTGCCCTTCCAGTCCGTCGCCCGGGCGGGCGGCGTCTCCGTCATGCCTTCCCACCACACGTCACCGTCGGCGGTGAGCGCGGTGTTGGTGAAGATGCAGTTGCCCCACAGCGTCTCCATGGCGTTGGCGTTGGTCTGCCAGCCGGTGCCCGGGGCGACGCCGAAGAACCCGGCCTCCGGGTTGATCGCGTAGAGCCGTCCGTCGTCGCCGAACTTCATCCAGCAGATGTCGTCGCCGATCGTCTCCGCCGTCCAGCCGGGGATGGTCGGCACGAGCATGGCCAGGTTGGTCTTGCCGCACGCCGACGGGAAGGCGGCGGCGAGGTACTTGGACTCCTGCTCGGGGTTGGTCAGCTTGAGGATCAGCATGTGCTCGGCCAACCAGCCGTCGTCGCGGGCCATCACCGAGGCGATGCGCAGCGCAAAGCACTTCTTGCCGAGCAGCGCATTGCCGCCGTAGCCCGAGCCGAACGACCAGATCTCGCGGGTCTCGGGGAAGTGCACGATGTACTTGTTGTCCGGGTTGCACGGCCACGCCACGTCGGCCTCGCCGGGTGCGAGCGGAGCGCCGACGGAGTGGACGCACGGCACCCACGTGCCGTCGTCGCCGAGAACGTCGAGCGCGCCCTGGCCCATGCGGGTCATGATCCGCATGCTCACGGCGACGTAGGCCGAGTCGGTCAGCTGCACGCCGATGTGGGCGATCGGCGAGCCGAGCGGACCCATCGAGAAGGGCACGACGTACATCGTGCGGCCGCGCATCGCGCCGGTGTAGAGCGCCGTCAGCTCGGCGCGCATCTCGTCGGGCTGGCGCCAGTTGTTGTTCGGGCCGGCGTCGTGCTCATCCGTCGAGCAGATGAACGTGCGGTCCTCGACGCGCGCCACGTCACCCGGGTCGGAGTGCGCCCAATAGCTGTTTGGCCGCTTGGCCTCGTCGAGCGTCGTGAACGTCCCAGAGGCGACCAGCTCGGCGCACAGGCGGTCGTACTCCTCGCCGGTCCCGTCGCACCAGTGCACGTCGGCCGGGGCCAGCACGTCGGCCCAGTCGTTTACCCAACGTCGCAGCCGCTCGTTGCCTGTCTGACCGCTCATCGTGCTCACTCTCCGTTGAGTTCGTACTGCATCGTGCGTGTGGTGTACCAGCCTCTACCCGGCGCAGCGAAGGTCGATCCCGACCGTGCTCGGGCTAACCCAGATCGCCCGGGGTCTTCATGTCGACCTCCGACCCGAGGCGCAGCCGCGTGGCGCGCCCTGATCCGTCGAGGTCGAAGACGACGCGCTGACCTTGGCGCAGCATTCGGAAGACTGAACCTTCCAGCGCATCGGCGCCGAGGTCGTAGTCGTCGAGGTCGGTGTCGCACATGACGACGCCATCACCGGTGACGGGGTCGTACGACTTGACGACGCCTTGCATCAGGGGCCTCGCTCGTTCCCGTTCTCAGCCGACGTGGCCCGCCGGGATGCTGGGAGCCTTGACGATCTTGCCGGACTTGAGGCAGCCGGTGCACACGTCGACCCGCTTGACCGAGCCGTTGACGAGCGCCCGGACGCGCTGGATGTTGGGGTTCCAACGGCGCTTGGTGCGGCGATGGGAGTGCGAGACGGACATGCCCCACGAGGGCTTCTTGCCGCACACGTCACACACAGAGGACATCACTCACCATCTCGCAGGTCGCAGTCGAACGAACAGTGCTCCGAGGCTACCGATTCACCGCCGCCGATCCCACGGCCGCGATGAGCGATGTGCGTCGTCTGGCCACTCATCGCTCATCGCGCCGGGCTCCGGAAGCGGCGTGAGCGGCGTCAGTACGATGGCGGGATGTCGACGCTCGTGATGGTCGGCGTGGCCGAGCTGCGAGCGACGATGACCACGTACCGGGATCAGTTGCGCGTCCACCAGGAGGCGATCAACCGTCTCAACGTCTACCCGGTGCCAGACGGCGACACCGGCACGAACATGGCGCGCACCGTCGAGGCCGTGGTCGACGAGCTGGCGGAAGCGCCACGGGATCTGACCTCCACCTGTGACGCGATCAGCCACGCCTCGCTGATGGGGGCGAGGGGCAACAGCGGCGTGATCCTGTCGCAGGTGCTGCGTGGCATCGCCTCGACGTGCAAGGAGGCGTCCGCGGTCACCGGCACCGTCGTCGCCAGCGCCCTGCGGGCCGCCTCGGAGGGCGCAGACGGAGCGGTCCTCAAGCCGGTCGAGGGAACGATCCTCACCGTGGTGCGGGCCAGCGCCGACGGCGCGCAGGCCGCAGCCGCCGCGAACGCCGACCTGGGCGAGGTCGTGCGCGCCGCCAGGGATGCCGCTCGCGAGGCGCTCGCCCGCACGCCCGAGCAGCTGCCGGTGCTGCGCGACGCAGGCGTCGTCGATGCCGGCGGTGCCGGCTACGTGCTCCTGCTCGACTCGCTGCTCCACGTCATCGACGGCGAGCCGCTGCCCGAGCCGGCGTCGGACAGCACCCCTGCGACCGACATCGCCGGCGCCGCTCGGGCTCAACGCCAGTCCGCCAGCCGGTCCGGCGAGGGCAAGGTGGACGTCAGCGAGCAGCGCTACGAGGTGATGTACCTGTGCGACCTCGCCGACGCCCAGATCGAGGCGTTCAAGCAGCGCTGGGGCGAGCTCGGCGACTCGATCGTCGTGGTCGGTGGAGACGGCATCTGGAACTGCCACGTGCACACCAACGACATCGGCGCGGCCATCGAGGCGGCGCTTGAACTCGACGGTCGACCCCATGCCATCCGGGTCACGGACCTGTTCGAGGAGGTCGCCGCGGAGCACGCCGTGCGCGAGGCGGCTGCGCTGGCCAGCGTCGTCATCGCCGGACGGCCGACGCCGCTGCCGAGCGAGCCCGTGGGTCCCGACGAGCCGGCAGGTCCCGACGAGCCGGAACCGATCGTCCCCGACCAGCCGGAGGTCGGCCGCGACCGCGCACCGGCCGCGGT
The DNA here is from genome assembly GCA_051004915.1 of Ilumatobacteraceae bacterium. GTDB lineage: Bacteria > Actinomycetota > Acidimicrobiia > Acidimicrobiales > Ilumatobacteraceae > JALZMG01. The sequence continues at coordinate 14,935 of JBPCJW010000226.1, forward strand.
GTGTGCGGTCGTGGCGGTCGCCAGCGGGCCGGGCATCACCCGGATGTTTCGCGACCTCGGGGTCCAGGCTGTGGTCGCCGGCGGGCAGACCCTGAACCCGTCGACGGCCGAGCTGCTTGCCGCTGTCGAGGATGTCAACGCCGATCAGGTCGTCGTGCTCCCCGGCAACAAGAACATCATCCCGGTCGCCGAACAGCTCGATGCGCTGACCGCCCGCACCGTGCGTGTCGTGCCGACGCGCTCGATGCCGGAGGGGTTGGCCGCCCTCATGGTCTACGACCCGGAGGATCGGGCCGAGGCGAACTCGGCGGCGATGCGCCACGCCGCCGAGGCGATCTGCGCCGGCGAGGTCACCAGGGCCGTGCGGGCGAGCCGGACCGAGGCCGGCGAAGTCGCCGAGGGCGACTGGATCGGCATCGCTGGTGGCGACGGCATCGTGGCCATCGATGGGCGCCTCGTCGATGCGTCGACGAAGCTGCTCGACCACCTCGTCGGCGAACGGTGCGAGCTGGTCACCGTCATCGCCGGGGCCGAGGCCACGGCTGCGGTGACGGCCGAGGTGATGGCGTGGGTCGAGGCGCACCGGCCCGGCGTCGAGGTCGAGGTGCACGACGGTGGCCAGCCGCTGTACCCGTACCTGTTCGGCGTCGAGTGACCCGGCCCGTCCTGGGCGCCTACTCCGCTCGTGCCGGTTCTGGCAATGCCGGTTCTCGGCGCCATCTCCGACGGCAACCGTCAGGATTCGCACCCAGATCGCGAGGTCGGTGCGCGGTTGAGCAAGATGCAGCTCATGGCTGACGGTCCCATCTCGCTGCGCGAGTTGGCCGACATCGACGTGGCGCGGCTGAAGGGCGTCGGCGAACGCAAGCGCGAGTCGCTGTCCGCCATCGGCATCGAGACGGTGCTGGACCTCCTCACGACGTACCCGAGGCGCTGGGTGGATCGCACCAACGAGGCGCGCGTCACCGACCTCACGCAGGGGGAGGAGGCGCTGGTGCTCGTCACGGTGCGCTCGGTGTCCAAGCGCGTCGGGCGCAACCGGCGAACGATCGTCCAAGCCGTCGTCGGCGACGGGACCGGCCGGATGCACGTCGTGTTCTTCAACCAGCCGTGGCGGGAGCGCCAGTTGCGGCCCGAGCTGCAGGTCGCCCTGTTCGGCAAGGTCGACACGTACCAGGGTGGGCTGCAGATGGCCAACCCGATCGTCGATCTGATCGGCGACCGCACGGGGCGCATCGTGGCGATCTACCCGCAGAGCGAGAAGGCACAGATCTCGACGTGGGAGCTGGCCGGGTGGATCGACAACGCGCTGGAACGTTGCCGCCCGCGCGGCCTCGACGACCCCGTCCCGAGCGCCGTCCGGCGGCGGCTCGCGCTGATCGACCGGGAGCGCGCCCTGTGGAAGATCCACCACCCCGAGTCGATCGCCGAGAAGGAGCAGGCCAGACGGCGGTTGGCCTTCGACGAACTGCTGCGCGTGCAACTGGCACTGGTCATGCGCAAGCGGGCGCTCGAGCGGGGGTCGGTCGGTTTCCGCCATTCCACCGATGGCGAGCTGGTGCGCAGGTTCCACGCCGGCCTGGCCTTCGTCCTCACCTCAGCACAGCGCAGGACGATCGCCGAGATCGACGCCGACCTCGCTGCGCCGCACCCGATGCACCGGCTGCTCCAGGGCGACGTTGGCTCCGGCAAGACAGTGGTCGCGGTGACCGCGCTGCTGGCGGCGGTGCAGGGTGGTCACCAGGGCGCGCTGATGGCACCGACCGAGGTCCTGGCCGAGCAGCACGCGGTCAGCGTGCGCCAGATGCTCGACGGGCTGCTCGTGCCGGCCAGCAACCTGTTCGGCGAGCGGCCGTTGAGCGTTGAGCTGTTGACGAGTCGGGTGACTGGCACCGACCGGCGCCGGATGATGACCGGCCTGGCCGACGGATCGGTCGACCTCGTGATCGGCACCCACGCGCTGATCCAGGAGGCCGTCGAGTTCCACCGGCTCGGTGTCGTCGTGGTCGACGAGCAGCACCGGTTCGGCGTCGAGCAGCGCGCTGCGTTGCGGGACAAGGCGGGTGGCGCTGTGCCCGACGTGTTGGTCATGACGGCCACGCCGATCCCGCGCACGGCGGCCATGACGGTGTACGGCGACCTCGACGTCAGCGTGCTCGACGAGCTCCCGCCCGGGCGAACACCGATCGTCACCCGCTGGGCCGGCGGTCCCCTGCTCGAGGCGTCGGCGTGGGCAGCCGTGCGCGACGAGGTGACCGCCGGTCGCCAGTCGTACGTGGTCTGCCCCCTCATCGACGAGAGCGAGAAGCTCGAGGTGGCTTCGGCCGAGGAGACGTACCGGCGGCTGCAGGCCGGCGAGCTGTCCGGGCTGCGCCTCGGCCTCCTCCACGGGCGGATGAACCCGGCGGAGAAGGAGGCGACGATGGACGCGTTCCGCGCCGGCCGAGTGGACGTGCTCGTCGCCACGACGGTGATCGAGGTCGGTGTGGACGTGGCCAACGCCACGGCCATGGTGATCCTCGATGCGGATCGCTTCGGCATCGCCCAGCTCCATCAGCTGCGCGGCCGCGTGGGTCGGGGCGCCCACGAGTCGCAGTGCTGGCTGCTCACCTCGGGCGACGCCGCTGACGGCCCTGGGCCGCGGGTCGAAGCGTTGGTGTCCACGACGGACGGGTTCGAGTTGGCCGAGGTTGACCTGGAGCTGCGCGGGGAGGGCACGCTGATGAGCTCGGCCCAGAAGGGTCGCAGTGACCTCCGGTTGGCCTCGCTGCGCCGTGATCGTGAGCTGGTCAAGCTGGCCCGGGACGCCGCCTTCGAGATCGTCGACGCCGACCCGGCGCTGGGGCGCCACCCGGAGCTGCTCGACGAGCTGCACCTCCTGCTCACCGACGAGGACACCGAGTTCCTCACCCGCAGCTGAGAACATCCGGGATCGCCTGGCCGTCGCGCGTTTGCTGCGACGCCTGCGTCACGTTCTCGCTGGCGACCCAGCTCGTCGTCACGTTGCGCCGGGCCAGCCGGCCGAAGCCACGCCGGTCGCGGCGGCCGACCCCGAGCCCGCTTCCGACGAACCTGCTCTCGACGAACCCGCCGTCGACGAGCCCGCCACGACGGTCGCATCCGAGCCGGAAACGTCATCACCCAACGAGCCGGAACCGACCACCTGCGAATCAGCTGTCGTTCGCATCTCCACCGTCCTCATCCTCGAGGACGATGTCCCAGCGGTCGAGGCAGTCGGCGCAGCGGTACGCCGCGACGTCGCCGGGTTGCCATCGCTGCGCCGTCGGGTCCTCTGGA
>JBPCJW010000227.1:0-7377 GCA_051004915.1 Ilumatobacteraceae bacterium
CGGTCACGGCCAGGTCGGCGTCCCGTCGGGCCTGCTGGATCATCCGCACGAGGTCGCGGGCGCGGCCTTCCAGCTCCAGCTCCGGCGTGACCTCGACGTCGAGGACGATGACGCCCGTTCCGGCACCGAGCGTGGCGCTCGGTCGATCGCCGTCGGCGACCATCGTCAGCGTGAACTCGCCCGGGTCGAGCCAGTGCCCGCCGGCGACAGCGCGCTCGCCCTCCATGGTCCAGTCGCCCGCTTTGACGGCGCGGATGACGTCTTGGGTGTGCTTGCCGAGGCGCGGACCGATCGTCGCCGGCACGACCTGCAGCTCCTGCCCGGCGACCGCCGACACGTCGTCCGTCAGCTCGAAGTGGCGGACGTTGACCTCATCGGCGATGAGGTGGGCGAACGGCTGCAACGCCGTTGGGTTGGGCGTAGCGACGGTCAGCGTGGCCAGCGGCTGGCGCACGCGCCGGCCGTGCTGCTTGCGCACGGACAGCGTGGCCGAACAAACGTCACGCACGTGGTCCATCGTCGCCACCAGCCCGACGTCGGCGAGCAGTTCGGCGGGGTCCGGCCAGTCCCGCACGTGCACGCTGGCGCGGTCGTCGCCGTGGTGGAGGCCGGCGTGGATCTCTTCGGTGACGAACGGCAACAGCGGGGCGGCGAGCCGCACGAGCACGTCGAGCACCGTGTGCAGGGTGTCGATCGCCGCAGGGTCGCCGTCCCAGAACCGTTGGCGGCTGCGGCGGATGTACCAGTTCGTCAGGACGTCCGTGAACGAGCGCACCTTGGCGCACGCGCCGAAGAGGTCGTAGGCGTCCATCACCGCCGTCATCTCCACGGTGAGCTGGTGGGTCTTGGCCAGCACGTACCGATCGAGCACGTGCTCAGAGGGCGCAGCGGGACTGCGAGCACGCCCGTGGTGACCGGCGACATTGGCGTACAGCGTGAGGAAGTACCACGCGTTCCACAGCGGCAGCAGCACCTGGCGGGCCGTCTCGCGCAGGCCGGCGGCGGTGACGGAGAAGTCGTTGCCGCGCAGGAGCGGCGACGACAGCAGGTACCAGCGCATCGCATCGGCGCCGTGCGTGTCGAAGACCTCCATCGGGTCCGGGTAGTTGCGCAGGCTCTTCGACATCTTCAGCCCGTCGTCGCCGAGCACGGTGCCGTGAGTGACGCACGTCCGGAACGCCGGGCGGTCGAACAACGCCGTGGCAAGGACGTGCAACGTGTAGAACCAGCCGCGGGTCTGCGCCGTGTACTCGACGATGAAGTCGCCAGGGAAGTGACCCTCGAACCACTCCTCGTTCTCGAATGGGTAGTGGACCTGGGCGAACGGCATCGAGCCGGACTCGAACCAGCAGTCGAGCACCTCCGGCACCCGCCGCATCGTCGACCGGCCCGTCGGGTCGTCGGGGTTCGGGCGCACCAGCTCGTCGACGGCCGGACGGTGGAGGTCGGTGACGGGGACGCCGAAGTCGGCCGCCAGCTCGGCCAGCGACCCGTACACGTCGACGCGCGGGTACTCCGGTGAGTCGCTGCGCCACACAGGGATCGGCGAGCCCCAGAAGCGATTACGGCTGATCGACCAGTCGCGGGCGTTGGCCAACCACTTGCCGAAGCTGCCGTGCTTGAGGTGCTCGGGCACCCAGGTGATCTCGTCGTTCAGTGCGACCATCCGGTCGCGGAACTTCGTCACCTTGACGAACCACGACGAGATCGCGCGGTACACGAGCGGCTGCTCGCAGCGCCAGCAATGCGGGTAGCTGTGGTCGTAGGTCTCGCGGCGCACGACGAGGCCGCGGTCCTTGAGGTCGCGGATGACGAGCGGGTTGGCATCGAAGACATGGATGCCGGCCCACGGCACCACTTCCGCGGTGTAGCGGCCGTGCTCGTCCATCGGCACGATCGTCGGGATGCCGGCTGCGTTCGCGGCGACCTGGTCGTCCTCGCCGAAGCCAGAGGCCAGATGGACGATCCCGGTGCCGTCGTCGGTGGACACGAAGTCGCCGGCGAGCACCTGGAACGCCTCGCCCGTGCCGTGCACCGCCGGGTCGGCGAAGAAATCGAACAGCGGGCGATAGCGGCGACCCACGAGGTCGGTGCCGCGCTGGCGACCGACGATCTGGGCGTCGGCCAGCTCGGCGGCGTACGCCTCGAGGCGGGCTTCGGCGAGCACGTAGCGGTGCCCGGCGTGCTCGACGGTGACGTAGTCGACGTCGGGGGCGACGGCGAGGGCGAGGTTGGCGGGCAAGGTCCACGGCGTCGTCGTCCACGCCAGCAACCGGTCGCCGCCGGCCCCGTCGTGACCGGTCCGGTCGCCGTCGGCCAGCAGCTCGAAGCCCACCGTGAGCGCCGGGTCCTGGCGGTCGCGGTAGACGTCGTCCATGCGCGTCTCGGTGTTGGAGAGCGGCGTCTCACATCGCCAGCAGTAGGCGAGGACGCGAAAGCCCTCGTAGATCAGCCCGCGGTCCCAGAGCGAACGAAAGGCCCACATGACGCTCTCCATGTAGTCGAGGTCGAGGGTCTTGTAGTCGTGATCGAAGTCGACCCAGCGGGCCTGGCGCTCGACGTAGCGCTGCCACTCGTCGGTGTAGCGCAGCACGCTGGTACGACAGACGTCGTTGAACTCGGCGATCCCGAACGCCGTGATCTGCGGATGGCCGGCGATGCCGAGCTCCTTCTCGGCCTCGACCTCGGCGGGCAGACCGTGGCAGTCCCACCCGAACCGGCGGGACACGACCTGACCGCGCATCGTGCGGTAGCGGGGAACGGCGTCCTTGACGAAGCCCGTCAGCAGATGGCCATAGTGCGGCAGACCGTTGGCAAACGGTGGGCCGTCGTAGAACACGAACTCGTCCGGCGGACTGGCACCGTCGGGCGACTCACGCCGTGCGATCGACTCGAAGAACGTCTGATCGCGCCCCCAGCGCTCGGCGATGGCCTCCTCGAGGCGCGGGAAGTCGGGCTGCGACCTGACGTGCGGATAGGCATCAGCCGCCGTCGACCCATCAGCTGGCGACGATGAGGTGGTCGACACCGCGAGCTCCTTCCGGCATCCGAGTGTTCCGTACGCGGAAGTCCCCCATCCAACACTCCTCCGAGGCGAAACACTCGGAGGATTCGAGGCGCGATTACTGGCCGGCGCGATCCCAGCGCTGCGCCGACTCGTCGTCCTCGGGCGGAGGCAGGCCTTCGTCGCCTTCGTCTCCGTCGTCGCCATCGTGGTCGTCGTCGACGGCGGCCGACTGCTCAGCTTCGGCGACCCTGGTGATCTCGCCGATCTCCGATTCTCCGTGGGCATGATCGGGCGCGCCGGCGGTCGGGCTGCTCGACGACGACGACGACGTGGGCGTGGCGGTGACCGCCGAGAGCAACGGCCGGCGCATGTCGGCCAGCCCGGATGGGACGCGCCCGATCAGCGCCTGCAGATCCGACACCGCTTCGGTGATCCGCTCGCGCTGGGCGACCACGAACTGCTCGAGGTGATCGACGTCGGATTCGAGGAAGTCGCGCCGCGCCAGCAGCGCCTGCACCTCGCCCTCGACGCGCACCAGTTCGGCCTCGCCGTCGCGGCGGGCGTCGACCTTGGCCTCCTCGATCAGTTGCGTGGATTCCGAGCGTGCGCCCTCGACCCGCGTCGCAGCTTCGGCGTTGGCGGCGGCGACCAGGCGATCGGCCTCGACCTGGGCGTCGGCGACGGTCTGGTCGGCGGTGCGCTGAGCGAGCAACAGCGCGCGGCTGATCGTCTCCGCCTCATCGACGTGCGCCTTGACGTCGATGTCGGCGGGCGCCGCGGCGCTCCGCATCTCGCCCGGTTGGCCCTGCGTCAGCTCTTGCAGGCGGGCCACCGCGGCGCGGGCCCGGGCTTCCATCGCCGTGGCGTCGTTCTGGGCCGCCTCCAGCGCTCCGGCGACCTCCTGGACGAAGGAGTCGACCTCGGTCTGGTCGTAGCCTCGGCGGGCCGACTTGAAGTTGGCCTCGCGGATCCGTTGCGGGCTCAGTGCCATGGGGTTCAGCCTTCGTAGTCGTCGAATCGGTCGACCCGGATGGGCGCCGGCTTCAACAGGTACACGCCCGTCGCCACCTTCTCCATCGAGCCGTCCAACGAGTAGCACACCCCGCTAGCGAAGTCGATCAGGCGACGAGCGATGTCGCGTTCGGTGGCCTCGAGGTTGAGGATCACCGACTGCCCGTCCTTGAACTTGTCGGCGACCTCCTGGGCCTGATCGAACCGGCGCGGTCGGACGGTGGCCGGCTCGGTGCTCGATCCGGCTGCCGAGCCACGGCTGGCCGTCGCCTTCGGCACCGGTCGAGACACCGTGCCGGAGTCATCCAGCCCTGGCTGACCGGTCCGCCGGACAGGCGATTCGAAGTCGCGCGACGGGAAGCTCGGGCGTGACGGCGCGGCCCGCGGGGCGGCCTCGTCCGGCTCGGCGGGCCAATCGCGGTTGGGTGGAGCGTTGCGGGCGCGACCTTGCGACTGACGCGACCCGCGACCGCCGGCCGCCGCCGGCTCCGGCTCGTTCTGGTCCTCGTAGTCGTCGTAGGCATCGTCGGGCCCGAGACCGAGGTAGTCCATGGTCTTCTTCCAGAATGACATCCGGTTCCTCCTGCGCGCCGCAGGCTATCCCAACAGGTCAGATGCAACGCGGAGGGCGCGCCGTCCGAGGCCCGATGGGCACGGGTGTACGTTTCGTCCGGGCGATGCTGGACGTCGACGCTCGACAACACGTCGGGTGGAAGGGAGCGACTGGTGATCGGTGCTCGGCGAACGAGGCAGGCCCGAGATGAGCATTGATCGTGATCGTTGAGCTCGCGCTCCCGGGCGCCGACGCCCGTGGTCGCGTCATCCTGACGTGGACGCCGGTCGCGGCGTCGGCGCGCGTCGTCGATCCGACAGGTCCCGCCGCCGTGCGGGTCACGTTGCGCAGTGCCGGAACCGGCGGAAGGTTGCGGTTCGCCACCACTCGCACGCATCTCGGTACGCCGACACTCGCCCTCAGCCTGCCGGCCAGCGGTGCGCCGGTCAGCTTCTTCGTCGCCGGCGAGTTCGGCCGCCCGAGCGTCGCGCTCGGCGATGCGGTGATCCAAGCACGGGGCACCGGAGCGCTCGGCGTGCTCGGCTCCAAGCCCGTCACCGTCCGCATCCGCAAGGACGCCCAAACGCTGTCTGCACCCGAGCGCGACCGTTTCCTCGCCGCACTGGCCACGCTGAACGGTGGCGGCAGCGGTCGGTTCCGCGACTTTCGCGACATGCACGTCGACGCCGCCGACCTCGAGGAGCACGGCAACGTCGGGTTCTTGCCGTGGCACCGTGCCTACATCCTCGACCTCGAGCGCGAGCTGCAGGCGATCGACCCGAGCGTCACGCTGCCCTACTGGCGCTTCGACCGACCGGCACCGAACCTGTTCACGCCACAGTTCATGGGGGTGCCGAACGCCGTCGGTCGGCTGCAGTTCACGGCCGGGCACCCGTTCGGTACCTGGCGCACGGACGGGTCGCTCGGCATCGTCCGGGTGCCGTCGTTCACTGCCGGTGCCGCTCCCGCCGGTCTCCGGACAGAGGCCGACACGATCGCCCTCGGCGGTCCAGCCACGACGGCGACGTACGCCAGCTTCGACGCGCTGGAGGGCAATCCGCACGGTTCGGCCCACACGAGCTTTGGCGCCGGCTTCATCCGGGCCAAGCAGACGGCGGCGCGCGATCCGCTGTTCTTCATGCTCCACGCCAACGTCGATCGCCTCTGGGCGAAGTGGCAGTGGGTCCGCCGGCTCACGAACCCGGCCGCAGCGCGGGCGTTCGCCCCGGCCAGTCCGAATCGGATCGGCCATCGGCTGGCCGACACGATGTGGCCGTGGAACGGCGTCACCAGCGCCCCGCGGCCGTCGACCGCGCCGGGTGGGACGTTCGCGCCGTCGCCGTCGACCACGGCGCCGGGGACCACGCCGAGGGTCCGCGACATGATCGACCACCAGGCCGTGGCCGGTGGGAACCCACTCGGCTTCGCCTACGACGACGTGCCGTTCGAGCTGTGACGAGTCTGGGGGGTGACGGCGAGGGTGGTGACGATGGACGTTGAGCGATACCGCAAGCGGTACGAAGCCGAACTGGCGGCGAAGGCCGATGCTCCGCGGCGACGCAGAGCGGCGGGCGCGCTGCGGTCGACGGCCGCCGGGGGCGTCAGCGCGGCGGTTCGCGCCGACGCGATCAGGACCGCACCGATCGACGAGGACGACCTCGCCGGACGCGTCGAGGAACTGCTCGCCACGCTGCTCGACCGCAAGGAACCGGTCGCCGTGCGTCTCGCCGCCCTGCAGGCGCTCGGTGTCCTCGACTTCCTCGGTCCGCGCTTCTCGCCGTTCCGTGCCGACTACAAGCAGGCGCTGCGCGAGCTGGCCACCGATCCGCGGGCGACCGTCCGAGAGAGCGCCCTCGAGCTGCTGGCGATCGACAGGGACCCCTACGCCCAGGACCTGCTCGTGCGCGGGTTGGAGCGGCCGAAGGAGGCCGTGGTCTCCGAGGCCAAGGCGTTGCAGTTCCTCGGCTACGACGATCACGCCGACTTCGCCCCACTGGCGCGACGGGTGTACAAGCGGGCGAAGGGCGCGGCGCGCGAGGAGTCGCTGCGGATGCTGGCCACCGATCCGCAGTCGGAGCGGCTGTTCACACGGCTCCTCAAGGACAAGGCGGAGACGTCGAGCATCCGCCAGATCAGCGCGTCGGGTCTGCAGAGCCTCAACCCCGCCGCGTTCGAGAGGACGGCGCGCCGGATCGTCGCCGACGACGACGACTTCAACGAGATCCGCGCCACCAGCCTGGCCGCGCTGGCCCACGGACGCGAGGCGGGCGAGAAACCCCCCGACCAGAAGTTCATCGACACGGTGCAGAATCTGACCACCACCACTCGCTCATCGGTCGTGCGGGCGTCGAGCAGACAGTTCCTGCGCTCGAACGACGGATGACGGTGCGCGTGGCGCGGCGCGTCGCTCGGTCCGCCGCCGCCGTGGCGGCGTCCATCGACGAAGTGCGCCAGCAGCCGGGTGCGGCAGGCGCGCTCGTCGACATGCTCGCCGAAGCGTCGCAGCTGTACGCCGGGCGACCGGGCAACGAGGCCGAGCGGCTGCGCGGTTACGTGCTGGCCGGCTTCGAGACGACCGGACTGCCGTCGGCGGCGGTGCCCTACGTGCTCGAGGAGCTCGAGACGGGTCGCAACCCGTACACGGTCGCCGCGGCCGGGCGAGCGCTGCGTGGCGCGACGACGATTCCCGTCGAGGCGCCGGGGCTGCTCGTCTCGGCGATCGGTCGGCTGCGGGGAACCGATGACGTCGTGTCGTTCGATCGCTTCGCCCCGGCGGCTTCCAACGTCGGCGCGACCACTGCGCTCG
>JBPCJW010000228.1:0-46118 GCA_051004915.1 Ilumatobacteraceae bacterium
CTCGCTCACGGGTACCTACTCGAGGCCCTCGAGGTAGGCGACGAGCGCGGTGACCTGTTCATCGGTCAGCTCGGGCGACGGCATCGACGTACCGGGCTTGATCGACTGCGGGTCGCGCAACCACGCGGTCATGTCACCCGGCGTGTTGGCCACGGTGTCCGAGGCGATGGTGCGGCGGCTCGACACGTGCGTCAGGTCGGGGCCGGGGATCTCCGGTGCCGTCGCCGCGGTCGGTCCACCGCGCACCACGTGGCACTGGCCGCACCCCTTCGACGCAAAGAGCCGTGCCCCCTCGGCCGCTGGCCCGACGGTCGGCGCGGCAGCCGGAGCGCGCTGCGTCTCCAACCAGGCGTCGAACTCGGCGCGCGGCTGGGCGATCACCAGGAATCCCATGCTGGTGTGCTGGAGCCCACAGAACTCGGCGCACTCGCCGCCGTACTCGCCCGCCCGGTCGGCCTCGAGGACGAGGACGTTGGTGCCGTCCGGGAGGAGGTCAAGCTTGCCGTGCAGCTCGGGCGCCCAGAAGCTGTGGATCACATCCGCCGACGTCAAGCGCAGCTCGACCGGTTCACCGACCGGGATGTGGATCTCGTTGGCGACCGTCACGTCGGCCGCCGGGTAGCTGGCCGCCCACCAGAACTGGTGGCCGACGACGTCGATCTCGACGCTGTCGGCCGGAGCGGCGCGCGAGACGTTGCGCATCGTGGCGACGCTGAACACGAGCACGACGATGAGCAGGACCCCGGTGAGCACGATGCCGAGGCCGACGATCCAGCGATGGGTGAGCGCCGCCGGAACCTCGGCTCGATCGTCGCCCGCGGGCGCGCCCTGCCGAGGCCGACGGAGAAGGGGGATCAGCAGGAGGGCGAGGACGAGGAGGAAGACCACCGTGCCGAGCACCAGGAGGAACCACCACAGGGCGGCGATGTCCTGCGCCGCCGGGCCGCCAGGATCGAGCGAGTTCGGCGACTCGGGTGAGTGCACCGCAGTGCGCGTCAAGGACGCCAGTCTGCATCACGGCGTCGTCGTGCGCCGCCTCCGACTCGGCGCGACGTCTCGTCACGGTGCTGCCGGCGCCGATCAGTCCTGCTGACGGGCGATCGCGTTCGCCAGCTCGTGCTTGGTCATTGCCGAGCGGCCTTTGACGCCGAGCCGCTTGGCCCCGCTCGTACAGCTCCTGCTTCGAGTGCCCGCGTTCGTCGACACCGCCGGCGGTCTCCTCCGGGCCGAGGCCTCCGGCGGCTGCCCGCTCGTCGGACGATCCCTTCTCGGCCTTGGGCTCCCAGTGATCGCCGACCTTCTCGAAGCTGTGCTTGAGCGCGGCCAGCGCGGTGCGGTGCGCCCGCTCCTCGGAGTCGTACTGCTCGTGCGCAGAGTCCAGCGTCTTGGCGTACGTCCGCTGGGCCTTGGCCGGCGACCGCTTGATCGTCCCCGGCAGAACCTGCTTCCTGGTTGGGCCAACGCTGCCCTCCTCCGACCGGGTCGATCGTCCGGCGGCAGTACCGCGCTGGCCCGCATGGCAAACGATGGACCGTGGTGTCAGCCGGCGATCAGCGAGGCGACGGCCCAGATCGCGGCGACGAGGCCGATCGCGGCCATCACGGCGCTGCGGGCGATCGGCGCTCGTTCGAGGGCGCCCTCCTCCTGCGGTCGCTGCGGTGGTCGGACGATGGCCAGCACGTTGCCGACGAGGAGCGCCCCGCCGAGCGCGAGCACCAACCACGCCAGCAGATCGTCGCCGAGTGGGTTCACACGTCCGCCAGTCGAGCCGTGTCAGTCGTCGCCGTCGTCACCATCACCGCCGCCCTGACCGCTGTTGCCGGCCGATGCGGCGAGCGGACCGATCAGGTCTCGAAGGACTGGGAGCACCCCCGATGCCAGCTCCCCATCGTCGACCCACGTGGCGGCGTCGTCAAGCAGCTGACTCGCCCGGTTGGCCTCGTTGCCGTTGCCGCTCTCGATCCGCTCCAGCTCGTCGAGCAGCTCCCCGGTGCGTTGGCCGTACCGGTCGGGGCCCCCGAGGTCGATCAGATCGACCAGCTCGCCGACCGTCGTTGGCTGGGCGGGCGGCGCCGTCGTGACGGGCGATCCCGCAGTCGTCGGCGCGACCGTCGTCGTCGGCGGGGTCGTCGGCGGGGTCGTCGTCGGCGGGGTCGTCGGCGCGACGGTCGTCTCGGAGACCGCCGATGGCGAAGTCGGCGGCACAACGCCCGTCGGCGTGGTACCGGGCACCGCGCTCGTCGACGTGACGGAGCTCGGATCGGCGGCACCGTCGTTCCTGCGCAGCGCCACGGCGACTCCGGCAACGACGAGCAGAGCGACCAGCGCGGCCAGCCAAGCCCAGCGGCGCGCCGACGACGGTCGTCCGGCGACGGCGGTCCGCGCAGCCTGACCCACCACCGCCGGCGCTCCGGCGAGCACGGCGGTGGCCGGCAGCACAACGGCCGGCGCGACCGGTTGGCGCAACGCCCGCCGCATCGCGTCGGCAGTGGCGAAGCGTGCTGCTGCGTCCTTCGCCATGGCGGTGGCGATCGCCGCCGCAACGTGCGCGGGCACGTCCGGACGCATCGTCCGGACGTCCGGCACGGGCGCGTGCTGGTGGGCCATCGCCACGGCCATCGGTGTTGGCGCGTCGAACGGTGGTGTCCCGGCGAGCATCTCGTAGAGCACGACGCCGGCCGCGTACAGGTCCGTCGGAGCGGTCGCCGGCTCCCCGGCCAACTGCTCAGGAGCGAGGTACTTCGGCGTCCCGATGAACCGCCCGGTGCCCGTGAGGTCCGACGTCAGGTCGTCGAGCCGGCGGGCGATGCCGAAGTCGCCGAGCTTGACCGTTCCGTTCTCGGCGAGCAGCACGTTGCCCGGCTTCACATCGCGATGGATGATGCCGGCAGCGTGGGCGGCGCCGAGCGCGGCCAGCACGGAATCGGCGATGCTCAACGCCTCATCGAGGCTGAGCTGGCCGCGGGTGTGGAGGAGGTGGGCCAGCGACTGGCCGTCGACCAGCTCCATCACGAGATAGAGGTAGCCATCGGACTCGCCGGCGTCGTACGCGGTCACCGCGTTGTGGTGGGCGAAGCCGGCCGACGACCGAGCCTCGCGACGGAACCGCTCGCGCCCGACCGGGTCGATGGCATCGGCAGGGACGAGCTTGATCGCCACTGGCCGATCGAGACGGATGTCTTGTCCGCGCACGACCTTGGCCATCCCGCCGGCGCCGAGCAGATCGCCGAGCACGTATCGACTGGCGATGACGTGCGTCATGGCGAGCGACGTTACGGGAGGTTCAGGACAAGGCCATGGCAGCGACTGAGTACCGTGCGAGCGTGATCCGGCTGCGCCAGGTGGCCCTCGTCGCACGCCAGCGTGACACGGTCGTGGCCGAGCTGTGCGGGTTCCTCGGCGTCACGGTCTGCTACGAGGATCCCGGCGTGGGCGTGTTCGGGCTGCACAACGCGCTGATGACGGTTGGCGACCAGTTCATCGAGGTGGTCAGCCCGGTCGCCGATGGCACCACCGCCGGAAGGCTGCTCGACAAACGCGGCGGCGACGGCGGGTACATGGCGATCTTCGAGGTCGACGACCTCGATCGGCGCGTCGACCAGGTGACGAAGTGCGGTGTGCGCATCGTCTGGAGCGGCGACTTCCCGCAGATCCGCGGTCGCCACCTGCACCCGCGCGATGTCGGCGGGGCGATCGTGTCGATCGATCAGCCCACAACGCCGGGGGCGTGGGAGTGGGCCGGGCCATGGCAGGCGCACACCGAGACCGACGTCGTGACGGCGGTCGCCGGCGTGGACATCGCAGCTGGCGATCCTGTGGCGATGCAGGCCCGCTGGCACGAGCTCGGCATCGACCACGCCGTGCGCTTCGTCGCGGCCGGCCCACGCGGCGACGGCATCGACGCCATCGACCTCGTCGCCACGGACCGCACCAGGGCCGGTGAGTCGACGACGATCTGCGGCGTCGACCTGCGCCTGGTTTGACACCTCACACCCCGCGCGCCGCGTTGTCGAACCGCGTGTACTGACCGAGGAAGACGAGGCGTTTGGTGCCGATCGGCCCGGAGCGGTGCTTGGCCACGATCACCTCGGCCGAGCCCTTGTCCGGTGACTCATTGTTGTACACCTCGTCGCGGTAGAGGAACATCACCACGTCGGCGTCCTGCTCCAGCGAGTTGTGGGCGACGATGTCGTTGGCGAGGAAGTTGTGCGTCGTCGCGATGGTGGCGTCGAACACCGGCTGCTCGCCGAGCGGGGTGATCGACATGATCCGATCCCAGGCGACGTGGGCGGTGGCCAGATCGTGCAGCCATGCATCGTCGGTGACCGCTGCGATGCAGGTCAGACGCGAGCGAGTCAGCCGGAAGCGCTCCAGCGCGCCGCCGCAGTAGCACATGCCGAGGGCGGCGGCGAGGGCAGCGGTCGTCAGCCCGGCGGCCGGCAGCGACTTGGTCCGGATGTGGTCCCACACCGCCGCCGGGACACGGTCGACAGCGGGCAGGGCCCCGCTGCGGTCGGTCCGGATCGCCGTCGGATCGGCGACCGCGAGGTGCTCGCCTGCCGCCAGCGATTCGACCGGTCGCCATCCGCCGACCGTGAGGAACGGGTGGTTGGCGCTGGCATCGATCGATCGGCCCGACGCCAAGCGCAGGCGGAACGTCGGCTTGCGCCCGCTGGCGAACGCTCGGACGAGACGAGCCGGCACGACGCGGTAGTGCTCGTCGAGCGAAAGGACCGGCACGTCCGTGTGTCCGACCAGCGCACCCAGCGCGACCTGCTCACCGGTGTCGGCGCGCACGAGCATGGTGTCGGCGGTCAGGCAACCGCTCTCGCGCAGGTCGGCGAGCATTGGCCGCTTGTCGCTGCGCGTCTCCACCGCTCGGCTGAGCTGGCTGAGCGCGACGATGGGCACCTCCAACTCGCGGGCCAGGATCTTCAGGTTGCGGCTGATGTCGCTGACCTCGAGCTGGCGGTTCTCCGGGTTGCCGCCGCCGGTCATCAGCTGCAGGTAGTCGATGACGATCAACGCCAGCGCGCCATGGCGCGCTTTCAACCGGCGGGCCTTGGCCCGGATCTCCATGACCGTGACGCGCGGGTTGTCGTCCAGGAACAGCGGCACTTCCAGTCGTCCGATCGCTCGGCCGATCTTCGCCCAGTCGGCTTCGCTCAACCGCCCGTTGCGCATCTTGGACGAGTCGACCTTGGCCTCGCTGGACAGGATCCGTTGGGTCAGCTCGTGGTGCCCCATCTCCAACGAGAACACGAGCACCGGCCGCGCCGACGTCTGCGCCACGTGCGTCGCCATCCCCAACCCGAAGGCGGTGTTGTGGAGGTAGACGTCGGCGGCGACGAAGTTGTGCGCCCCCGGCACCGTGAAGTCGATGACCTCGGTCGCCGCGAGCGGCGTGATCTCGACGATGGGGTCCCACCCGACATCCGGCGACGCCCACCACGCCAACTGATCGTCGTCGAGCACCTCCGCCAGGCGCACCACGGTCGCCCGGGGGACACGGCCGCGCCGGGCGAACCAGTCGTCGTCAGCGGCACGGCCGCAACGACGGTTGATCTCGACCCACGAGGTGTCGCCCTTCGCCTTGTCGATGTCGTCCCACACTGCCGGCGGGATGGTGTCGAGCTCCGACCCACACGACGCGTCGACGAGCTCGACGTCGAAGACGGCTGCCTCGCGCCCGCGACGACCGCCGGGATCCACGGATCGACGCGCCACCGTGGTGCGGATGCCGAAGCGCAAGAGGGCGTGAGCGATGTCGTGGGCTCTGGCCTCGCGGCCGGCGCGGCACCCGATGCGGACCGCACCAGCCTCGTCCTCGAGCGTCCATCCCGAGGTGGCGAACAGCCGCTGGAGGAACCGGGCGAGGCGGCGGCGGGGCAGGCGGAACACGGCGCGCGGCAATCGCTCGTCGTCGGCCGACCCGGTCAGCAGGTCGAGGTGGGTGTCGGTGAGATCGTCGGTGCCGAAGACGGGGAAGTTGGTCGGCACGGCGATGTCCTCGCCAACCATCACCTCCTGCAGCGGTCGCCAGCCACGGGCGGTGAGCAGCGGGTGGGCGGCGGTGATCGAAACGACCCGTCCGCCGCTCGTACGCACCCGGAAGACGGGCTTGACGCCGTCGTGGATGCACCCCCCGACCGGCCAGGTTCGCTGGCGACCATCGGCATCGAGGGCGCGGACGGCGACGTCGACGCGGCGTGCGGCTCGCTCGGCGAGCTCCCGCGCCGTGATCAGCTCCCCCGTTTCGAGGTCGACGATCGGCGTGTCCCACGCCACGCACTTGCCCATCGCCGGCCGGGCACCGACGATGTTGAGCGTCGATGGTTGGAGACCCGACAGCAGCTCGTCGATGTCGTGGTAGCCGGTGGCAGTGCCGGTGATCGTGTCGCCCCTGGCGAAGGTCTCCTCGAGGCGGTCCATCACGCCCTTGATCGATTCGCTCAGCAACAGGGTCGAGTCGGCGACGCGATCCTCGGCGACCTTGAAGACCTTCGTCTCCGCTTCGTCGACGGCCTTGGTCACATCGTCCGGCTCGCCGTAGGCCAGCTCAGCGATGTCGCCGGCGACGTGGATCAGGCGGCGCAGCAACGCTGTGTCCTGCACGATGCGGGCGTAGTGACCGGCGTTGGAGATGGCCGGCGTGGCGTTCTGGAGGGCGTGCAGCGCCTCGACGCCACCGATCTGGTCGAGCAGGCCGGCGCGGCGGAGCTCGTCGGCGACCGTGATGACGTCCGCAGGTGCCCCGGTGGAGTACAGGGCGCGGACGGCGTCGAAGACGTGTTGGTTGCCGGGCTTGTAGAAGTCGTCCGGTCGCAGCCCCTGCTCGCTGACCGCACCGATCGCCTCGCGCGACAGCAGCAGCGCGCCGAGCACGGACTCCTCAGCCTGCAGGTTGTGCGGCGGGATCCGGGGCCCCGTCCTCGCGGGCTGGCGCTCGTCTCGTCGAGCCCCGCGGCGGTCGTCCGGTGAGCCCCGCCGATCCATCAGACCGCCACCTTCTCAGCCGCATCTTGTGAGGAGCCAGTGGGTGGGCGCGAAAAGGTGTGGGTAAGCCGAGAAGTTCTGGGGACGAGCTGTGGAGTGCCCACAGTTCGCCCTCCGCCTACGCTTGGATCACGTCGACGGTGATCGGGAACGAAACGTCCGTGTGGAGTTTGGCCGTCACCGTGTGCTGGCCGAGCGACTTGATCGGCTCGCTGTCGAGCTGGCGCCGGGCCAGCTCGACGCCGGTCTGGTCGCGGACTGCGTCGACGACGTCGGCGAGCGTGACGGATCCGAACAGCCGACCTTCCTGGCCCGACTTGGCGGTGATGGTGATGACCTTCGGGACGAGCTTGGTGGCGACCGTCTGGGCCGCCTCACGATCGCTGGCGTCGCGCAGGTCGCGAGACCTGCGCATCCTGGCCGCCTGATCGACGGCCCCGGTGGTGGCGAGGAAGGCCATCCCTCGCGGCAGGAGGTAGTTGCGGCCGAAGCCGTCGGCGACATCGACGATGTCGCCGCGTTTGCCGAGCCCGTCGAGATCGGCGCGCAGGATCAGCTTCACGTCACTCCTCCGTCTCGCCGACCGGCTGCAACTCGTCCACCGGTGCGTCGGAAGGCGCGTCGATCACCTGGGACTGCACCTCGAGGCGCGGCTCCTCGCGATCACGCCGACCGTCGCGTGGTGGACGCGTCCGTTGCGTCGACACGCGCCGGGCGTACGGGAGCAGCGCCATCTCGCGGGCCACCTTGATGGCGTTGGCCACCTCTCGCTGCTGCTGAACGTCGTTGCCGCTGACCCGACGGTTGCGGATCTTCGCCCGGTCGCTCATGAAGCGTGAGAGCAGATCAACGTCCTTGTAGTCGACGTACGTGACGCGCTCGGTCAGGAGGGCGCTGGTCTTCTTCTTGTACTTGCGCGTCGTCGTGTCCTTCGACGTTCGCGCTCGGTTCTTCTTGCTCGCCATCTCGTTGCTCTCCAGGTCTCAGAACGGCTCTTCGTCGCCGTAGATCGGGTCGGGCGGGCGGGCTGCCCCGCCGCTGCCGCCACCGCTGCCGCCAGGTGCGGCGCCGCTGCCGTCGGCGTTGGTCCGTGCGGTCCGCTCGACTTGCGCCTGCGCCCAGCGCAGGCTCGGGCCGATCTCGTCGGCGACGACTTCGACGACGGAGCGCTTCTCGCCGTCCTGGGTCTCCCACGAGCGCTGCTCGAGGCGGCCGTTGACGACGACGCGAGTGCCCTTGTTGAGGCAGGCCGCCGAGTTCTCGCCGAGCGTCCCCCAGGCGACCACGTTGAAGAAGGAGGTCTGCTCCTGCCACTCGTTGTTGACCTGGTAGCGACGGTTGACGGCGAGCCCGAAGCTGGCCACGCCGCGCCCACCGGTGGTGTAACGCAGCTCCGGGTCACGGGTGAGGTTGCCGACGAGGGTGATGGTGTTGTCTGCCATGTGCTGGTTCCTTCCGGGAGCGGCGTCAGGCCGCCGCCATGCCTCGCCGCTCGGCCTCGGTCGTGGGCAGGCGAGTGAGTTTGTGGCGGATGATGTCTTCCGCGAGTCGCAGGGCGCGCTCCAACTCGTCGAGGGCGCCAGGCGGGGCGACCGTCTGGACCACGAGGTAGTAGCCGGTGAGCTTGTGGTTGATCGGGTAGGCGAACTGGCGTCTGCCCCACCAGTCGGGTCTGCCGTGAACCGAACCGCCGGCGGCCGTGATGCCGTCCGTGACGGTCTTGACCCAGGACTGGGCCTGGGGGTCATCGATCTCGCCGTCGATGATGACCATGAGCTCGTACGCACGCGTCATGCGTGAACCTCCCTTCGGACCCGCCCGCGAGCTGCGGCCGGGGCCCCATGTGGCGGGGCAGGGTGAATGTGACCGGGGGAGTGTACCGGGGTGTCGACGTCCACGATCAGCAGCATGAACAAGGGGTGTCACGCGCAAGCGAGACGCAGTGGAGGTGCAAGTGGCGTCGCCCAATTCCCGAACTGGGCGTGGCTGGTTACTCCTCCACGTCGGGGCAGGGGGTGGTGAGCACCTCGAGCTGGCTGCCTTCGGCGATCCCAAGCTCGTCAAGCTGTTCGGTCGGCACCTCCACAGCTGCCGTGAACGGGCCGGCGGCGCCGTACACGGGGCATCCCGCCTCCGGCGAGTCGAGGCAGGGGGCCATGTCCGTGGAGGAGACGAACACGCCACCCGAGAGGAAGGCGATCGACAACGGCATGGGCGTGTCACGCATCGAGTAGGTGCCGGTCGACGGGCCCTGGTACAGGAACAGCATCCCATCGGCCGGACCGAGGTCGGTCACCCCCATCAGGCCCCGGCTGCGCTGCACGTCCGTCTCCGCCAGCCACAGGCACAGCTGGCACACCTCGCCGTCCGCCGCCGTGACATCGGCGGCGACCAGCCCGAAGCCCTGCGGTTGGCCAGCGGAGCCCACTGTCGAGGCGGGGTCGACCTGCGTCCCAGCGGGCGACGAGTCACCACACGCCGCCACCATCGTGGCGAAAACCACCGGCGCCAACACGGTCACCGTGGCGCGCGCCATCACCCGTGGCGCCCGCCCCGGCACCTCAGCGCCCGCCGACCGGCAGGACCCGGAGCAAGTGGTGCCAGTGGCACTCGACGCAGGCCTCGACGACGTACGCCGACAGCTCCTCGCGGCGGCGGTTGAGCGTGGCGATCTCGCGCGCCGTCGTGACGCAACGACCATGCGCCGGCAAGCGAGGACCGAACACGTAGGTGACGAGGCGCAGCTGCGCGTCCTCGCAGATCGGGCAGACCGTCTGGGACTCGGTGCCGACGTTCTTCGCCGCCCGGAGCAACTCCGGATGCGCATCGCACACCTGCTCGTGGCTCATCCGGCCGCGGCGGTACTCGTTGATCAGGTGCTGCCGAGCAAGCCGGTGGTCGATCTGGCCACGACCACCGCGCCCACGCAGCGAGGAGACGGTGAGGCTCACGGGTGCACCGCGGGCTCGCGAAGGTCGGGCGCGCGGCCGGCGACGCACAGAGTCGCGTGATGGATCACTCGAGGCCTCGTCGACGCATCGCCGCACGAGGCTAGTGCCGATCCTCCGGCGGTCCCGGCACACGCAGTTGCTCACCGGCGCCTCGCGCCGACCACACTGGGCGGCGTGACCGTGACCTACGGCGAGGGCGTCCCGGGCGACGACCAGCTGAACCTCATCGGCGACGTCTCGGGTGGTCGACGAGCGATCGAGCTGGGGATCGCCGGCAACGCCGTCGCCCTCGCCCGCCTCGGCGCCAAGGCGATCGCCCTCGACCCCGACGCCGACCGGATCGCCGACCTGCGTGCGGACGCGGCCAGAGCAGGTGTCTCGGTCGAGTGCCACCAGGGCGACTTGGCTGATCTCGGCTTCGCGCCGAGCGGCACGATCGACGTCGTCGTCTCGACCCACGCGCTCGGCGAGGACGTCGACCTCGGCCGGACACTGCGCCAGGTCCACCGCGTGCTCAAGGCGAGCGGACCGTTCGTGATCTCACTCGACCACCCGTTCGCCGCCGTCGGCACCGGTGCCGACGGCGTCGTGCACCGCTACGGCGACGGTGAGCGAACGGTCGGCGAACTGCTCACCGCTCTCGCCCGGACGAACTTCCGCATCGAAGCGTTCCACGAGCTCGGCGTCGACGGCACGCACGCCGTGCCGACGACCCTCGTCGTCAAGGTCCGCAAACAAGGATCCTGACGACACAGCGCGCTGCTGGGCGCAGAGGCTCTCGATGAACCTCCGCGCCCGGACAGCGCGCCGCGGCGAGTCAGCCGGCGTTGGCGTTGAAGGTCCGGAAGGCCTGGTCGAGGGCGGTCAGATCGGCGTCGGTCACGATCTGGGCCTGGATCAGTGCCAGGTAGGACTCGTCCGCCGGCAGAGCGACCAGCGTCACGACGTCGGTCGTGGTGCCGGCACAATCGCTCCACACCTGGTACTTGCCGGTGAACACGGCGTCGGAGTAGTCGGTGATCCCGTCGTCCGTGCAGTCGCCGGCGAAGCCGTACTCGGCCAGGGCGGCATCGATGTCGGTGCGGGCGGGCAACGCCGTGAACAGCACGCCGGGATCCGTCCAGCCGTTGATGAAGCCCTCCAAGTTGGTCGAGGCGGCGACGTTCGGAGCCTGCGTCACGCCGTCGTCGAGCAGCACCGGCGCCGTGCTGCGCGATGCCCATGCCGTCGGCACGTCCATGAAGATCCGGCCCGTGTCATCGGTCAACGAATCGAACTCGTAGGCCGGCACGGCCGCAGCCTCTTCACCGACCTCCTCGTCGACCTCCTCGGCAAAGGAGAGCACCGGCACGATCGGCTGGCCGCCGTTGATCTCGCCACGCAGTCCCTCCAACGTGTCGAACCGGATCACGTCGACGGTGATCGGGCCGCCCTCACCGGCGGTGCGGATGACGTCGCAGTAGTCGCGGAACGTGCCGTCGGTGCCGACGGGCAGGCCGTTCATGGTGGTGACGATGTCGCCGGGCAGGAGCTGGGCCTCGGCGGCAGGCGAGCCAGGGGCGACGCCGGCCACCCAGATGCCGGAGAGACCGGCCTCGTCGTCGACGACCGCCCAGCCGTTGATGCCGAGCGACTCGAAGTCACCGTCCTGCAGGCGGTCGATGACCGGCTGCGCCAGATCGGAGGCGATGGCGTACTTCTGCGAACCAGAGTCGAGGTTCAACGAGGCGTAGTGGACGGCCACGACCTGGCCCTCCTCGGAGACGACAGGACCACCTGAGTTGCCGGGGTGCGTGCTCGCGTCGTGCTCGACCGTGTGGTCGATCGACGAGGTGCGTGTGATGTCACCGGCAGCCTGCGCCTTGGTGACGATCCCACTGGTCAGCGTGAACTCCGGGTCGCCGAGGGGGAAACCGGCGGCGTAAACGTCGAGACCCGCCGTGATCTCGCCGTCGTACCACTCGAGGTACGGGAGGTCGCCCGCACCGTCGATCTGGATGAGGGCAAGGTCGTTGCACTCGGAGGCGCCGACGATCCGAGCGTTGTAGCTCTGGCTGGTATCACCACCGACGAACACCTCGAGCGTGGCTGCGCCCGTCACGACGTGGTTGTTCGTGACGGCCAGCCCGTCGGGGCTGATGAGGAACCCGCTCCCAGATCCCGATGCATCGGCCTGACCGATCTCCGGGTCGCGCAGCGTGCCCTGGGCCACGATCTGCACGACCGCCGGCTGCACTTGCTCGAAGCTGCTGACGCCACCGGCCGGCTCGTCCGAAACCTCGGGCTTGGTCTCCACGCTTGTCGTCTCACTCCCAGGAGCCGCCGTCGTCTCACTCCCAGGAGCCGCCGTCGTCTCCGGAGCCGCCGTCGTCCCGGGAGCGGCCGTCGTGACCGCCGGCAACGTCGTCGTGGCACCGGCGTCGCCGACCGAGTCGCCGCCGCTACTGCACGCCGCTACCGCCAGCACGAGCGGCAGCCCGAGCAGCAGCATCCGCTGACTGGTTCGCATCATGATCCCTCCGATGACGCGGCTACGCCGCTCTCATGGCCCGCCGGGTGGAAGGCCTCCGCCAGGCAGATGCGACGCCACCCCATGAGATCCGGATGCGAAGCGCATGAGGGGTCATCCGCCCCGCCTAGTCCTAGCACAACTCGATGCTCGGGCGGCGGCCGCGAGGTTCACTCGCCCGGTTCTGATGAACCGTCATCTCACTCGTTCCGCCTCGATGATGGAGGCTGGGCGGGGGCGGCCGAACAGGTAGCCCTGACCCAGGTCACAGCCGAGCTCGCGCAACCGACCCAGTTGCAGTGGTGTCTCCAGGCCCTCCGCGATCACAGCGATGCCGAAGGAGTGGCCGAGGTTGACGACGGCCTCGACGATCGTCGTGTCCTCGGCATCGAGCCCCAGCCCGGCGACGAAGCTCCGATCGATCTTGATCGCCTCGACGGGGAACCGCTTGAGGTAGGTCAGCGACGAGTACCCGGTCCCGAAGTCGTCGACGGCGAGGTGCAGTCCAAGGCTGCGCAGTTTGCGCAACGCCACGGTCGACGCCTTGACGTCGGCGAGCAGGGCCGTCTCCGTGATCTCCAACCACAGGGAGTCGGCCGGGATGCCGGTCTGCGCCAGGAGATCGGCGACCAACGTCGCGAAGGCCGGATCGACCACCTGGCGGGTGCCGACGTTGACGGCCAAGGTGGCGTTGGCGAACGGCAGCTCGCGGGCTCGCCAGCGGGCGAACTGCGACAGCGCGTCCTCGAGGATCGTCGCCCCGATCTCGTCGATCAGGCCGGTCTCCTCGGCCATCACGAGGAACTGGTCGGGCGCCAACAGGCCGCGGTCCGGGTGCAGCCATCGGGCGAGGGCCTCGAAACCCGTCACGTGACCGGTGGTCAGCTCGACGATCGGCTGGAAGTACGGAACGATCTCTCCTCGCTCGATGCCGCGGCGCAGCTCGGTCGCCGTGCGCAGCGCGAGGACGGTGGTCTCGTGGCTGCCCGGTGCGAAGGTCTCCACGCAGTCGCGACCGCGCGCCTTCGCGCGATACATCGCAGCGTCGGCATCACGCAGCAGATCGTCCGCCCGCAAGGCGGCGCGATGGTTGATCGACACCCCGATGCTCGACGTCACGTACAGCTCGGTCCCCTCGACGACCACCGCCTCACGCAGCGCGGCGCGCAGGCTTTCGGCGACCTCGACCGGATCGTGGGCACCGTGGGCGACCCCTTGCAGGACGACGATGAACTCGTCACCCCCGAAGCGGGCGAGCAGCACGCCATCTCCGACGACGGTGCGCAGCCGTTCCGTCATCGCGGTGAGGAGCGTGTCGCCGATGCCGTGGCCGAGGCTGTCGTTGATCGTCTTGAAGTTGTCGAGGTCGATGAACAGCAGCGCCACGTCACCCGTCGGCGCGTCGATCAGCATGTCGTCGACGCGGGCGATCATCTCGGTGCGGTTGGGCAGCCCGGTGAGATCGTCGTGGCTCGCCGCCCACTGCAGCCGCTCGGCCGTCCGACGTTGCTCGGTCACGTCCTCGATGTGTGTGATCGCGAGCGCCACCCCGTTGTCCTCCGTGACGGCGACACGCGTGCGGGCCCACACGAACTCACCATCGCGTCGCCGGTAGCGCTGATCGAGGTGGTACGGGTCCGAGATCCCCAGCTCCAGACGGGCGCGGTGACCGGTCGCATCGCGCCGGTCGTCGGGATGCGTGAGCTCGCGGATCGAGCTGCCGACAAGTTGCGACACCGGCCGGTCGAGCATCTCGGCCAGCGATCGATTGGCGTCAATGATCGTCGAGTCGTCGACGCGCACGAGTGCCATCCCGGTCGGCGCCGAGTGGAACGCCTGCTGGAACCGCTGGCGAGCCTGCTCGAGCGCCTGTCCGCGCGCTTCGCGTTCGGTGATGTCGCGCAGCCGCACGATGACAGTACCGGTGGTGTTGGCCGGTCGTTCCACGGTCGCTTCGACGAGCCTCGACGTCTGCCAGTCGGCGTGGGTCAGGCGCAGCGACATCGGCGCGACCGTCTCGCCGCGCCGCCCGGCGGACAACCACTCGGCCAGCTCGACGATGCGCAGGGTCTCGACCATGGCGTCGAGACGGCGCCCGACGAGGGCGCCGACCGGCCGGCCGCTCAACTCCGCGGCCTTTGCGTTGGCGCCACGCACCACGCCGTGGTCATCCACCGACATGACCGCTTCCGGGAGATCGTCGAGGAGCAGCCGCAGCTCGGACTCGGTCTCGATCAGGCGGTCGATGGTGCCGTTGAGGTGAGCGGTGATGCGGCGCGACTCGAGCCACGTCACCACGACCGCCACGACGGTCAGCAGCGCGGCGACGATCGTGGCGGCCAGGGCGCGCGACGACCGGTCGGTGTCGAGGCGGATGACGAGGACGACGAGGCCGACCAGCAGCGCTCCTGCGACGACGACCGAAGCCACCCAGCGCCACGTCGCCGATCGCCGCCGGATCTCGACGCCATCGGTCACGTCAGGACGCACGGCCGAACGCTACGGCGCCGACGATGCGCACTCCGCGCATCCGCGGCGGCGAGCTGCCGCCCAGCCGCACTCTGCGGCCCAGGTGCCAGCTCAGCCGTCGGTCGAGTTGTGCTCGTGCCACCAGGCGTCGAGACGCTTGCGTGCTTCCGCGTGGCCGATCTCGCCCTCCTCCAGGCGGATCTCCAGGAGGTAGGCCAAGGCCTCGCCGACCACCGGCCCCGGCGCGACGCCGAGGTGCTCCATCACCTCACGCCCGTCGAGCTCAGGCCGGAGCGCCGCCAACTCCTCGCCCGCCGCGAGTTGCTGCACGCGCGCCTCCAGCTCGTCCATCCGCAGCGCTAGCCGCGCCGCCTTGCGCTCGTCACGGGTCGTGCAATCGGCGCGGGTCAACGTGTTCAGCTCGGCGAGCAGCCCGCCGGCGTCGCGCACGTACCGCCGCACGGCCGAATCGCTCCATCCCATCTTGTACGTGTGGAATCGCAGGTGCAGGAACACCAGTTCGGCGACGGCGGTGATGTCCGCCGTCGGGTATCGCAACTCCTCCATCCGCCGGCGCGTCATGCGCGCACCGACGACGTCGTGGTGGTGGAACGTCGTGCCCTTGCCAGGCTGGTACCCACGCGTCCGTGGCTTGCCGACGTCGTGGAACAAGGCCGCCAGACGGGTCAGACGGAAGTCGAAGCCAACGTCGCCGCTCGGGCGAACGTTCTCGACGACGGCGATCGTGTGGCTCAGCACGTCCTTGTGGCGGTGGATCGGGTCGTGCTCCAAGCGCAATGCCGGCAGCTCCGGCAGGAACTGCTCGGCCAGGCCCGTGTCCACGAGGAACCACAGTCCCGCCCCCGGACGGTCGACGCCGATCAGCTTGTCCAACTCGTCACGGATCCGCTCCCGAGAGACGATCTCCAGCCGTTCGCCGCGCTCGGCCACGGCCGCCGTCAGCTCGGCGACCGGATGGAGCCCGTATCCGGCGATGAAGCGCGCCGCTCGCAGCATGCGCAGCGGATCGTCGTCGAAGCTGACCTCCGGCGCGAGGGGCGTGCGCAGCGTGCCCGTCGCGAGATCGGCGGCACCATCGAACGGATCGACGAGCGCCACCTCTCCCGTCAGCTCGAGCGCCATGGAGTTGACGGTGAAGTCACGCCGACCCAGATCGATCTCGATGTCATCGGCGAACGTGACGTGCGGCTTGCGCGAACTGTCGACGTACGCCTCCGAGCGGAACGTCGTGACCTCGACCATCCGTGCCGCGCCATCGGCGCCGGCGCGCCGCGCCCCGATCGTGCCGAAGCGCTCGCCCTGGGTCCACACCGCGTCACCCCAGCCGTCGAGCAGCCGCTTGACGGCCGGCGGCCGAGCATCTGTCGTGAGGTCGAGGTCGTAGTCGCCACGGTCGCCGCCGAGGAGGAGGTCCCGAACGGCACCACCGACGAGGTACAGGCGATGGCCATCGGCGGCGAACCTCGACGCCAGCGGCGCCAGCTCGGCCAACACGGGCGCGAAGCGCTCTGGGATCACGGTGACTGCCACAAGCGCGCCGCCTCGGCCACGACCTCCCTGCCCGGACCGCCGGAGCTCGGCCGCTCCGGACACGTGGGGATGCCAGCCAGCGTGGTGAGGACGGCAGCAGCGCACGACGACAGCGCGTCCAGGTCGTAACCGCCCTCCAGCATGGCGACGCATCGGCGGCGTGGGACCAGTTGCATGGCCCGTTCCGTCAGCACGGTGTAGTCGCCGGCGGTGAGCGCAAGCTCGGCCAGCGGATCGTCGCGGTGAGCGTCGAACCCGGCCGAGATCAACAGCCACGTCGGCGCGAACCGCTCGACGACTGGGGCGATCACCTCGTCGAAGGCGTGCAGGTAGACATCGCCCGTCGACCTCGCCGGAAGCGGGAAGTTCATCGTGGTGCCGACTCCGGCGCCGGTTCCCCGCTCGGTGAGTCGGCCCGTGCCCGGATACAGCGGCCACTGGTGAAGGCTCACGAACAGCACTCGCGGATCGGCCTCGAAGGCGGCCTGCGTGCCGTTGCCGTGATGGGCGTCGTAGTCGAAGACCCACACACGCTCACCGGCGTCGGCCAGCGAAGCTGCCACGACGGCGACGTTGGAGACCAGGCAAAACCCCATCGAATCGGTCGGGGTGGCATGGTGCCCCGGCGGACGAACGGCGCAGAAGGCGGCATCACCGTGTCCTTCGCGCAGCGCAGCGACCGCCGTCAGTCCGGCGCCGGCCGCCAGCTTCGCGGCCACCGCCGAGCCCGCGCTCAGGCGGGTGTCGGCATCGATCCAGCCCCCGCCGGTCGCTGCCATCGCGTCGAGGCGGTCGAGGTACCAGGCGGGGTGCACCCGCTCGAGGTCGACGCGTTCGGCGGGCTTCGGCTCGAGGGTGGTCAGCGCATCGAGCACGCCTTCGCGGCGGGCGCCGGAGATCACCGCCTGCAGCCTCGACGGACGCTCGGGATGGCCCGACCCGGTGAGGTGCTCGAGGTAGGCGGGGTGGGTGGCGAACAGCACCGTCACGCCGTCAAGGCTACGAGCACGCACCAGATCGATGCCGGCCAGATCGATGCCGGCCAGATCGATGCCGGCGGTTCGGTGTCGGTCAGCCACTACGGTCACGGCTCGGTGAAGGTTCGCTCGCCCGGTCTCGGCTCTCGGGTCCGTGTCCGATCGTGGGCGTTCGACGACGAGGTCGTCCAGCTCAGCCTGGCGGATCAAGCGCTCGTGCCGCGACCCGACGAGCTGGCGCAGTGGATCGACGCCGTCGTCGACGCGACCACGCCGTTGCGGGCGATCCGGACGGGAGCCCTGTACCCCGGGGCCGCAGCGCGCTTCGCCGACGCCGGGTTCGAGGTGATCGACACGCTGGCCCTCCTGCGCCTCGATCTGCGCACTCGAGCCGTCGAACCCGGGCCCGTGCCGCGAACCTCGCGATTGCGCACTCGCGGCCACCGGGAGGCCGCCGATGTCGATCGGGCGGCGTTCGGAACGGCGTGGGCCAACAACCCGCGTGATCTCGGTGAGATCCGCCGGGCGACGCCGCTGCACCACGCGACCGCCCGCTTCGTGCCCAGCAGCGAACGACGTCGCTTGGCGGCGTTCGCGATCTCCGGCGCAGCGTCCGGCCAGGGATATCTGCAACGGCTCGCCGTCCACCCCGATCACCAACGCGTCGGGCACGGACGGGCGCTTGCCGCAGAAGCGTTGCGGTGGATGCGCCGCAAGCGCCTCACGCATGCGGTGGTCAACACCGCCGTCGACAACGAGCCGGCGCTCGCCCTCTACGCAGCGCTCGGCTTCCATCGGTTGCCCGAGCGTCTCGTCGTCATGCAGCTCGACGTCGGGAGCGACGAGCGATGAGGCGTGGCTGGGCGGCATTCGCGCTGATCGGTGCAGCGCTCGCGCCGACGACGGTCGCCGGCGCTTGCGCCGGCGCCGGCGCCGCGCCCGAGCCCGACGACCTCGCGCTCGTCCTGCTCGACCAGCGCTTCGGAGTCCGGGTCGACGAGCGATGGCACGCCACCCTTCGCATCGACGGCGAGCTGTCCGGCGTCGATCTCGAGCCGACGACGACCACCTCAACGACAACTGGCGACGCCACCACCACCGACGCTCCCACGACCACCGCGTCCGACACGACCGCGTCTGTCGAGACCGCTGCGGGCAGCTCAAGCGCCGTCGACCCGCCGTCGTCGTCGACGGGTGAAGTCCCCGACACCACCGTCCGGACGACGACGCCGAGACGAGCGGAGGACCCGACCGAGCTGCGCATCGAGGTGTACCGACCGATCGTCGAACGCGTCGAGCTGGCTGCCTTCCTCGATGGAGACGGCCGCACCGTCGTCGATGCCATACGCACACCCCTGCGCCCATCGCTCGCCCGTTCGGCCGGGACCCTCGAGCTGCAGGTCGACGTGCCGACGACGGTCGATCCTGACGTTCGCGGCGCACTGCACCTGCGCCGTCCCGGCGTGTATCCCGTCGCCGTGCAGATCCTCGTCGACGGTGACGTCGTCGCGGAGCACCGAACGCTGCTCGCGCGGCTGCCGATCGAGAGCGACGCCGCGGCGCCCCTCAACGTCGCGATCGTCGCCAGCGTGTCGCCCGCTGCCCTCACCCCGAACGAGACCACAGGTCTATCCGACCGCCGGCGCGCCGACCTCGTCGCGATCGCCGAGCTGGCTGCCGCCGTCGACGGCCCCGTGACGTTCTCCTTGCCGCCGGACGCACTGACCGGCGTCGCCGACGAGGACCCGGCCCTCGACGCAACCCTGCGCACGGACCTCGCCGGTGACGAGCTCGTCGCACTTCCTTCCGAAGCCCTCGACCCGTCATCGGCCGTGGCGATCGGTCAATCCGACGTCTTCGCGCGGCGCGTGATCGACGGCGAGGAAGCGCTCGAGGCGACCCTGCCAGGGGTGCCGTCCGCCCGCTCGGCGTGGATCACCATGTCACCGGTCAGCACGGGCGCGGCAACGATGCTGCGCAACCTCACGTTCGACGCCCTCGTCATCGACCAGGACACCTATCTCGGTCTCGACGGCAACATCGGCGGCTACTTCGACACGACCTTGGCCACCGACATCGACCTCGCCGACGGCGGCACGGCGCGAGCACTGGTCATCAGCCCACTCGGCACGCTCTTGGATCCAGCCCGCCGCACGGCGACCGACCCCGCCGACGCAGCGGTACGCATCGTGGCCGAGCTCGTCGTGACCCAACTCGAGCTCGGCACGGAGCACCGTCGCGGCGCCGTGCTCAGCCCGCCGGACGGCGTCCTGCCCGATTCGGCAGTGGCGGGTCCGCTCGCCTCGTTGATCAGTGAGCTGGACGACGTGCGACTGGTGCCACTCTCGGTGTTGGCCAGCACGACCGACCCGATGGAGGTCGACGGGCGCCCGTCGAGCGTGGTCCTCCCGGCAACCGCGGGGCCCGATCTGTCCGCACGTGTCGCGCGCATCGCGCTCGTGCGCGCCTCGGCGACGAGCGCCGCCTCGATGCAGCTGGACGATGCGGACCTGAGGCGCTGGCGGGCAGCTCTCGATGGACTCCTGACGACCGCCCTGACGGACGAGCAGGTCGACGCCACGTTGACCGAGATCACCGAGGAGACCACCATCCTGCTGTCGACGATCGAGACACCGCAGCCGTTCGACCTCACGCTGACCGGTCGGTCGAGCACGCTGCGGCTGAACCTGCGCAACAACGCCGACGAGCGGTTGCGGGTGATCGTGCGTCCGCGTTCGCCGAAGTTGACGTTTCCCGACGGCGACCAACTCGTCGAGCTGGGACCGGCCAGCGCGACCGAGGTCGTCATCCCGGTGGAGTCCCGATCGAACGGGACGTCGTCGATCGAGATCAGCCTGCTGACGCCCGACCTCGGTCAGCCGGTCAACGGCACGGTCGTGCTGACGGCCAGCGTCAACGCGCTGACCGGGCTGGGACAGGTCATCACGGTCGGCGGACTGCTCGCCCTCGCGTCGTGGTGGTTCAGCAGCCACCGACGCCAGCGCAGACGACGGCTGCTGGCGGCCGCCGCAGCGGAGCCCACCCAAGTGATGGACCTCGTCTCGCCGGACGCCGCTGAGGTGACCGTCGGCAGCGATGAGCGATGAGCGTCGCATGACCACTCATCGCTCATCGCGTTCGGACCGGCGCTGACTATCGTCTCCGACTCGTGACGGACAACCCGCCGACTGGAGGGCAGCGCGTCGGCGTCGTGACCGACAGCTCGTGCGATCTTCCCGCCGAGCTGGCGGACGCCTCGGGCATCGAGATCGTGCCGCTCAGCATCCGCTTCGGTGACGAGGAGCTCGTCGACCGGGAAGAGCTCGGCCCGTCGGAGTTCTGGGCGAGGTGCGCAGCGTCGTCGGAGCTGCCGTCGACGGCCGCCCCATCGCCCGGCCGGTTCGACCAGGCCTACCGACACATGGCGGAGCGCGGCGTCACCGGGATCGTGGTCATCACCCTGTCGGGCGCGCTGTCGGCGACGCTCCAGAGCGCGGAGCTGGCCGCCAAATCCTGCGACCTCGACGTCCGCGTCGTCGACAGCAGGACCGTCTCCCTCGGCCTCGGCACGATCGTCCTGGCTTGCGCGCAGGCGGCCGCCGACGGCGCCGAGCTCGACGCCGTCGAAGTGCTGGCCCGCCAGCTCGTCGATCGCACTCGGGTGTTCGGTGCCCTCGACACGCTCGACAACCTGCGCAAGGGCGGGCGCATCGGCAACGCCAAGGCGCTGCTGGCGACGGCGCTCGCGATCAAGCCGATCATCGAGGTGGCCGACGGTGTCGTCGAGCAGCACGGGAAGCAGCGCACCCGATCGAAGGCGTTGGCGTTCCTCATCGAGAAGGTTCGCTCGTTCGAGGGGCGCATCGAACAACTGGCCGTGCTCCATGCCGACTGCGACGACGTCGACGCGTTCGTCGAACAGCTGCGGCCGTTCGCGCCCGACGACATCGTCGTCGGACAGATCGGACCGGTGATCGGCGCGCACGCCGGTCGGCGCACGATCGGCGTCGCCTTCCAGGTGACACCGAGCACCTGACGACGACCACACGCGCTGGCCGCGTGACCCTCGACGCGTTGACGAGGACGTCACGTCGGGGACGGGCGAGCAGCACGGTCACCCCAGGCCGAGGGTCCCCTTTCGCCGCACGACGCGCAAGTAGCCTCACCATGCGGAATGACGGCGTCAACCACTCCCCCTCCCATCTCCACCAACACGCCGCCACACGGGGAACAGCCAGTTGTGCTCGCCGGTCGGTACCGGCTGGAGCGCCGGCTGGCGCAGGGCGGCATGGCCGAGGTCTGGATCGCCACCGACCTCTCGCTCGACCGCAAGGTCGCCCTGAAGTGGCTCAAGCCGAGTCTCGCCTCGGACCCCGTCGTCGCCGAACGGTTCCGGCGCGAAGCGATCGCCGTTGCCGGCCTCACCCACCCCAACATCGTCGCCGTCCACGACGTGTTCGAGGATCGCGATCGCCAGGCCGTCGTCATGCAACTCGTCGACGGCAAGAGCCTGCGCCAGCTGCTCGACGTGCAGACGAGGTTGAGCCCCGAGCTGACCATCCACATCGGCACGTGCGTGGCCGCCGCGCTCGATGCGGCGCACCACGCCGGCTTCGTGCACCGTGACGTCAAGCCGGGCAACATCCTGGTCACGCCCGACGGCCGGGTGCTGCTGACCGACTTCGGCATCGCCAAGGGTCTCGACACATCGGGTGACGACCTGACGAGCGACAACGTGATGATGGGCACGGCCAAGTACCTGTCACCAGAGCAGGTGCGCGGCCGCAAGCTCGACGGGCGAGCCGACTTCTACTCGCTCGGACTCGTGCTCTACGAGTGCCTCGCTGGTCGCGTCCCGTTCCTCGGCGAGACCGACGCCGACACCGCACTGGCCCGCCTGCAGCGGGATCCGACAGACCTCGGCCGGCTCCGTCCGACGTTGCCACGCGGCTTGGTCAACCTCGTCCACCGCCTGCTGTCGCGCAACCCCAACCATCGGCCAGCCACCGGCGCCGAGCTGCGCGCCGAGCTGCAACGCGTCGCCGACGAACCGCCGCCCGACCTGTCGGGGCTCGGCAGCTCGCCACTGTCCGCCAGCCCGGTCGGTCCTCACCCCCGCGCCCGGACGACCGGCCAGCTGGCGCGCACCCGCCTCGGTCCGCCCGCCATCCCGGGTGAGGCCACACCGCCGAGGCTACGCCCGGTACGGCAACGTGACGACACGCCGGATGCCGGTCCACGCGTTCGCGGCGCGCCCGCCCGCGGCCTCGAATCGCGCATGACACCGTCGCTCGTCGTGATCGGGTTGCTCGTCGGCATCGCGCTCATCGTCGCCCTCGTGCTGTGGGCCACGATCGGGCCCGACGACGGGGGATCGCGCGACGGTGGATCGATCACCTCAGCGGCGCCAGGGACCTCGCCGACGGTCGCTGCGCCGGTAGTCCCGACCAATCTCGTCGTCGGGTTGCAGGCGTACGACCCCGAGGGCGATGGCGAGGAGAACGACGACGCCGTCGACCTGGCACGTGTGGACGATGCCCCGTCGACGAACTGGCGGACCCAGTGCTACTCCTCGCCGGCGATGGGCAAGTCAGGTGTCGCGCTGGCCGTGGAGCTCGAGCGCGAGGCAGCCGGCACGTTGCGCTTCGACGTCCCGATCGCGCCGTACGAGCTGGAGGTGTACGGGACGGCCGAGCTCGAGCCGCCCGCCGGGTTCGACGGATGGGGCGAGCCGCTGGCGCCCCGCGTCGTGGCCGATGAGCCGGGCACGCTGGCGGTGACCGCCACGGCGCCCGTGCGCCAGCTGATCATCGTGTTCCGCCAGCTGCCTCGTGACGCCGGCTGCAGCGACAGCTATCCCTACCGCGGCTCGATCGGCGAGGTCACGTTCGCCTGACTGCGGTCGCGTCCTGCGCAGCCGACTCATTACGACAGGTCGCTCCGGACAGAACGGCGCAGACCTACGCTGGCACCGCATCGGGGAGGATGACGATCGGACGCTGGTCGTCGCCGCGCAGGCAGGCGACGAACGGGCGCTCAACGAGTTGCTCCGCCGCCACTACGACCGGGTGCACGCCGTGTGCCGACGCATCGCCGGCGGATCACGAGACGCCGACGATGCCACGCAAGAGGCGATGATCAGCATCGTCCGCGGGCTCCCCCGCTTCGATGGCCGCGCCGCGTTCTCGACCTGGATCTACCGCATCGCCACCAACGCCGCCCTCGACGAGCTGCGCCGCCGCCGCCGCCGGCCGCAGCTGCACGCCGTGGCGGACGACGACCTGCCCCGTGACATCGTCGACGACACCGCCGCGGCGCGGGTCGACGCCATCGCCGAGCGCATGACCATCGACAAGGCCTTGGACGAGCTGGCCGAGGACTTCCGCATCGCCGTCGTCCTGCGCGACGTCGCCGATCTCGACTACGCGGAGATCTCGACCGTGCTCGAGGTGCCGGTCGGCACGGTCAAGTCGCGGATCGCCCGTGGTCGCGGCCAACTGGCCGATCGCCTCGGGAACCGTTCCCGCCCATCGAGACGTCCAAGTGGCGAACCTCCCGATCCCCCGGCGGACCCCGCACCATGACCGACGAACACGACGACGAGCTGGCCGACGACGAGCTGACCGAACGGCGACTCCTGGCCAGCGCCTACCTCGACGGTGAGGTGACGGCGGATGAGCGGGCGCGCGCCGAGGACGACCCAGCCGTGCTCGCCGAGGTCGAGACGCTGCGCTCCGTCCGCCAGCGCCTCGGTGACCTCGGACCCCCCGACGTCTCCCGTCGCGAGGCCCTCGTCGCAACCGCGCTCGCCGCGGCCACCCCGACGGTGCGCCGGCCACCGGCGCCGTCGGCTGTGGCGCGCCGGCGGGCCCGCTGGTTCGCGCCGGCAACGGCTGCCGCAGCAGCCGTCGTGATCCTGGCCGCCGGTGCCCTCTTCGTGACACAGGGTGGTGGGGACGACAGCTCATCATCGGCCACGATCGAGGCGCGCGACGACGCCGCCAGCCCAGTCAGTGCAGCCGCGACCGACACCACGGCGGCTGGTGGCGACCGAGCCGCCGGTGCCGAGACGACGGCGACCTCAGCGACATCAGCGGCGGCCGCGGCGACCACGGCGGGGGGCGAGGCCACGACCGCAAACGCCGCCGAGCAGACCGTCGCCGAGGCGACCGAGGAGACCGAGGCGAGCGACGGGACCGGCCGGAGCGCGCCGGACTCCGACCTGCTCGTCGTGCGGGACCCGGAGGACCTCCTCCCGCTCGACCCGACCGGGTCGTTCGACCAGCCATCGCCGCCCCCGGATGGCGAGGACGGACCGTCGTGCGCGCTCGGTCGGTTCGTCGACTTCGCCCTGTACCAGCCGACGGCCGCCGCCGCCACGACCGTCGTCGAGGTCTTCCAGCTCGAACTGAGCGGCGAGCTGGTCGCCGCCGATGCCGTCACGTGTCAGGTCGTCCTGCGCGCCACGCCGTGACACCAGGGCCGACGATCTACGGCTGACCGACCGCTGCGCCGATGGCGGCGACGATCCACCGGTGGCCGGCCTCGGTCGGATGGAGACCGTCGGTCGTCATCTCCTCCGGGTGTGCGGCGGCGACTTCGTGCCACGGGATGGTGGCGTGGCACGGATGGGCCTCGAGGCCGGCCTGGATCTCATCGCGGAACCGGGCGTCGCGCTCCGGCTGCCAGACCGAGAAGGGCAGCACCCACAGGATGCAGCGGTCGTCGGGGGTGACCTCGACGACATGGTCGACGTACGCCCGGTACGACTCGACCGCCGCGCTGCCGCCGTCATCCTGCACGATCAGCCAACCTCCCGGCTGCAACCGATCGACGAGACGGTCGACAACGTCCGGCGCGGCGTCTCGGGCGATGAGCGCGTCGAGCACGCCGTTGTCGCCGAGCTCGGCCCTCAGCTCGTCCTCCTGCCCGTAGAGGATCGAATCGCCGACCGCGACCCAGTCGTAGCACCCCGACAGCAGGACGAGGGCCAGTGGAGCGATGACGCGCCGCACGAGACAGGCACCGTACTCTCGTCGAGACGCCCCCTGTCAGCGGGACCGACTCCGGGGGGTAGTGTCCGCCGATGGCCGGCAACCCGTTGACCGATCCGCAGTGGGCTCCCAACGTCGCCGACGCGATCGAGCGTGTCGTCACGACGGTGCGCGAGAAGACGACCACGCCGATCGTGCACCTCACCCGGGCGCTCGTCTACGGCCTGGTCGCCGCCTTCCTCGGTGCGACGGCGCTCGTCCTGCTCATCATCGGCGCCAGCCGGGCGCTTCAAGGCCTCCTGGACCTCGTCGTCGAGCGACCTCGCGCCGTGTACCTGAGCTACCTCATCGTCGGTGGAATCCTCTGCCTGGCGGGGATGTTGGTGTTGAGGATGCGTCGCACCGGCGACGCCTGACAGGAGCCACATGTCCGCCCGCCACGTCGTCATCGTCGGCTCCGGTCCCGCCGGACTGACGGCTGCGATCTACACCGCCCGCGCCAACCTCGCCCCGCTGATGATCGAGGGCGAGCCGTCGAGCAGCAGCGACCAACCAGGCGGCCAGCTCATGCTGACCACAGACGTGGAGAACTTTCCCGGGTTCCCCGACGGGGTCATGGGACCCGACCTGATGGCGCGCATGCGTCAGCAGGCCGAGCGCTTCGGAACCGAGCCGATCACGGAGAAGGCGACCAAGGTCGACCTGTCGTCGCACCCGTTTCGCGTCTGGGTGCGCGACGACCTGTACGAGGCCGATGCGCTGATCGTCAGCACCGGTGCCCGCTCGCTGATGCTCGGGATCGACGCCGAGACGCGCCTCATCGGCCACGGGTTGTCGACGTGCGCCACCTGCGACGGCTTCTTCTTCCGCGGCCAGCAGATCGCCGTCGTCGGCGGGGGCGATTCGGCCATGGAGGAAGCCAACTTCCTCACCCGGTTCGCGGACAAGGTGACCGTGATCCACCGGCGCGACACGCTGCGCGCCTCCAAGATCATGCAGGACCGGGCGTTCGCCAACCCGAAGATCGAGTTCCTGTGGGAGAGCGAGGTCGCCGACCTCGTCGGCACGGACCGACTGGAAGGCGCGGTCGTGCGCAACGTGCGGACCGGCGAGCTGTCCAAGCTCGACGTGACCGGCCTGTTCGTGGCGATCGGCCACCGCCCCAACACCGACCTCTTCAGCGGCCTCCTCGAGATGGACGACAACGGCTACATCATCACCGCCCCGGATTCGACGGCGACGAACGTGGCAGGGGTCTTCGCCTGCGGCGACGTCCAGGACCACACCTACCGCCAAGCGGTCACGGCCGCCGGGAGCGGCTGCATGGCGGCGATCGACGCCGAACGGTGGCTGGAGGCCCGCGCCGACGCCGCCCACTCTGCGTGAGCGAAGACGTCATCCTACCGATGTTCGTGCTCACGCCGACCCGACCATCAAACATGTGTTCGAGCCGTTGACGGAATGTGCCCGGTTCGGGCCGTGTTGCAGCTGGGTACACTGCCTGTCCCGAGCGCGGGGCGTGACGACGAAAAGGACCCTTCGATGGCCGGAATCATGAACCTGTCCAGTACCACCTTCGACGAGACAGTGCTCAGTGCCGATCAGCCCATCGTGGTTGACTTCTGGGCAGAGTGGTGCGGGCCGTGCAAGGCGATCACACCAATCCTCACCGAGCTCGCCGACGAGCTGGACGGCCAGGTCACGATCGGCAAGGTCAACGTCGATGACAACCCCGACCTGGCGATGCGGTACAACGTGATGAGCATCCCGACCCTGCTCGTGTTTCGTGGTGGTGAGGTCAGCAAGCGACTCGTCGGGGCCAAGGGCAAGTCGCAGCTGTTGCAGGAGCTCGACGAATTCCTCGTCTCTTCCCGCTGACGCTCGGCCAACGCGGCGAAGCAATCCGAGACCTCCATCGGCGCCTCGCCGCGGCGGGCGTCGGGCCCATTGACGATGCCGCCGACGAGTTCGGCGTGTCGACGGCGTGTGCCGTCCGATTGTTCCAACAACGCCGCGGCTTGCACGACAGCGGACGCTGTGACGAGATCACGTGGCTGGCACTCATCGAGGCCTCGTGGAGTCTCGGAGATCGTCCGTTGCAGCTCATTGCGCCGTTGCTGCGGGGTGACGACGTCGAAGCGCTGCAGGTCCGCCTTGGCCGGCTCGGATTCGACTGCGGTCGGGTCGACGGCGTCTTCGGGTCTGGCACGGCGGCTGCGCTCACGCAGTTCCAGCGCAACTGTGGACTGGAGGTCGATGGTGTTTGCGGCCCCCTCACGGTCCGTGCCCTCGAGGTCAACGGCGCCCGCACCGGCTCGGGCCCCGGAGTGGCGACACTACGCGAGCTCGAACAGCTCAGCTCCATCGGCACCGCCTTGCGCGAACTGCGCCTCGTCATCGGCCACTTCGGTGGCCTCGGACCGCTGACCCGCCAGATCGCCCGCGGGTTACGCCACCACGGCGCCAAGGTCATCACGGTCGACGAGCTCGACCCCTCCGTCCACGCCACCGCCTCGAACAACCACGTCGCCAACGCCTACATCGGATTTCGCGCTCAGGCGCACGATGCTGCCGGCGTGACCTTCTACGCCACGCCGGGGTTCGAGTCGCGCGGAGGACGCGCCCTCGCCACTCGCATCTCCGTCGCGCTGCGGACGGTCGCCGGCCTCGTGCCGGCCGAGACCGACGGCGGACAGCTGCAGGTGCTGCGCGAAACGCGCATGACGGCGGTCGTCTGCTCGCTTGGCCCGGTGCAACGCGTCGTCGATGCCGCGCCGGCGATCACCGAGGCGGTCGGCGACGCGCTGGCATCATGGGCGACCTCGCCGGCCACCGCTGCCAGCTGATCGCCGGGATCTGCAGCCTGAGCAGGCCCGATCCCCCTTGTCCACAGCCTTGTCCACGCCTGTGCGTAACGCTGGACGTTAGGTGCACATGCCTTCGTGCTGCGCCCAGCTACACCTCACCGACGATCCGCCGGTAGATCCGCTCGAGGTCTTCCAGATCGGCGAACTCGATCGTCACCTTGCCGCGCTTCGAGCCCATCTGCACGCCCACGCGAGTGTCCAGCTGATCGGCCAACAGCTGCTCCAGCTCCAGCAGGCCGGGCGGACGAAGTCGCGTGGTCGCGCTCACGCCCGCCCCATCCCCAACCGGTCGAGGCGCGGTCGGGCGCCGTGGCGCCGCCCTGCGCGGCGCGGATTCCTCGCGCACGGCCTCCTCGACCGTGCGCACCGACCAGCCTTCGCTCGCCGCGTGCCGTGCCAACTGTTCCTGCAACGTGCGGTCGGGCGTGCCGAGCAGTGCCCTGGCGTGTCCCGCCGACAGCTTCCCGTCGGCCAGCAGGTGCTGGACGCCCGGTGGTAGGCCCAGCAGGCGCAGCGTGTTGGTGATCGCGGAACGGCT
Source organism: Ilumatobacteraceae bacterium (assembly GCA_051004915.1). Lineage (GTDB taxonomy): Bacteria > Actinomycetota > Acidimicrobiia > Acidimicrobiales > Ilumatobacteraceae > JALZMG01. The sequence continues at coordinate 28,853 of JBPCJW010000228.1, forward strand.
CTTGCCGACCCGCTGGGCGATGTCGTCGTGGGTCAGCTCGAAGTCCTCGATCAGCTGCTGGAAGGCGGCGGCCTCCTCGAGCGGGGTGAGATCCTCGCGATGGAGGTTCTCGACCAGGGCCTCCTCGACCGATGCCACGTCGTCGGAGGTGCGGATGATCGCCGGGATCGTCGTCAGCCCAGCCCGCCGCGCCGCCCGCCAGCGCCGCTCGCCGGCGATCAGCTGGAACGCCCCATTGGCGGGGCGAACGAGGATCGGCTGCAGGACACCGAGCTGGCCGATCGACATCGCCAGCTCGGCCAGCGTGTCCTCGTCGAAATGGACACGTGGTTGCAGCGGGTTGGGGACGACGTCGTCGATCGGGAGCTCGGCCAGCGTGGCCTGTTCGTCGCCTGCCTGACCGGACGGGATGAGGGAGCTCAGTCCCCTACCCAACCCGCTGCGGCGCGTCACCGTGCACCTCCTTGGCCACATCCCGATACGCGATCGCGCCTCGCGAGCGAGGATCGAAGGTGATGATCGGCTGGCCGAACGACGGTGCCTCGGACAGCCGGACCGAACGCGGGACGATGGTCCGCAGCACCTTGTCACCGAAGTGCTCGCGGACCTCGGCGACGACCTGATCGGCAAGCCGTGTCCGGGCGTCGTACATCACGCAGACGATCGTGCTGACGTGCAGTTCCGGGTTGAGGTTGCGGCGGACGAGATCGACGTTGCGGAGGAGCTGACCCAGGCCCTCCAACGCGTAGTACTCGCACTGGATCGGCACGAGAACCTCGCGAGCTGCGCTGAGACCATTGACGGTGAGGAGACCGAGTGACGGAGGGCAGTCGATGAGCACGTAGTCGTAGTCGTCGATGATGGTGGCGACCGCTCGCTTCAGCCGAGTCTCCCGGCTGAACGCCGGCACCAGCTCGATCTCCGCGCCGGCCAGATCAAGGCTGGCAGGAGCGACGAAGAGGCGCTTGACGTCGGTCGGCTCGATGCAGTTCTCGAGCGGAGCGTCGTGCATCAGCACGTCGTACATCGAGGTCTCGAGGCCTCGGTTGTCAATGCCGAGGCCGGTCGACGCGTTTCCCTGTGGGTCGAGGTCGACGATCAGCGTGCGCTGACCCAACTCGGCGAGGCAGGCGCCGAGGTTGATCGTCGTCGTCGTCTTGCCTACCCCACCCTTCTGGTTGGCGACGGCGATGACCCGTGGCAGGGCGAGGCGGGACGGCTCCTCGCGCGCAGCCGCCTCCGGCTCGATCTGCGGTCCGATGTCTGGCGGTCCCTCGATCGTCACGACGTTGTCGGCGGCGCTCACCATTGCAGCCTGACGCGTCGACGGAGAAGCGTCAAGCATCCTCGGTTTCACGTGCAACACTCACGTCTTCATTGAGGGCTGTTCCACGTAAAACGTGGCTTCCGACGTCAGCTCGCCGGCAACTATCGCCGGGTCGCCACCATGACGCGCCGATCGGTGTGCTGCAGGCGGGTGAGTCCGAGCGAGGCGAGCATCGTCGCTGGCCAGCGGCTCGGGTCGTTGGACGGAGGTTCACTGACGACCAACCGTCCACCGACGGCGAGCAGCGGAGCGGCGGTCACGGCCGTCGCCACAGGTGAACCGAAGCCTCGCGCCACCACCGCCTCGACGGGTCCCGACCCGAATTGTGATGCGAAGCCGGCGGGCAACTCGGCGGCATCGACAGCGAGCACGGCGACGTCGAGCTCGAGGCTGCGAACGAGGCGTCGCAGGTGATCGGCGCGGGTCGTTCGCCGATCGATCAGGATGAGGCGCAGGTCCGGGCGGCGCCAGGCGATGACCAGCCCGGGGAGGCCGCCGCCGCTGCCGAGGTCGACGACCGTTCCGTCAACCGGGGCCAGCGCGGCGACGAACGCCTGAGCATGGTGCACGGCGTCTTCGATCGGCTGGGCTCCGAGCATGCCACGGCGCTGCGAGGATCGCAGCGCGGCCAGCAATGGGCCGTCATCAGACGTGGCAGGAGGCGGCGTCAGCGGCGTGCCATCACCCGCTTGGAGTGACCACGACGCGGCGGTTCGGGTCCTCACCCTCGGACCGACTGCTGACGCCGTCGATCGCCGCGAGGGCATCGTGGAGGACCTTGCGATCAGCCGACGGCATGGCGTCGAGGGCGCGCGCCACGCCGCTCTCGCGGACCTGCTCGGCGACCGAGCCGGCGAACCGCTCGAGGGCAACCCGTCGCTTCTCGCGATACCCCGCGACATCGACCCGCAGCCGTGTCTCGTGATCGCCGAGCCGCCGCTGGGCGGCGACGCGGGCGAGATCCTGGATCCCGAGCAGCGTGCGACCGCCCGGGCCGATCAGCAAGCCGAGCGACTCGCCCGCGACCCGCACCTCGATCTCGGTCCCGTCGACGGTGGCGTCGACGGCCGACTCGAACCCGAAGGCCGTCATCAACCCCTCGACGAACTCGACGGCCGCGGCGCGCACCTCGTCGACGTCGACGTCGCGCCGCTCTTCCCGGTCATCGGTGGTCGCCCCGTCGGTCATGTCCGCTCCTGCTTCGTTGGTCGATGGGTGGCTGACGCCGGCCGATGGTGCAGGCTCGCGACGTCGCCGTCGGCCGTTCGATGGGCGAGGGTCCGGCTTCGGCTTGGCCCCTTCGGCGTCATCGTCAGTCACTGCCTCCACCGCCGGGCCCGTGGACGGCGAGGTCGGGCTGGCCCCATCCGCGGCGTCAGGCCTGCGTCCGCGGCGACGATCTTGCTTCGGTCGCACGGGCGCCGGACGGACGCGTGCACGTACTCGCGCTTCGCCGCGAACGCGCCCGAACAACCCTGGTCGTGGCGATTCCAAGATCTCGAACTCGGCCTCGTCGGCGATCACGCCGAGTTGGTCGAGGGCCAGCTCCTGGGCCTCTTCGACGGTCTTCGCCGTCGTCTCCACCCACTCCATCAGCGCCGCCGCTTCCCACCGCTCTTGGCCCGGCTTCCACCGGGCCGTGGCGACGGTGCTCGGGTCGCCTTCCCGCTCGGCGTCGGCCTGGTCTTCGGCGCGGTGGTGCGCTTGGAGCCCGATGGTCGAGGCACCGGCGCGCCCCGGCCACCGTTTCCGGCACTGTCGGGCGCTGCGCCGTTGCCCTTCGCCCGGTCCTGCTTGGCGCCCCCCAGGTCGCGCCGGGCCTGGGCGAACATGCCACCCCCGCCGCCCTGCTCCTTGGCCAGCTCACGAGCGGTCTCCGACGCCCGTTGCGCCTGGCGGCCGAGCGATTCGTCATGGCCGTAGAAGCGCCGGGTGACGTACGCCTGCTGGGCGATGCGCAACACGGCCTGGGCCATGTAGTACACGATCAGGCCGGCGAGGAAGAAGACCTGGAAGATGGCGAACACCACGGGCAGGTACTGCATGAGCTTCTGTTGGGTCGGCGACATCGTCGGGCTGATCGCGGCCCGTGCGGCGACCATCCGTTGCTGGAGGAAGTACAGGCCGGCGAGCGCCACGACGAGCACCGCGTAGACGATCCCCTGCCCGAGCCCATCGCCGAGGGCCTCGGCAGGCGACCTGGCCAGGTCCAACCCGAACGACTTCATCTCGGTCTTCTGGAACAGCGAGGTGAACATCTCGGTGTCGTGACCGATGTAGCGCGGCACGAAGCCGAGCTGCGCCTGCGTGCCCTGCAGCGTCACCGACTCGGTCGCCGCCAAGATCCCCTGGGCCAGGGGAGCGGCCTCCCCAATCGGTCTGTAGGTCAAGCCGTGGAGCACCCGGAACATGACGATGAACACCGGCATCTGCGCCAGCAGCGGCAGGCACGAGGACATCGGGTTGACCTTGTGCTCCTGGTAGAGCTTCATCATCTCTTCGTTGAGCTTCTGCCGATCGCCCCGGTGCTCGTGCTGCAGCCGGCGCATCTGCGGCGCCAAGCGCTGCATCTCGAGCATGCCCTTGGTACTCTTCAGCGTGAGGGGCGTGATCAAGGCCATCACAACGACCGCGATCAAGCCGATCGAGGCGATGTAGTTGCCAGTGATGCTGTAGAACCAGGCGAGCAGCCAGGCGGGTGCCTCGAACATCAACGATCCTTCGTGGCTCGGCGAATGGTCGTCGCCGATCCGTGCTGGTGGGGGAGCGGGAGCAAGGCCAGCTCACCGTGGTGGATGTCAAGGTCCGGTTCGGGCACGGGGTCGTACCCGGATGGGCCGAACGGGCGGCAGCGGAGGAGCCGCCGGGCGGCCAACCACAGCCCGCGCCGCGTCCCGTACGTCGACAGCGCCTCGAGGGCGTAGGTCGAGCACGACGGCGTGAATCGACAGGGCGACGGACGGCCGGCGGTCATCCGCTGGTAACACTCGACCGCCCGAACGAGCCGTCGCGGCTGGTCCGCCCGGTGGGCACCGTCACTCATCGCGCACCGCCTGCAGGCAACACCGGCCGCCCGGCCGCGAGTGCCTGCAGCAGTTCGCCAACCTCCTGTTGTAGCTCCACAAACGTACGTTCGAGCGCAGCGGAGCGGGCGCCGATGAGCAGGCGACCTTGCACGAGCCGACCGTCGACCAGGAGGCCGCCCGGGACCGCCAACCCGAGGAGGATCGCCCGCAGGCGCCGCCGCAGACGGTTGCGGCGCACGGCGTTGCCGACGTTGCGCCCGATGGCGAACGCAACTCGCACCGGGACGACCGTGGGCTCGTCGAGGTGACGACACCACAGCGTCGTGGTCTGCACGCGACGTCCACGGGCCAGCTCGTCGAACTCATGCCGATGGTGGATCCGACCGATCAAGCCGACAGTCGGGTGCGGCCCTTGGCCCGGCGAGCCTTGAGGATCGCCCGGCCGGCGCGCGTGCTCATGCGGGCGCGAAACCCGTGCTTGCGGGCTCGCCGACGGGTGTTCGGTTGGAAGGTGCGCTTCACAGCAGAGCTCCTGGTCAGAGTCGACGTCGACACCGGAAAATGACGAGCTCGCGATCTCAGCGCGCTCGCGCACCGGCGATGCCGACGAGGGGAATCTACCGCCTGCAACCAGCGCCGTGCTCCCCACCCGATGTTTCGCGTCCGTGCGGCGCGAGGGACCGCGCCCGGACGGTTGCCCGAGCCGGTGCGGACGACGGGACGGAGCCCGGAAATCTCTGCCTCCCACGGTGCTAGGTTCATTCGTTCGTCGGCTCGGCGGTTCTCCACAGCCTGTGGACAATGGTGTGGACAGGACCGAGTCGGAAGGCAGGAGGTGCAGGTGAGCGAGCACGACCAGGTGTGGATGGCAGTGGCTCACCAGCTCCGAGACCAGCTCACCGAGGCCGTGTGGTTCTCCACCTTCCAAGACGTCGTCCCGCTGTCGTCGAACGGCGAGCACCTCCAGGTCAGCGTGCCGAGCAACCACGTCCGAGACCGCATCCTCACTCGCTACCTCCCGCTCGTCAGCGAGGCGTTGGACGACGTCGTGGCGCCCGGCTGTGTCCTGGACATCGTCGTCGCCTCGACGGAAGGGGAGTCCGACGGCCCGGACGACCAGAGGCCGCGGGTGAGCACGATGCACCGCAGCGTGTACGCCAGCCCGGACGGCTTCGTCTTGATCGACGAGGCGGGACTGAACCCGCGCTACATGTTCGAGACCTTCGTCAAGGGGGCGTCGAACCAGTTCGCACTCGCCGCTGCGCTGCGCGTGGCCGAGACCCCGGCCCGGTCGTACAACCCGCTCTTCATCTACGGCTCGGCCGGGCTCGGCAAGACCCACCTGCTGCACGCCATCGGTCACTACGTCCATCTCAACTACCAGCACCACGCCGTGCGATACGTCTCGACCGAGACGCTGCTCAACGAGTTCGTCGACGCCATTCGCAACAACACCAACACCGCGTTCCGCCGCCGGTACCGCGAGACCGACGTGTTGCTGATCGACGACATCCAGTTCCTCGAGAACAAGGAGGGTCTGCAGGAGGAGTTCTTCCACACGTTCAACGCGCTGCACGGTGCGAGCAAGCAGATCGTCATCTCGTCGGACCGGATGCCCGACGCCATCCCGACGCTCGAGGAGCGGCTGCGGGGACGGTTCAAGTGGGGCTTGATCACCGACATCCAGCCCCCCGACCTCGAGACTCGGCTGGCCATCCTGCGCAACAAGGCTGAACGTGACCGCGTCGTCGTCCCGGCCGAAACGCTCGAGTTCATCGCCACCAAGATCTCGACGAACATTCGGGAGCTGGAAGGCGCGTTGATCCGCGTCACCGCCTTCGCCAGCTTGAACCAGGTTCCGATCACCACCGAGCTGGCCCAGCACCTGTTGGCCGACCTCCTCCGCGAGGCGACCCCGCGCCCACGGACCGACGAGGAGCTGCTCGCCGAGATCGCATCCATCCTGTGCTTCGAGGTCGCCGCGTTGAAGGGGAAGTCGCGCCAGCGGCCGCTCGTCACCGCCCGCCAGATCGCGATGTACGTGTTTCGCGAGGGGACCGAGCTCAGCTATCCGGGCATCGCGCGGATCTTCGGAGGCCGCGATCACACCACCGTGATCCACGCCGTCGAGAAGATCGGGCGCCTGATGAGCGAACGCAAGCAAATCTACGACCAGGTCACCGACCTGCAGCAACGCCTCAAGTCGTGACGTCCCATCGCCCTCATCCCCGATCATCACGTCATCGGGCGTCAACATGTGGACATCGCGCCCCTCACCTCGTGGACAACCGTTCGTCATCCACCGAACGACACGGTTGTGATCTTCGTCCTGGGGACGACAGTGGACAAACGGGGTCGCACGGTTTCGCCCTCTACGCTGCCCGAACCTTGCGTTATCCCCAATCCACAGGACCTACTACCACTACTGACTTTCTTCACCACCTCGTCGTGGGAAAGGCCGCACTGTGAAGTTCCGATGTGAGCGAGATGTCCTCGCCGAAGCCCTGATCACGGCAGGTCGGGCAGCGACCAGTCGAACGGGAACCCTGCCGGTGCTGTCCGGGCTGCGCTTCGAGGTGCGCGACGACGAGTTGGCGATCACCGGCACGGATCTCGAACTGTCGATCCGACTCACGGTCAAGGTCGGCGGTGAGCGTGACGGGGCGGTCGTCGTCCCAGCGCGACTGATCGCTGACATCGTTCGTTCGCTGCCCGCAGGTGCGGTCCAGGTCGAGCTCGCCGACGATGCGTCAGGTGACACCGTGAGCGTCTCCGCCGGTCGCTCCCAGTTCGCCATCCGCCCGCTCGGTCTGGACGATTACCCGGTGCAGTCGGATCCGGCAGCCGAGCCGGTGACGTTGAAGGCGTCCGTCTTCTCCGAGGCGTTGCGTCAAGTCGTGCGGGCCGCCAGCACGGACGACGCACGAGCCGTGCTGACCGGCGTGCTGATCTCCGCCGAGGACGACGGTCTGCGCATGGTCGCCACCGACTCGTACCGCCTCGCGGTGCGCGATCTCCCCGACACGGAGCTGCTGTCCACGGGGCAGAAGGTGCTCGTCCCGAGCCGGGCGCTGAACGAGCTGCAGCGCATCCTCGGCAGCACCGACGAGCTGCACGTCCGTCTCGGCCAGCGCGATGCGGTGTTCGAGACGGCAGGCACACGCCTCACCACGCGACTCATCGAAGGTGAGTACCCGAACTACCGCAACCTGCTGCCGTCGTCGCATCCGAACGTGTTGACGGTCGGCAGGGAGGCACTGCTCGAAGCGTTGCGCCGGGTCAAGATCCTGGCCCAGGACGCCACACCTGTTCGCCTGGCGCTGGGGGGAGAGACCGTCGGGTTGACAGCCATCACCCAGGACGTCGGCAACGCGGCCGAGGAGATCGACGCGACCTACGAGGGAACGGAGATGACCGTCGCGTTCAACCCGGACTACCTGGCCGCAGGTGTCGAGGCGGCTGATGCCGATGAGGTGACCCTGTCGACGATCGATCCGATGAAGCCGGCGGTCGTGCGGGCCGTCGGTCGCGATGACTACCTGTACCTCCTGATGCCCGTGCGCGTGCCCTGAGGACTCGGCGCGGTGATCGATGATCGTCGAACGCCTCGAGCTCGTCGAGTTCCGCAACTACGCCCACGCCGTGTTCGACCTCACGGCGGGGGTGACGGTGGTCGTCGGTGACAACGGTCAGGGCAAGACGAACTTCGCCGAAGCGTTGGCGTACCTCGCCACGCTGAGCAGCTTTCGCTCGGCACCCCCCGAGGCGTTGGTTCGGGTCGGCGCGGGTCGCGCCGTGGTGCGGGCGGAGGTGCGCGACGACGACGGGCGAGCCAGCCTCATCGAGGCCGAGCTGGTGCCTGGCGGTCGTCACCGCGTGCAGGTCAACCGCCAGCGCCTCGGCAAGTCTCGCGACCTCCTGGGCACGGTGCGCGTCACGGTGTTCTCGCCCGATGACCTGACGTTGGTGAAGGGCGGACCGGCCGATCGGCGACGGTTCCTCGACGACACGTTGGTCGCCCTGGCGGTGAAGTACGACGCCGCCCGCCTCGAGCTGGAGCGGATCGTCCGGCAGCGCAACACGCTGCTGCGCCAAGCGAGCGGTCGACTCGACGAGGGGACGGCGACCACGCTCGATGTGTGGGACGCCAGGTTGGCGGCGGCCGGCGGACGGTTCGGGCACGCCCGCGCGACGTTGGTCGAACGCATCGAGCCGTACGTGGCGACGGCCTACCACCAGTTGGCCGGCACGCCGACTCCGCTGCTGCTGCGCTACGACCCACCGTGGCGCCGTACGGGACTTGCCGAGGCGTTGATCGCAGCTCGCCCGGACGACGTGCGACGTGGCATGTCGACGGTCGGACCGCATCGTGACGAGCTGGTGCTGTCGATCAACGACCTGCCGGCTCGGACCCACGCATCCCAGGGCGAGCAGCGCACGTTGGCACTGGCCCTGCGGTTGGCGGCGCACCGATTGATCGGCGAGCGCACCGGGTCGGCGCCCGTGTTGGTGCTCGACGATGTGCTGTCCGAGCTCGACACCGGCCGCGCCGGCGCGCTGTTGGCCCACCTGCCGCCCGGACAGATCGTGATCACCACGGCGGGTGCCGTACCGGTCGCCGCCGCCGAGAAGCGGCGGCTGCGGATCCATGCTGGCAGCGTCGTCGACGAACGATCGGCGGACGACCTCGACGTCGTCGGAACGGTCGTGCCCGGTGGGTGACCCAGTGACTGACCCGGTCCCCATCAGCACGAGCCTCGACAGCGTGTTGCGCTCGCTGCGTGGCGGCGCCAGTCGCCGCGAGATCGGCGGGGTGTTCGGGCGGTGGGATGACACGGTCGGGCCGGTGGTCGCGGCGCAGGTGCGCCCCGTACGCCTCGAGGCCAGAAGGCTGCTCGTCGAGGTCCACGATCCGGCCTGGGCGACGCAGGTTCGCTTCCTCGCCGACGACCTGCGGGCGCGCCTCGCCGAGGCCTGCGGAGTGGAGATCGACGCGATCGACGTGCGCGTCGCGCGACCGCGGTGAGGGCGTCGCGATCGCTCCTCGCGCTGCCGCGGTCCCGCCTTCCGGTGACACCCGCTTGGTAGACTCGAAACATCGCTGCGCAGTCGTCGATCGACCCTCGCGGCCGCTGCAGACCCTCCATCTCTCACGGCAGACGACCGGCTGCTGACCGATCTCGGCGACGTCCTGTCGCCCCGACCACCATGACCAAACGAGCGACGCGTGCCGACTGACGACATCACCAAGGGACACCTCCGGCGAGCGGAGTACGGGGTCAAGGACATCCAGGTCCTGGAGGGTCTCGACCCGGTGCGCAAGCGGCCGGGCATGTACATCGGGTCGACTGGTCTCGCCGGGCTGCACCACCTCGTGTGGGAGGTCGTCGACAACTCCGTCGACGAGGCGATGGCGGGGTTCTGCACGCGCATCGGCATCATCCTGCAAGCCGACGGTGGGTGCCGGGTGGACGACAACGGTCGTGGCATCCCGGTCGAGGCCTACCCGTCCGGACCGCATCGCGGCAAGAGTGCGGCGGAGGTCGTGTTGACGGTGCTGCACGCCGGCGGCAAGTTCGGCGGCGACGGGTACAAGGTCTCCGGCGGACTGCACGGCGTCGGTGTCAGCGTCGTCAACGCACTGTCCGAACGGTTGATCGTCGAGGTCGACCGCGACGGGCAGCGGTATCGCCAGGAGTACGCCAAGGGTGGGACGCCGCAGGGGGCGATGGAGGTCGTCGGTCCGACACCTGCCCGTGGGCGCACGACCGGCACCACCGTCACCTTCTGGGCCGACCCCACGATCTTCATCGCCGAGGGCACCGAGTTCGTCGCCCGCACCGTGCTTGAGCGGCTGCAGACGATGGCCTTCCTCAACCGCGGCCTGGAGATCGTGTTCGAGGACCAGCGCCCAGACAAGGAGCAGCGGGTCACCTACCAGTACAAGGGTGGCGTCGTCGACTTCGTCAAGCATCTCAACGCTTCGAAGGAGGCCTTGTTCCCGAAGGTCTGCCACTACGAGAACGAGGACCCCGACCACCAGTCCCTCGACGTCGCGATCCAGTGGAACACCGGTTACTACGAGGGCATCCACGGCTACGCCAACGGCATCTCCACCATCGAGGGTGGGATGCACGTCGAGGGGTTCCGCTCGGCGCTGACGACGGTCGTCAACAAGTACGCCCGAGCCAAGAACTTCCTCAAGGAGAAGGACGAGAACCTCCTCGGCGAGGACATCCGCGAGGGCATCACGGCGATCGTCTCGGTGAAGCTGCGCGACCCGCAGTTCGAGGGGCAGACCAAGGCCAAGTTGGGCAACGTGCCGATGCGTTCGTTCGTCCAGCGGGTCACGAACGAACGGCTCGCCGAATGGCTGGACGAGAACCCGCTCGAGGCCAACAAGGTCGTCAAGAAAGGCCTTGCCGCGGCGCAGGCGCGGGTGGCGGCGAAGAACGCCCGCAACGCCATCCGCCGCAAGACCGCCCTCACCGGTGCCGGCATGCCGGACAAGCTGAAGGACTGCTCCAGTCGCAACGCCGCGGAGAGCGAACTGTTCATCGTGGAGGGCGACTCGGCCGGCGGAACGGCGCTCGACGCCCGCGACCCGCGCACCCAGGCGCTGTTGCCGATCCGCGGCAAGATCCTCAACGTCGAGCGGGCGCGCGTCGACCGGATGCTGAAGAACAACGAGATCCAGACGTTGATCACGGCCATCGGTGCGGGGGTCGGCGAGGAGTTCGACGCCGCCAAGGTGCGCTACCACAAGGTGGTCGTGTTGGCCGACGCCGATGTCGACGGCAGCCACATCCGCACGCTGCTGCTCACGTTCTTCTATCGGCAGATGCGTCCGATGGTCGAGGCCGGCTACGTGTACATCGCCCAGCCCCCGCTGTACTCCACCGAGGTCGGCAAGGAGAAGGTGTACATCAAGGACGACGCGGCCAAGGCCCGGTTCCTGCAAGAGCGGCCGAACCACAAGAAGGAGTTCCAGCGGCTCAAGGGTCTCGGTGAGATGGACTGGGAGGAGCTGCGCGGGACCACGATGTCGATCGCCAGCAGGACCCTCCTCCAGATCACCGTGGACGAGGCCGCGCTGGCCGACGAGATCATGAGCGTGCTGATGGGCGACGACGTCGAGATCCGCCGCAACTTCATCACCACCAACGCCCGCGACGTGCGCAACCTGGATTTCTGAGATGCCCGACGACGTGATCCCCGAGCTGCCGCTGGAGCCGATCCAGCCCATCGAGCTGCAGGACGAGATGGAGAACTCGTTCCTCGACTACGCGATGTCGGTCATCGTGGCGCGGGCTCTGCCCGATGTGCGCGACGGCCTCAAGCCGGTGCACCGCCGGATCATCTGGGACATGGAGGACCAGGGGTTCCGGCCCGACCGGCCGTTCGTCAAGTGCGCCCGCGTCACTGGTGACACGATGGCCCGCTTCCACCCCCACGCGAGCACCGCCATCTACGACGCGCTGGTCCGCATGGCCCAGCCGTTCTCCCTGCGCCACCCGCTCATCTCGTTCCACGGCAACTACGGTTCCCCCGACTTCTCTGCGGCCGCTGAGCGCTACACGGAATGCCGCTTGTCGCCGTTGGCGATGCGGCTGTTGGCCGACATCGACGAGGACACCGTCGACATGGTGCCGACGTACGATGGCACGAACGAGCAGCCGGCGGTGCTCCCGGCCCGGTTCCCCAACCTGCTGGTCAACGGCAGCCAAGGCATCGCCGTCGGCATGGCGACGAACATCCCGCCGCACAACCTCGGCGAGGTCATCGACGCCACCGTCCATCTCATCGACCACCCCGAGGCGACGCCCGACGAGCTGATGCAGTTCGTCAAGGGCCCGGACTTCCCGACTGGCGCCAGCATCCTCGGGCGGGCGGGGATCATGGACGCCTACCGCACGGGGCGGGGCAGCGTGAAGCTCCGGGCCACCACGTTGATCGAGGAGAACAAGCGCGGCGCCGTCGAGATCGTGGTCACCGAGATCCCGTACCAGACGAGCTGCTCGGCCATCGCCGGCCGGATCCAGGAGCTGGTCGATGGCGGCGACCTCGACGGCATCGCCGACGTCAACGACGCTTCATCGGGCGGCAAGACAGAGCTGGTCGTCACGCTGAAGCGCGATGCCAACGCCAACGTCGTGCTCAACAACCTGTTCAAGCTGACCCAACTGCAGACCACGTTCTCCATCAACACCGTCGCCCTCGTCGGCGGCGTGCCCCGTACGCTCAACCTCGCCCAGGCGTTGGCCGGCTACGTCGCCCACCAGATCGAGGTGATGACCCGCCGGTCCCGGTTCCGGCTGGACAAGGCCCGCCGGCGCGAGCACATCCTCGAGGGTCGGCTCAAGGCCCTCGACGTCATCGACGCGATCATCGTCCTCATCCGCGGGAGTGAGGATGCGGCCGCGGCGAAGCAGGGGCTGATGGCCGAGCCGTTCGAGTTCAGCGAGGTGCAAGCCGTCGACATCCTCGACATGCAGCTGCGCCAGTTGACGCGGCTGTCGCGCATCGACCTCGAGCGCGAGGTGGAGGACGTGCGCACCACGATCGGCGAGTTGGAGGCGATCCTCGCCGACGACGTCCTGCTGCGCAGCGTGATCAAGGACGAGCTGGTGGCGATCAAGGAGGAGTTCGCCACGCCGCGGGTGTGCCAGATCGCCTTCGACTCCGGCGAGATGTCGATCGAGGACCTCGTCGACGACAAGGAGCTCGTCGTCGTGATGACCGATGCGCAGTACGTCAAGGCCGTACCGGCCGGCTCGTTCAAGACGCAGTCACGAGGTGGCCGCGGCGTCAGTGGCGGCCAGCTCAAGACCGACGACATCGTGCGCCACGTCATCTTCACGACGTCCCACGCGTTCTTGCTGTTCTTCTCCAACCTCGGCAAGGTGTATCGCTTGCGGGCGCTGGAGATCCCCGAGCGCGAGCGCACGGCGAAGGGCATGCCGATCGTCAACCTTCTGCCCCTGCAGCCAGGGGAGAAGATCCAGGCGATCATCGACACGCGCGACTTCGCCGGTGAGCGCTTCCTGTTCTTCGCCACGCGCAAGGGAACGGTCAAGAAGACGGCGTTCGACGCCTACGACTCAGGGCGGCGCGACGGCCTGATCGCGCTCAACCTGCGCCCCGGCGACGAGCTCGTGAGGGTCATCGAGACCGGCGGCGGCGACGACATCTTCATGGTCAGCCGGCGCGGCTTGACGATCCGTTTCAAGGAGGACGACGTGCGCCCGATGGGTCGCTCGGCGGCCGGCGTGCGAGGCATGAGGTTGCGCCCTGACGACGAGGTCGTCTCGGTCGATGTGGCTCGCGACGACACGGCGATCCTGATGGTCACCGCCTCCGGGTACGGCAAGCGCACGCAGCTCGAGCACTACACCCCGCAGGGTCGCGGTGGCCAGGGTGTGATCGGCATCAAGCTGACCGGCAAGAAGGGCAACGTCGTCGCCGCGTTCATGGTCGGGATCGATGATGAGATCGTGGCTGTGTCGTCGGGCGGGATCGCCATCCGCATGGCGGTGCGGGAGATCTCCTCGCAGGGCCGTGCCGCCACGGGCGTGCGGGTGATGAACCTCGACGACGGGCAGACCGTGGCGTCCGTCGCAGCGATCCTCGCCAACGAGTAGGTGGCTCGCCGCGCTCGCTGACCGGGCAAGGCTGGCCTGACCGTGCACGGGCGCTGCGGTCGGGGGCGAAAGCGCGCACGTGCTTGGCCGCTCGAGGAGCTCGGTTCCTCCCGTCATCGGGATCGTGGCTGGGCGTTGCTCGGCGACGTGCAGGAAGGGGTGTGCGGATGCGAGGCAGGGGCGAGTCCGGACAGGCGATGCCGCTGGCGGTGGCGATCACCGCGCTGGTGGCGATGTTGACGATCGCGTTCGGTTCGATGGCCGGTGATGTCGTCGACGCGGCCCGGGCGCAGACGGCGGCCGACGCGGCGGCGCCGGCGTCGATCGAAGGTGGGCCGGCTGCGGCGGGGGAGTTGGCCGGGCGCCACGGAGGCACCGTGGTCTCGTGGTCGCGACAGGGCGCCGTCGTCGAGGTGACGGTGCAGGTCGGCCAGGCCGTCGCCCGCGCCCGCGCCACGGGCGGCCCGGATGCGAACCCGTGAACAGCGAGAGGTGAGAGGTGAGGGCACCTGTCGCCCTCACCTCTTACCTCTCTCACTTCGTCGCTCCCCCGGCCTGGCGACGGGTGCCAGCAATCGCGAGCAGTCATTGCCTACACTTTGGCGAGTGAGCCCGAGCAACCGTGCTGGCAGCACGGTCGACTCTGACGTTGGGGGCGAACCGTCCGTCAACGGCAACGGATCGTTGAACGGCCACGCCCCGAATGGCACGAACGGTGATGGCGGCGAAGCGCGGACGAAGCGTCGGTCGACGACGGCGAACACTGTGCCAAAGCCCGAACGCGGATCAGCGTCGCAACGCGGGACGTCGTCCAGCTCGGTGGCCCGCAAGCCCGATCACGACGCTGCGACGGAGCCGGTCGAGGAGCCGACTGCGGCGGCGGGAGCAACGACCCTGCCGGCGCCCGAGGCGCCGCCAGTCAGCGCCGAGCCGGCGAACGGGGCAGCGCCGTCGTCCACCGTCGCCGAGCCGGTTGCAGGGTCGGTGATCGCCCCACCGGCCAAGCCGGCTGCGGTGATCACCGAACCGCCCGCGCAGGGCCGCCCGCTCGAACCGCCAGCTCCGATCGCGCTCCCTGCCGCGCCAGCGGACCCGACAACGACGGTGTTCGACGACGAGGCGATGAGCGAGCCGTTCGGCATCCCGATGGTCGAGACGCCGGAGGAGGAGGCCGAAGAGGTCCAACCGCTGCCGCTGCCGATCATCACGATCGCACCGACGGCCCGTGAATCGCAGGTGGAGGAGCTGCCCATCCCGGTGTGGGTGCCCGCTGCTCGTACGGAGATCCCGTTCGAGCCGCCCGACCTGTCGACCACGATCACATCCCACCAGGTTGCTCCCGTGGGGCGCATCGTCGGCCGCCGGCCGCGAGTGCGCAAGGTCACCAGGGTGGTGCGCCACGTCGATCCGTGGAGCGTCTTCAAGGTCGCCCTCGTCTTCAACCTCGTCGTGTACGGCGTGCTGCTGACCGCCGGCGTGCTCCTGTGGAACGTCGCCTACGCCACCGGCACGATCGACAACTTGGAACGGTTTTTCGAGTCGTTCGGGTGGAGCCAGTTCGAGTTCAACGGCGGCGCCGTCTACCACAGCGCCTGGATCGCCGGCTTGTTCGGTGTCATCGGTTTGACCGGGGCGGCGGTGCTGGCGGCCACGCTGTTCAACCTGATCACCGACCTCGTCGGCGGCGTCCGGTTCACGGTGCTGGAGGAAGAGGTCGTCGAGCGCACTACGTCACCGATGCGTCGGTTCGTCGTCCGCCGCACGACCGGGTCAGCGGCCGATCCCGCCGCCAACCGTCCCGTGCCGACCACCGAGCAGCAGACCCACCCGCTGCCTGCCATGGAGCGGCTCTCGCCCAGCCCGGGCGACTCGCACGTCCGGTAGCCTCGATGACCGCCCGGGGCTATAGCTCAGTCGGTTAGAGCGCATCCCTGATAAGGATGAGGTCACAAGTTCGATTCTTGTTAGCCCCACCGCAAAGCACCTACTCAGGACCACTTTTGGGCCTGCGGACTTGCCCTCTGGCTCGCAAGGTAAGCAAACAGGTGAGCCGTGGAATTCGCGGACGCTGGCCCCGCTGCGTCCGGTTCCGGACCGAGCTGTCGCTGGGACCAGTGCCGCTCGGTCAAGGGCCGAACTCCCCATGGGGGCGTTCCCTGCGTGGGAGGTTCGCAAGCTGCGTGCCTGGCCCAGCCTGGCGCCGTGCATCGGCACGGATGGGCGCCAAGCGATCGACTGCGCCGAGGAGCTGTGGCCGGGATACAGCCAGGCCGCCCGCTCGATCCTGGAGCGTCGTTGCCGCGCTGCCTGATGTCGATGTTGGCGCCGCCAACGAACGGCGCATCGTCGGCACCCGCCGAGCTGGCGGCGATGCCACAGCGATCGGAAACCTTGCCGATCGCCTGCGTCGAGGGGTGGAGCGCCAGCGTCCGGTGGACCGGGGTGCGCTGCGGACGGTGCTCGAACAGGCCCGCCTGACGGAGGCGAGCGAGGTGGAGGTCGTGTCGCTCGAGGCCGGCGGCCGGTACCGCACCTCGCTCGTCAACGACCGCGTGGTGGGCGACGACGACACCGTGCTCGCCTTGCAGGTCAACGGCGAGACGCTCTCGCTGGACCACGGGTTCCCGGTGCGCCTGATCGCCCCGAACCAGCCAGGCGTGATGCAGACGAAGTGGGTCACCAGGTTGGTCACGCGATGAGCTGGTGCCCGGTGGAGATCACGGTGGTGCAACATCTCGTTGGGGCGATGGTTCACCAATGAGCAGCAGCGCCGACCGGGTGCCGACCGGCGTCGCGTCGGACCCGGGATCGGACCCGGATCCGCCGCGCACCTCTTCGTCCCTGCCCTCGTCATCGGGTGGGCGCTGATCGCGTTCGGCGCCTGGAGCGCGCTGCGCAACAGCACCGATGCCAACCCGATCTCGCTCGTCCTGCTGGTCGTCGGCTTCGACCTGCTCCACGATGTCGTCGTCGCGCCGCTGCTGTTCCCCGGCGCATGGCTCGTCGGCCGGGTCGTCCCGGCCGTGGCCAAGGGTCCGGTTCGTGCGGCGGGCGCCGTGTCGGCGCTCGTCGTGCTGTTCTCGGCCCCGCTCGTCACCCGCCTCGGTCAGCGACCCACCAACTCCTCGACGTTGCCACTCGCCTTCGAACGCAACGCGGCCATCATCCTGATCGGCGTGTGGGTGCTGGCCGGTGCGTTCATCGCCCTGCGAGTCGCGCGCGCTCGTCGGGCGTGATCGCTGGCGAACGAGTGTGCTCGACGCACGGGCGGG
>JBPCJW010000229.1:0-11189 GCA_051004915.1 Ilumatobacteraceae bacterium
ATGGGCGAGACCTTCTCCTCCGACTTTCTCGGCCGTCGGGCCTGGGTCCATCCAGCCGTGCCCAACCTCGACCGCGGCCGGACCGTCGTCGACGACGTTCTGCACTTCGCCCCCGACCCGAGCAGCCAGCAGACGTGCTCGATCGGCGGCAACGTCGCCAACAACTCCGGCGGTCCGCACTGCCTCGCCGAAGGTGTCACGAACGCCCACATCGTCGCCTTGGAGGTGGTCCTCCCCGACGGCAGCGTTGCCATCCTCGGCGGCGAGGATCCCGAGCCCGACGGCTTCGACCTGCGCGGCGTGTTCGTCGGCAGTGAGGGGATGTTCGGCGTGACGACGGCGGTGTGCGTGCGCCTGACGCCGAACCCGCCGGCGGTGTCCACGATGCTGATGGACTTCGACACGGTCGAGGCCGGCGCGGCCACGGTCAGCGCGGTGATCGCGGCGGGCATCGTGCCGGCTGCGTTGGAGATGATGGACCGCCTCTGCCTGCAGGCCGTCGAGGCGTACATCCACGCCGGTCTGCCGGTCGACGCCGCAGCTGCCCTGCTCGTCGAGGTGGTCGGGCTACCGCACGGGGTCGAGGCCGACGCAGCGGCGATCACCGAGATCGCCGTCGCCCACGGCGTGCGCACCGTGCGCACGGCGGCGGATGACGTCGAACGAGCGCTGCTGTGGAAAGGCCGAAAGTCGGCATTCGGCGCGATCGCCAGGATCAAGCCGAACTACTACCTGCACGACACGGTGGTGCCGCGATCAAAGTTGCCGGAGGTGCTGGCCAAGGTCTACGAGATCACGGCCCGCCACGACCTGCTGGTGCTCAACGTGTTCCACGCCGGCGACGGCAACCTGCACCCGCTGCTCGTCTACGACGCGAAGGTTCCCGGGGTGATGGAACGTGTCCACGCCGCCGGCGACGAGATCGTGCGAGCGTCGGTGGAAGCCGGTGGCGTCCTCAGCGGTGAGCATGGGATCGGGCTCGAGAAGCGGGACCTGATGCCGCTGATGTTCTCCGCCGTCGACCTGCAGGCACAGGGCGCGCTGCGCGAGGCGTTCGACCCGCGTGGCTTGGCCAACCCGGGCAAGGTGCTGCCGAGCGCGGCGGGGTGTGGCGACCTGCACGTCGGGCGGGCGGTCGCCGAGGGCGCGTGGATCTGACGGCGTTCGCCGCAGAGGTCGGTGGCGAAGGGCCGGTCACCATCGCCGGGTCAAGGACGCGTCGCGGGCCGGTGGCCGGCGTGCGAGTGGTCGGGGCACCGGCGGGTGTCGAACTGGTCGAGCCGGCCGAGATGATCGTGTCATGCGGTGCTGGCACGACGGTCGCCGAGTTGGACGACGCGCTGGCACCCCATGGGCAATGCGTGGCCATCTCGCCGCCAGGCACGGTGGGCGGTGCGCTGGCTACCGGCCGCAGTGGCATCCGCCGGCTCGGCTATGGACCGGTGCGCGATGCCGTGCTGCAGATCCGCTACGTGTCGGCGGCAGGCGAGGTGGTCAAAGCCGGCGGACCGACAGTGAAGAACGTCAGCGGGTTCGACCTCTGTCGGCTCCTCGTCGGTTCGTACGGGACGCTCGGGTTCATGGGCGACGTGATCCTGCGGACCCGCCCACGCCCTCGGTACGAGCAGTGGTTTGCAGGGCGAGTCGACCCGGACGTGGTGATGGCCGAGCTGTACCGGCCGACATCGGCGCTGTGGGATGGCGAGACGATGTGGGTGCTCCTGGAGGGTGATCGGCGCGATGTCGCCGAGCAGGTCGGTGGCCTCTCGTTGCACGCCGTCGATGGTCCGCCGGTGCTGCCAAGTGGGGGGCGGTGGTCGATCGAGCCGGGCCGTTTCCGCAGCCTGCGCGGCCGGTTCGTCGTCGAGCTGGGCGTCGGGGTGGTGCACCACGAGGACCCGGTTCTGGCGCGCCCTGTCGACCCGGTGATCCGCCAGCTCCATGGGCGGATCAAGCACGGCTTCGACCCGCGGGGGCGCCTCAACCCCGGCCTCGACGTGCTCGCGCTGTGACCGCCGGACCAGATGAGCGGTGAGCGATGAGGGCGATTGGTCCACTCACCTCTCATCGCGCCGCTCGGCCCGGCCGTTCGTCGACCGTGGGACGGAGTCGTTGGCGGTGGCGACGGACGTGGCGGCGCGGGCCGCCGAGCACTGGGCGTTGCCGATGCCGCAGCTGTTGCGGCTGGGCATGAACACGATCTTCGTCGCCGGCGACGTGGTGCTGCGGGTGGCTCGGCCGAGCGCTCCCGCCGAGGCTGCGCTCGAGCTCGCCGCAGTGCTCGCCGCGGCGGGGATCCGGGTGCCGCCGCCGGCGCGCCCGGATGCCGTCACGATCGGTGAGCACGCCGCGACGGCGTGGGAGCGGCTGGTGCCGGTCGACGCGGAGATCGACTGGCGGGCGGTCGGACAGATGACCGCCGCCGTCCACCGACTGGACCGGCTCGACCTCCCCGCCGGCTACCCCGTGCCGCCCTGCGAGTCGTTCCCGTGGTGGCGTTTCGACGAGGTACGGGAGGACGTCGCACCGTCGATCGACCCGGCGGCCCGCGCCGGGATCGATGCGGTCGTCGAGCGTCACCGTGGATGGTCGAACGCCGTCGACGACCGCGTCGTGTGCCACGGCGACCTCCATCCCGACAACGTCGTGATGACCGCCGCAGGGCCGGTCCTGCTGGACTGGGACCTGCTCTGCCTAGGCCCGCCGGCGTGGGACCACTCGATGCTGTTGCGCATCACGCGGTGGGGCTGGCCAGCGCGATGGTACGAGGAGTTCGCCGCCGGCTACGGGCGATCGCTGGCCGGTGACCCGCTGGCCGAGGCGATCGCCGAACTGCGTCTCGTCGCCGCCAGCCTGATGCGCCTCAAGGCCGGCCTCGCCGATCCAGCTGCGATGCCCGAGGCCCGACGCCGCCTCGCCTACTGGCGCGACGGCCCGACCGCACCCCCCTGGACCCCGACCTAAAACCCGCGTTTGTGCAGCGACGACGCGTCAGGCGACGACAGGCGCACAAACGCGTGGATCGCGCCCGGACACCGCGTTTGCACAGCGACGACGCGTCAGGCGACGACGGGCGCACAAACGCGCGGGGATCAGTTGCGCTCGCAGCCGAGGCCGTCGTCGGCATCGAGCCGGTACACGTCGGGACCCACAACCCGCACGGTGCCGCCGACCTGAGGGCAGTCAAGATCGCTGACAATCGGGAGGCACCGACCGGAGTAGCTCGAATGGCACTTCGGAGCTGGTGGCAGGGCGCACTGACTCGGCGCGAACGGCCGAGGAAGATGACGGGCACAGCCGCAAAGGTGAACAAGCGGGCACGTTGCATGCCGAGGGAGTCCTTTCGTGATCGCCACCTGTGTTCCGCTGTGGAACGTTCACCACCGGTGGCCGGGCGGATGTTTACGCCGAAAACATGCGTTTGTGCAGGGACGGCCGGCCGCGCGACGCCGATCGAACAAACGCTGTGATGGGTGGCGGTACCGTCGTCGTCGGTGGTGATCCTGGACCTGAGGCTGGACGACACAGAGCTGTCGTCGTGCGTGGCCTGCGGGTTGTGTCTGCCGCACTGCCCAACGTTCCGGGTGACGGGGGAGGAGGGCCTGTCGCCGCGCGGCCGGATCGACGCGATGCGCGGCGTGCAATGGCACGGAGCCGAGGTCGACGACGACTTCGTCCGCTTCATGGACACGTGCGTGCAGTGTCGCGGGTGCGAGCCGGCGTGCCCGAGCGGCGTCCCGTTCGGTCACCTCATGGAGGGCACCCGGCACGCGCTCGTCGATGCCCATCGCAGCAGGCAGCGGTGGCTGCGGGTGGCCTTCTCGGCTCTCTCCCGCCACCGCCTGCTGCTCGCCGGCTCGACCACCCTGGCGCTGGCCCAACGGCTGCGGCTGGTCCCCAAACGACTCGGCCTCGCCCGCCTCCCGCTGCGCCGCGGTCCGGCCGTCACGGCGACCGGCGACGGCGGCGACCGTGAGCTCGACGGCAATCGTGTGTGGCTGTTCACAGGATGCGTGATGGACGCCTGGATGCGACCGACGCACCGCAACACCGCTGCGCTGCTCACCGCCGTCGGCGCGCCGGTCGCCGTCCCCGGTCCAGAAGCGTCGTGCTGCGGTGCTCTGCACGCCCATGCCGGGTTGGTTGACGAGGCGGCCGAACTGGCGGCCCGGGTCGTGCAGGCGATGCCCGGCGACGCATCGGTGATCGTCAACTCCGCCGGGTGCGGCGCAGCGATGAAGGACTACGGCCGGTTGGTCGGAACGCCCGCCGCCGCCGCCTTCTCCCGGCGGGTGGTCGACGTCAACGAGTGGCTGGCCGAGCGCCTCGACCGCCTTCCGGCGCCTCGTCACCGCCCTCCGCCGGTCATCGTGCAGGACCCCTGCCACCTGCGCCACGTGCAGCGTGCTCACGAGCCGGTGCGGTCGGTGCTGCGCCATGTCACCGAGATCGTCGAGCTGGACGACGACGGGCTGTGCTGTGGAGCCGGTGGCGCCTACTCGGCGCTGCAACCGGAGCTGGCCAACGACGTGCGCCAGCGCAAGGTGGCGGCGATCGGGCGGGCGACGACGCGGTCCGGCGCAACGATCGTTGCCAGCGCCAACCCCGGCTGCATCATGCACCTCGGCGCGGCCGGCCTCGACGTCCGCCATCCCGTCGACATCGTCGCGGAGGCGTTGGCGCCGTGACGCGCGCCGACGACCTGGCCGAGCGACTGGAGGCGATCCGCGACGAGCTCGACGAGCTGTCCTTCGATGTCTTGCAGCAGGCTGTCGCCGACGGTGCCACCGCTCGGCCCGCCAGCGACAAGGCGCTGACGCAGGCTCGGCGGGCAGTGGAGAAAGCTGCCCACCTGCTCCGTCAGACCGGTGGGGACTGAGCGGCCGCAGCCCCCTCGACCACCGAGTCCCGGTCACGGCTGGCACTCGGCATCGGCGCGACATCCCGGTTGAGCCGATCGATCAACGCCCGTAGTCCGCTGGCCCGGTGCTTGGCGAACGAGAAGCGCAGCCGGGGCAGGTCGAGGTGATCGCCGTGGCGCCGTTCGATGTCTAGCGGACCGCTGCGCATGAACCGACCGGATGCCAGCAGGTCGCCGAACCGCTCGTCCAGCGCGGCGAGCAGCGCGTCCGTCGGCTCGTGGCGCAGCCGGACGACGACCTGATCGCCGACATAGCGGATGGAGTGGTAGTTGGCGTAGAAGCGGTCGATCTCGGCGCACGTCTGCTCCACGGAGTCCGTGACGACGTACAGCTCAACGTCGTGCTGGGAGACCAGACCGCGCGAGACGAGCAGCTCGCGGATCATGTCGTCGATGCGCCGCCAGAACGGGTCGCCGGGCGGGTCGAGCAGCACGATCGGCACCGGCATCCCCTTGCCGGTCTGGGTCAACGTGAACAGCTCGAACGTCTCGTCGAGGGTGCCAAAACCGCCGGGCAGGCAGACGAACGCGCTGCTCTCTTTGACGAGCATCAACTTGCGTGTGAAGAAGTACTTCATGCTGACGTACTTCTCGTCGCCGGCGATGACCGGGTTGGCGCCCTGCTCGAACGGCAGGCGGATGGCCACGCCGATGCTGCGGTCCCGGCCGGCACCCTCCATCGCGGCCTGCATGATCCCCGGCCCGGCACCGGTGACGACCATCCACCCGCGCGCCGCAAGTGCCGCTGCGACGTCGCGCGCCTGGCCGTAGACCGGATCGTCGGGGCGCGTGCGGGCCGAGCCGAAGACGGTCACCTTTGGCACCTCTTCGTACGGGTGGAAGATCTCGAACGCCTCGCGCATCTCGGTCATCGCCGCGGCGGCGATCTTCAGATCCAGAGGATCGGGGTCGTCCGCCAACAGCCCGAGGGCGCTCTCCAAGAGTTGGCGCGCCGTGCGGCTGTCCCCGCCAGCGGGGAATCGATGGGCGAGCTGGCGGGCGAGCTGTTCGATGTCGACCGACGTCGGTGGCGGTTCGTCTGTCGGCGCCTCAGCGCCCACGAAGCTCCGCCGACTTGGCGTCGAGCGCACCGAGCAGTTCGTCGAAGCTCTTCTCGAAGCTGGCCACGCCTTCCCGTTCGAGCTGCACAGCGACGTCGGCCATGTGCACGCCAACTGCCTCCAGTCGGTCCCACACGTCCTGGCTGGCGTCGACGTCCTGGTCGACCCTTCGGGCCAACGTGCCGTGCTCGAGGAACGCATCGATGGTGGCGTCGGGCAGTGTGTTGACAGTTTGCGGACCGATCAGCTCATCGACGTACAGCGTTGGCGGATAGGCCTTGTTCTTGGTCGACGTGCTGGCCCACAGCGGTCGCTGCACGCGGGCGCCGACGGCGGCCAGCCGCTCCCAGCGCGGTCCAGCGAACATCTCTTGGAACTGGCGATACGCCAACTTGCCCTGAGCGACGGCAGCCTTGCCGCGCAGGTCCAGTGCCTCGGGGCTCCCGATCGCTTCGAGGCGGCGGTCGACCTCGGTGTCGACGCGGGAGATGAAGAAGCTCGCCACACTGGCGACCGACGCCGCGTCGCTCCCGCCGCTCTGGACGTACGCCTCGAGACCCTCGAGGTAGGCGTCCATCACCTCGCGGTGGCGCTCGAGGCTGAAGATCAATGTGATGTTGATGTTGCGACCCTCGCTGATCATCTGCCGGATCGGGCCGAGACCGGCCTCGGTTCCGGGAATCTTGACCATCAGGTTGGGGCGGGCGATCGTCTCGTGCAGTCCGCGCGCAGCTGTCTCGGTCCCGGCGGAGTCGTCGGCCAGCTCCGGCGCGACCTCGACGCTGACGAAGCCGTCGCCGCCGTCAGACGAGTCGTACACCGGGGCGAAGACGCCGCAGGCCGCCTCGATGTCCTTGGTGACGAGCGCCCAGTAGTCGTCGCCGACCGCACCGTCGGCGGCGGCGATCTGCTTGAACTGCTCGTCGTAGTCCGACGATCCGGTGATCGCCTTCTCGAAGATCGTCGGGTTCGAGGTCAAGCCGCGGATGCCGTCGTCACGCAGGCGGGCCAGCTGGCCAGAGGTCAGGTAGCCGCGCTGCAGGTTGTCGAGCCACGGGCTCTGCCCGAACTCCTCGTAGAGCTGGATCAGCTTGCTCATCCCGGTCGTTCCTTTCGATCGCCGCCCGCCAGCGCACGGGCCCGCTGCAGGACGTTGTTGAGGTTGATGCCGAGGCGCTCCAGCACCTCGTCGCCAGGCGCGCTGACGCCGAAGCGGTCGATGCCGATCGACTCGTCTGCGTAGCGCTCCCAGCCGAACGTTGTGGCCGCCTCGACAGACAGCACGGGCACGCCGGCTGGCAGCAGCTGGCGCCGGTACTCGTCGCCCTGGGCCGCGAAACGGTCCCAGCTCGGCAGGCTCACGACGCGCGTAGCCACGCCATCGGCGTTGAGCTGCTCGCCGGCCTCGATCGCCAGCGACACCTCGCTGCCGGTGGCCACGATGACGAGCGCCGGGTCGCCCGAGCTTTGCAGCACGATGCCGGCGCCACGTTCGACGGCCGAGCCGTCCGTTCGCACGACGACGCCCTGGCGGGACAGCACGATGACCGTCGGCCCGTCGTGATCGACCGCCGCCCGCCACGCCGCGGCAGTCTCGTTGCCGTCGGCCGGGCGAATCACATGCAGCTGCGGCATGGCGCGCAGCGTGGCCAGCTGTTCGACCGGTTGGTGAGTGGGGCCGTCCTCGCCGACGCCAACGGAGTCGTGGCTGAACACGAACACCGCCTTGGCGTGGGAGAGCGCAGCGAGGCGCACGGGCTCGCGCATGTAGTCGACGAAGACGAAGAACGTGCCGCCGATCGGGAGGATGCCGCCGTGCTTCGCCATCCCGACGAGGGATGCGCCCATGGCGTGCTCGCGGATGCCGTAGTAGACCTGACGTCCGCCCGGCGATCCGGCCGTCTGCACACCGACGTCGTCGGGCAGCTTGACACCGGTGTTGCCGGTGAGGTCGGCGGCGCCAGACACGACGCCGGGGAAGCGGGACAGGACAGCGTCGAGCACTTTGACCAGCGCCTGCCTGGTGGCGATCTTCTCGCCCTGCTCGAACGTCGGCAGGTGGTCCTGCCAGCCCTGCTCACCCGTCTGCGCCCAGGCTGCGTCCCAGGCGGTGCGCTCGTCGCCGCTCAACGCGTCGACGGCCCCCATCCAGCGTTGGTACTCGTCGGCGCCGCGCGCCTTGACCGCAGCGCGGTAGGCGTCGACGACGTCAGGCGGGGACCAGAAGGGGTCGTCGGGGATGCCCATCACCGCCTTCGTGCGCGTGACGTCCTCGGCGGTGAAGGGGTTGCCGTGGGCCTTGTAGTCGCCGGTGTGATCGGGCGACGGGGATGCGATGTGGGATCGGAGGATGAGCAGCGACGGGAACGACTCGTCCGCCTGGGCGGCTCGAAGTGCGGTCTCGAGCGCGTCCGAGTCGTCGGCGATCTCGCCAAGTCGCTGCACGTTCCACCCGTACGCGCCGAATCGTTGGGCGACGTCGTCTGAGTAGGACAACGAGGTGGCGCCGTCGATGGTGATGCGGTTGTCGTCGTAGATGCAGATCAACCGGCCGAGGCCGAGGTGGCCGGCGAGCGAGGCGGCCTCGTGGCTGATGCCTTCCATGAAGCATCCGTCGCCGGCGATGACGTAGGTGTGGTGGTCGACGAGCTGGGGACCAAAGCGGTGACGCAGGACGCGCTCGGCGATGGCCATGCCGACGGCGTCGCCGAATCCCTGTCCGAGCGGTCCGGTCGTGACCTCTACACCGACGGTGTGGCCGGCCTCCGGATGGCCGGGGGTCTTCGACTCCCACGAGCGGAACGCCTCGAGGTCAGCGAGGTCGAGGCCGACCCCGGTGAGGTACAGCATCGAGTACTGGAGGATCGAGGCGTGTCCGTTGGACAGGACGAACCGGTCGCGATCGGGCCATTCGGGATGCTCCGGGTCGAGCTTCATGACGCGGCTGTAGAGCACGTGGGCGAGAGGGGCGAGGGCCATCGCCGTGCCCTGGTGGCCGCTCTTGGCGCGCAGCGGCGCATCCATGGCGAACCCGCGGATCATCGAGATGGCCGCGGCCTGAACGTCGGCCGACAGCTCGGTGTGCATCGCCGCCGACCCTACCCAACCGCCCCGATGGCCACCCCCGAGGCTCGCGTTTGTTCACCCGTGGCCGGCCGGCCGACCGGTGGTGCACAAACGCGGAGCTACGCCGGCGGCAGCAGCGTGAAGGGCACGACCAGCCACGGCCCGCGGCCGATGCGGCAGTGGGCGAAGATCTGGCCGTAGTCCTGGAACTCCAGCTCACCGCGCACCAGCCGGTACGTGAACTTGCCGGGCTCCACCGTGAACGGGCTGACGTTGCGGGCCACCTGGTCATCGTCCGAAGCGGGCTGGTCAGGATCGGCGGTGCGCCGAAAGACGACCTCGAACACCCCGTTGCCGTCGTCGGTCGGTGGGCAGTGGATCAGGGCCACGAAGTGCGGGGCGACCGTCACGGGTGCGGGCGACGGGGCGGCCATCGAGAACATCGCCCCGGTGAGGTCGATGCGCGTCGAAGGACCGGGCGCCTGGCGCAACGCAAAGTCCTCCACGAACAGCGCCGACACGAGGTGCATGCCGGCGAGGGTAGCGACGAGCCTGAGCCGCGTTTGTTCACTGGCCGTCGCCGGGGCGACAGCCCGTGCACAAACGTGTGCACGGCCGTTTGTCGGGGCGCCGCCATGGGGCAGACTCGGGCGTCCCGCATGACCGACGACGACGACGACAAGGAACTGCCGATGGCCTTTGAACTGCCCCCGCTGCCGTATGACATGAGCGCCCTCGAGCCGTACCTCTCGGCCGAGACGTTCGAGTACCACTACGGCAAGCACCACAAGACGTACGTCGACACCCTTAACGGGCTGGTCGAGGGCACGCCGCAAGAATCGGCATCCCTGGAGGAGATCATCACCAGCGCCGACGGCAAGGTGTTCAACAACGCGGCGCAGGTCTGGAACCACACCCTGTACTGGTCATCGATGGCGCCGGGTGGCGGCGGGGAGCCGACCGGCGCGGCCGGCGACGCCGTGCAGGAGGCCTTCGGGGGATACGACAAGTTCCGCGAGGAGTTCAAGACGGCGGCGACGGGCCAGTTCGGCTCGGGCTGGGCGTGGCTGACGCTCGACGGCGGGAAACTGGCGATCATGGCCACCGGCAACGCCGACCTGCCGATGAAGCACGACAAGACGGCGGTGCTCACCTGCGACGTGTGGGAGCACGCGTACTACATCGACTACCGCAACAAGCGCCCCGACTACGTCGACGCGTTCCTCGACCACCTCATCAACTGGCAGCGGCTCGACGACGCCCTCGGCTGAGCAACTGCGTTTGTCCGCCGGGCGCCGGCCAGGCGACCATGAGTGAACAAACGCGGCGTCCGGGATCTGCGTTTGTGCGTTGGGCATCCGCCCGGCGACGCCCAGCTCACAAACGCAGGAGGTGGGGGTTACGCCACGCGTTGGGGGTGACGGGGTCTCACCCGCACGATGTCGCGGACGGCCACGGTTCGCGTCTTGGCCAGGCGCACCCACGTGAGCATCTTGATCACGTACCAGCCGGGGTCGATCTCATACCAGCGATGCGCCAGCTTGGCGGAGGTCGGCGCGGCGTGGTGGTTGTTGTGCAGGCCCTCGCCGGCGGTGATCAGGGCCAGCCATTGCAGGTTGCCCGCGGTGTTGTCGTAAGGACGGCGGCCGAAGTGGTGGGCGATGGCGTTGACCGCCGCCGAGCCACCGAGGTACACGTTGACGTGGACGAACGCGGCCAGCAGCCCGATCCGCCATCCGCACACGAGCACGAGCAGGCCGACGCCGATGGCCAGGCCGAGCAGCGCGTGGTCGTACATCCACCGGTCGGCCCGTGTCTGCGGCAGATCCTTGGCGTACTTGGTGATCGTCACGGGGTTGCGAGCCTCGCGCCGATACATCGCCACATTCATCATCTGCACCCTGATCCACCCGTGCAGCACCGGCGAGTGGGGGTCGCCCTCGACGTCGGTGTAGGCGTGGTGCTTGCGGTGCACCGCGACCCACTGGCGCGGTCGGATCCCCGTCGAGACCCACGTGAGCACCCGACACACCTGGATCACCGCCGGTCGCAACGTGAGCGCGCGATGGGCCAGCGCCCGATGCAGGTACACGGTCGTGGCGACGTTGGCCAGCAGGCTGATGCCCACCCCGACGATGAGA